>JBMHDP010000309.1:0-12027 GCA_049889335.1 Planctomycetota bacterium
GGTGCAGATCGACAGCAACGGCAACATCGACATGTACTTCGACGGCAACGTCGAGGGCACGCAGAACCAGGGCCAGAACGACCCCCGGACCGGCATCTCGCGCGGTGACGGCGTCGCCAACCCGGGCTCCGTCGACCTGTCGACCGGCCCGACGAACCTCACCGACTTCGTGATGTTCGAGGCGTTCCCGTTCTACACGCCGCCCGCGGCCTCGCCGTTCGACCTGAACAACCAGACGGTCTCGTTCATCAACGCGGGCACCGGCTACATCGCGATCCCGCAGCCGTGCACGCCGGCCCTCAACGACGCCTACGGCCAGGGCTGCTACGACATCTCCGACTCCTACTACGAGGAGATGAGCCCGACGGCCATGGACCTCGACGGCAAGATCATCACCGGCATCAGCCTCGGCGGCGCGCCGGGCACGCAGGCGCTGGTCACGACCAGCAACGGCGCCGGCGGCATCGCCCCGGGCCCGAACGCGACGGTCATGCCGCTCGGTGACGACGACTTCCAGGACTCGGCCATCGTCGGCGGCACGCTCGGCGTGTGGGTCGGCTCGAACGGCAACATCGCGCTCGGCGGCGCCAACAGCGCGGGCTTCGTCCCGTCGGTGAGCACCATGCTGAACGACGCGTTCCCGGGCCTCTACACCTGGACCGACCTGCACTCGGCCAGCGGTGGCGGCAGCGGCGACATCTACTACGAGGAGAACGGCTCGGTCGCGACCGTGACCTACCTCGGCGTCGCCGGCTGGAACACGGGCGCTCCGAACACGATGCAGTTCATCTGGGACACGGTCACGGGTGACTACTCGATCGAGTTCGAGAACCTCAACACCACCAACCCCGAGGTCTGGCTGGTCGGCGCGACGCCGGGCGGCGCGTCGGTCGACGACGGCGGCACGGACATCAGCGCGATGAACTCGGTCGTCATCTCGGGCTCGAACGTCGACGCCGTCTCGCTCGACGCCTCGGGCGCGCCGATCTCGACCTCGACGTCGGGCGCGACGATCACCTACACGGTGAACAACGCGCAAGACGCCGGCGGCGGCATCAGCCTCGGCCTGCTGGCCCTGAGCCTGACCCAGACGAACCCGGGCATCTCGCTCGCCGCGCTGGGCGCGCCGGGCTGCAACGCCTACATCGGCAGCCTCGATGTGGTGCTGAGCGTCTCGGGTGCGGGTTCGACGATCTCGACCACGTTCCCGCTGCCGGCTGGCGTCCCCTCGGGCACCAACCTCTACGCGCAGTGCTTCAACCTGGTCCAGCCGAACGCGCTGCCGAACGGTCAGAACGCGCTCGGCATGATCACCACGAACGGCACCCGGAGCTTCATCTCGAGCTTCTGATCGCCACGCCGCCGGTGGCCGCGCTTGTCGCGGCGCCGGACGCGCACCAAGATGAGCGGCCATGCAGCACGCCTGCCTGGCCGCTCTTCTTTTTTGCCTGGTCTCCTGCGCCGGCCCCGGGGCACGGCCGCTCCGCCGGCCGCCGAACATCGTGTTCGTGATGGCCGACGACATGGGCTACGGCGACGTGCACGCGCTCAACCGCGCGAGCGCCATCCCGACCCCCAACCTCGACCAGCTCGCGGCGACCGGCTGCACGTTTACGGACGCGCACACGCCGTCGTCGGTCTGCACCCCGACGCGCTACGGCGTGCTCACGGGTCGCTACTGCTGGCGAGGTCGGCTGAAGCGCGGCGTGATCAACGGCTACGGCGGCCCCGTGATCGAGGCGGGCCGGCAGACGGTCGCGGGCTTCCTGCGCGACGCGGGCTACCACACCACGATCGTGGGCAAGTGGCACCTGGGCCTGGAGTGGCCCAAGGACGACCGCGGAGCGATCCAGTACGACCAGCCGGTGGGGAGCCCACCGAACGACTACGGCTTCGACCACAGCTACATCATCCCCGCGTCGCTCGACTTCCCGCCCTACGTCTACGTCGAGGACGGCGCGGTGACGGACCCGCGCGTCGTCGAGCAGAGGGGGCAGCGCTTCCCGGCGTTCCTCCGCAAGGGGCCGCGCGCCCAGGACCTCGTGATGGAGGAGGTGCTGGGTCACCTCGTCGAGCACGCCTGCGGGGTGGTCCGTGACCGCGCGCGATCGGCGGCGCCCTTCTTCCTCTACCTGCCGCTGCCGGCGCCCCACAAGCCGGTGTTGCCCCACCCGGACTTCCGCGGTCGCACCGGCCTCGGCGACTACGGGGACTTCGTCGCGCAGGTCGACGACGCGGTCGGGCAATTGCTGCGCACGCTCGACGACGCCGGCGTCGCCGAGGACACGCTGCTCGTCTACACGTCGGACAACGGCTCCTTCATGTACCGCTTCGACGACCCGGAGAAGCGCGACCACGTCGAGGACCCGCGGGTGCAGGGCTACCGGCCGGAGCACCACCGAGCCAACGGGCCGCTGCGCGGCACCAAGGCCGACATCTGGGAGGCGGGTCACCGCGTGCCGTTCTTCGTGCGCTGGCCGGGCCGCGTGCCGGCGGGCGCGCGCGTGGACCGGACGATCTGCCTGACCGACTTCTTCGACACCTGCGCCGACGTGATCCAGCGTCCGTTGCCGGACGACGCCGCCGAGGACAGCTTCAGCTTCTTGCCCGCAGCCCTCGGCGCGCGCGGCGGCGGGGCCCGCCCGCGCCCGCCCGTCGTCCACCACTCGGTCGCCGGGATGTTCGCGCTGCGCAAGGGCCGCTGGAAGCTCGTCGCCGGCAACGGCTCCGGCGGCCGTCAGCAGCCCAAGGGCAAGCCGTTCGGTGAGCCCTTCCAGCTCTTCGACCTGGAGCGAGACCTCGGCGAGGCGCGCGACGTCGCCGCCGATCACCCGGACGTGGTCAAGAGGCTCCGGGCCGAGCTCGAGGCGCTGCGGGCCGCAGGTCGCAGCCGTCCGGCGGCCGCGCGCTAGCGACCGCGGAGGCGGCGCGCCTCGTCCAGAACGCGGTCCCACTGGAACGCGGGGCCGGGGTCCTGCTTGTTGGTCTGGACGTGGAAGTGTCCGACGACGCCGTCGAAGGCCCGCAGGTCCGCGCGGTCGAGGGCGCGGTTGACGACGGCGCCGTCCGGGCCCCTCGGCGCGCGGAGCCGGATCCGCGGCAGCGCCTTGTTGAGGCCGGCGACCAGGCGCGCGAGCGCCGCGTACTGCTCCGGGGTGAAGTCGAACTGGTGGTAGACGCTGCCCTGGACCTCACCGCTGACGAACTCGGGGCGGTCCGGGCGAGGGACGAAGCCGCTCGTTCGGACCCCTGTCTCCTTCATCCACGCAGGGAACTTCATCCGCCAGCCGTCGTTGTCGCGCTCGTACCAGCGGCGCATGTCGGCGTTCAGCGGGCTGCGCCAGGCGCCCGGGTGCGCGACCTCGACGCCGACGGCGGCGTCATTCGCGACCGTCGCGTGCCACGCGCGCTCCTTGAGGTCCAGCGTCTGGTAGATCGTCCCGTCGACGTCGACCATGAAGTGCACGGACAGGTTGCGCAGGTCCTGCAGCACCTTGAAGCACTGCCGCGACGTGCCGCAGACGTCGTAGTGCACGACGAACTGGTGCACGCACTCCCGCAGCGCGGCGAGCGTCTGCGGGTCGCCGGGGCGTTGCCCGTAGCGCGCCTCGCCGTCGAGGCCTCCGCTGCGGTCGAAGTGCTTGCCCAAGCGGTAGGCGCTGTAGCCGCCAGGCTCGTCCCACGTGACGACCCGGGTGCCGATCGGGACCCGCCGGCCGGCGACGACGATGCAGTCGGTGGCCGCCGCGGGAGCCTCGACGAGGCGGTCGCCGCGCAGCGGGGCGTCCGGCGAGCTGGCGCAGCCGGCCGCGAGCAGGAGCCAGAGCGCGGGGAGGACTCGGGGGCGTGGTCTAGGGGTCATCGTGGGTTCTGTTCGGGGCGCGCGCGGTGCCAGTCCGTCTCCTGCTGCCAGGCCTCGGCGACGCGGCAGAGCGGGCCCTCCCCGTCGAGCCGACCGGTGAGCGCGATCAGGTTGGGGCGCCCGCCGTCCTGCTCCCGTCGGCTTCGTCCGACCGGCAGCACCAGGGTCGGGTGTCCGCTGAGGTTCGTGGCGGTGAGCGTCGGGCCGCCGTGGGTCGGCGAGACCAGCACGTCGACCCCTGCGAGGGCCGCGTGCATCTCGTCGAGCAGGCGCGCGCGCAGCCGGCTGGCCTGGATGTACTCGACCGCAGGGATGGTGCGCGCGCTGCGGAAGCTGTTGGGCCAGTCGCCGGCGCGCTGGCCGGGGAGCTGGTCGTCCTGGCCGCTGCGCGTCAGCTCGTCGAAGGCCGCGGCCGCCTCGGCGTGGAGCATCAGCAGCATGGCGCCGTAGTCGGCCTCGGGCAGCGACACCTCGACCGGCGCGCCGCAGCGCTGCTCGAGCCACGAGAGGAACGCGCGGTCGTCGTCGCTGCGTGGCCAGCCGCGGAGCTGCAGGACGCCGACCCGCAGGCCTTCGAGCGAGCCGCCGGGCTCCCAGTCGAACGCCGTGTCGCGCGCCGCCGGGTCCTTGCCGTCCGCGCCGCGCATCGCGTCGAAGACGAGGCCCGCGCAGGTAGCGCTGCGCGCGATGGGGCCGACCTTGTCCATCGTCCACGAGAGCGGCATCGCGCCGTAGCGGCTGACGGCGCCGAAGGTCGGGCGCAGTCCGCCGACGCCGCAGCGGCGGCACGGGGAGACGATCGAGCCGAGCGTCTCGGTGCCGATCGCGAACGGCAGCAGCCCGGCGGCGACGGCGCTGGCCGAGCCCGCCGACGAACCGCTGCTGCCCTGCGCCGGGTTGTAGGGGTTGCGGGTGCGCCCCCGGTGCCAGAGGTCGCCCATGGCCAGCGCGCCCAGGGAGAGCTTGGCGCACAGCACGGCGCCCGCGTCGTGCAGGCGGTCGAGGCAGGTGGCGCGCACGTCCCAGCGCTGCTCGGCGTAGGGCGCCGCGCCGAACGTGGTCGGCGCACCCGGCCACGCGAACAGGTCCTTGGCGCCGTAGGGGATCCCGTGGAGCGGCCCCCGGTCCTTGCCCGCAGCGAGCTCGGCGTCGAGCTCGTCGGCGCGCGCGAGCGCCTCGTCGTCCAGCCGGTTGACCACGCAGAGCAGCGTCTCGTCGAAACGCGCCAGGCGCGCGAGCGCGAGCTCGGTGAGCCGGCGGGACGTGACCTTGCCCTGCCGCAGCAGGCTCGCCAGCTCCAGCACCGTGGCGAACGCGAGGTCCACGTCGTCTTCGGGCGCGGCGACGTCCGGCGGGATCGCGACGGCGCGCCGCGACGTCGGCGCAGGCTTCGCGAGGCTCGCCGGGTAGGGGTCGAACGCCGTACTCGGGGACATCTCGAACGTCACCCCGCGCGCGCGGAGCGCGGCGTAGTCGCGGCGGTAGCCGTCGAGGGTGCGCGCGGCCTGCGCGGTCTCCTCGGCGCTGAACGACAGGCCGATGAGCCGGCCGAAGGCCGCCATGTCGGCTGGGTCGTCGAGGCCCCGCAGCTTGGCCGCGGCGAGCGGGGTCGCGAGCGGGGCCGCGCCGGCGGCGAGCAGGAAGGAGCGTCGGTTGAGGGCTCGAGAGGGCATGGTTGGGACCGCGGCGTCGGCGCCTGTGCCGGAGTTGTTCGCTTTGCGCCGCGTCGTCGTATTCTGTCTCGCCCCGACAGCCGTTACCAACGCCACCTCCGCTATGCTCCGTACGTCCTCCGCTCTGCCGGCCATCGCCGCGCTCGCTCTGATCTCCTGCTCTGCGGTCGCGCAGCAGGCCGACGTCCCGCCGCAGCCCGCCGCGATGCAGGCGATCCAGGCGGCGCGGCTCGCGGCCCACGCGAACTACCTCGCGTCGGACGAGCTCGGCGGACGCCTGACCGGCTCGCCGGGCCAGCACGCCGCGGCGGCGTACATCGAGGAGCACTTCCGCGCGCTCGGGCTCGAGCCGCTGGGTGACGTCGAGGGCGGCGACGACGGCCCGCGCTCGTTCCTGCAGCGCTACGGCGTCGAGCGCACGTTCCTCGCCGACGGCGCGGCGGTCTCGGTCGGCGACGCAGACCTCGGCGACACCTTCGCGCTGCTGGGCGCCCGCGCGGGAGCGGTCGAGGTCGACGGCGAGGCCGTCTGGCTCGGCTACGGCCGCACGCGCGGCGCGTCGCGCGACGTGGCCGAGGACGCGGACCTGACCGGCAAGGTGGCGATCGTCGCCGTCAAGGGGCCCCGGGGCTCGGTCGGCGGCGAGCTCTCCGTCGAGCAGAAGTTCGGCATGTCGTTCGGCGTGCTGGGGTCGCTCGGCCGCACGGCGCGCGGCCTCGCCAAGCTGGGCGCAGCGGCCGTGCTGTTCGTCCAGGGCGAGGACAAGGTCGGGCTGTCGGACGTGCTCAACTACGTCGCGGTCTCCCCTGGCAAGGCGACCGTGTCCCCGAACTTCCCGGGCGCCGACAACAGCATGGGCATGATGAGCCGCCTCGCCAGAGGCGGCGGCGTCCCGACGCTGGTGCTGTCGACCGCGGCCAGCGCGCGCGCGCTCGCGGCGCTCGGCGTCACCCAGGCGCAGCTGCAGGCCTTCCTCGCCGACGGGGAAGCGGCGCCGGAGGGCCGCGCGGGCGTCGCGTGCGCGCTCCGCTACCAGGTGCGCGAGGACGAGGACGCCCGGGCCAGCAACGTGTGCGCGGTGCTGCGCGGCAGCGACCCGGCGCTGCGGGACGAGGCCGTCATCTACTCGGCCCACATGGACCACGTCGGTCGGCGCATGGACGGGGACGTCTTCAACGGCGCAGACGACAACGCGTCCGGGTCGGCAGGCCTGCTCGCCATCGCGCGCGCCTTCGCCGAGTCCGAGCAGCCGCCGCGGCGGAGCGTGATCTTCCTGTCGGTCTCGGGCGAGGAGCTCGGGCTGTGGGGGTCTCAGTACTACAGCGACAACGCCACGTGGCCGCTCGACCAGCTGGTCGCCAACGTCAACACCGACATGATCGGCCGCAGCGGCCCGGAGTCGGGGGAGATGGAGGTCACGGTGACCCCGAGCTACCGCCACGCCAAGTTCTCCACGATCGTGCGCGACGCGGCGGCGTTCGGTGACGCGATGGGCGTGACGTTCGCCTCGGGGGACAAGTACTACACGCGCAGCGACCACTTCAACTTCGCCAAGAAGGGCATCCCGGTGGTCTTCTTCTGCAACGGCGAGCACGAGGACTACCACCAGGTCAGCGACCACGCCGACAAGCTGGACGCGAAGAAGATGGAGCGCATCGCGCGGCTGGCGTTCTGGACCGGCTGGCACGTGGCGAACGCCGACGCGCGCCCGCAGAACCTCGGCAAGCAGAAGGGCTGGTAGCGGGCCCGCGTTGCAGCGGCGCGGCCTGCGCCGATATGGTCCTGGCATGTCTGTCCGCGACATCGTCTCGGCGTCCTGTCCCGAGCTGGACCGGCTGGCCTTCACCGACCCGGTCGCGTGCGTCTACAACCCGCTCGGCTACGCCTGGTCGCTCCACCGGCAGTACTTGGAGCGGTTCGGCGACGGGCCCAAAGAGGTCCTGCTGCTGGGCATGAACCCGGGCCCGTTCGGCATGGTGCAGACCGGCGTGCCGTTCGGAGAGGTCGCGGCCGTGCGCGACTGGATGGGTCTGACCGGCGCCGTAGAGAAGCCGGCGGAAGAGCACCCCAAGCGGCCGATCCTGGGCCTCGCGTCGACGCGCAGCGAGGTATCGGGGCGGCGGCTGTGGGGCTGGGTCGCGCAGCGCTTCGAGACGCCCGAGCAGTTCGCGACGCGGTTCTTCGTCTACAACTACTGTCCGCTCGCCTTCCTCGGCGAGACCGGCGCCAACCTCACCCCGGACAAGCTCAAGAAGGCCGAGACCGCGCCGCTCTTCGAGATCTGCGACCGCGTGCTGCGGGACGTCGTCGCGACGCTCCAGCCGGAGTGGCTGGTGGGGGTGGGGGCGTTCGCCGAGGCGCGCATCCGCAGGGTCTTCGCCGCGGAGCTGGACCGCGGCGGCGTGCGCGCCGGGCGGATCCCGCATCCGAGCCCGGCGTCACCTGCGGCGAACCGCGGCTGGGACCGCCTCGCCGACGAGGCCTTCGCCGCGCTCGGCATCCACGTAGGCTGAGCGCGCGCGGGCAGCGCCGCCGACCGCAGCCAGCAGCCGGTCTACGGCGAGCGCCGCCTACTGAAAGCAGGCAGGCGGACGGCGCAGGCGCCCGAGGTGGTGCTGCAGCGCCGTGAAGAGCTTCTTCCGCGCGCGCATGATCCGGATCGCGACGGTGCCGGTCGGCAGGCCCAGCAGGTCGCCGGCCTCCTGGTAGGCGTGTCCGCGGCGGACGCACAGGTCGAACACGACCCGGTAGTGCTCCGGGAGGTCGTCGACCGCGCGCTGGAAGGCGGCCATGAACTCGGCTTCGACGAGGTCCTCGTTCTCGGGGCGCGCGGCCACCGAGTCGAAGAAGTCCCCGTCTTCGCTCGCCGCGCTCTGCAGCGCGCTGGCCGGTCGGGGCAGCCGCTTGCGGCTGCGGAGCATGGTCAGCGCCTGGTTGCGCGCGACCTCGAACAGCCACGCCCGGAAGTTGGTGCCGGGACGGTAGAGGCCGTGCTTGAGCAGGACCCGCTCGAACACCTCTTGGGTGACGTCGCTCGCGAGGTGCGGGTCGCGCACCATGCCCTGCACGAAGTGGTGGATCCGTCGACCGTATCGCCGCTCGAGCTCCGTCATCGCGAGCTCGGTCGCGCCGGCCTGCAGCTGCTGGACGAGGTCTTCGTCCGTGAACTCCGACTGGTCGATGCGCGCGGTCATGCTCGGTGAGAACAACAACCGTGCCACCTCCGTCGCGTTCGGGGCTCGTCGCTCTAAGCCGCGCTCGCACCGCTGGCTGACGGCGCGGGGCCAGGCGCCGCAGCGTCTGGGTGCCACCATCTTGCGGCACCTCCTGCCCACGAATTTCGGCACCTGCAAATTGTTCCTGACGCGCGGGAAGGGCCGCGCCGTTCAGCGCGGGAACAGCGCGCCGCCGCCCTCGAGGGCGGCGTCCAGGAGCGCGAGGTTCGCGCTCGCGCGGGGGTCCTCGTCGCCGTGCGTCAGGTAGCCCCAGCGCAGCCGCCGGATCGCGAGGTAGGCGGTCGCGCTGCGGATGCCCCACTCCGCTCGGATCCGGTCGCCGCCGACCGCGTCGCCGATCCAGCGGCTGAGCAGCGCCCGCTTCCACTCGGGGTGGCGCTCGGAGTGCATCCAGAACCAGGCGAAGTCGTGGTCGCGGTTGCCGATGCCGACGCGCTCGAAGTCGAGCAGGAACGGGCGGTCGTCGTCGGTCACGATCACGTTGTCCTGCTGGTAGTCGCCGTGGACGAGCACGTGGGCGCGGCCGTCGGTCCACCGGACGGCCTCCGCGAAAAACCGCTGCAGCTGGCGCCACCGCGGCTCCCCGAGCACGAACAGCACGGCGTCGTACATGTGCCGGATCCGGTCGAGGTAGCCGATCGGGTCCCAGTGCTCGAGCGGCAGGCCGCGCCGGCCCATGAGCCGCTCGGTCGGGAACGCGGACATGGCTCGCAGCAAGTCCAGGACGTGGTCCTGTCCGAGCACCTCCTCGGCGGGGCCGACCGCGGGCTCGAGCCACTCCAACAGCAGCCACTGCGGCGGATCTCCTGGCCCCATCGCGACGGTGCGGGGGGCTGGCAGCTCGCGCCGCGACGGATCAGCGCTGTCGAGCAGCCGGTAGAAGGCGGTCTCGCGCCGCGCGAAGTCCTCGGGCCGGGTCTGGGACGGCAGCACGGACGCTGCTGTGGGCGGCAGGTAGTACTTCAGCAGGAAGCGTCGGCCCGCGGCGTTCTCGCCCACCAGCAGCGCGCTCGAGCGGTGGCCGGACGTCGGCGGCGCGGTCCGCTCGACGACCCGCAGCTCCATCGACGTCAGCAGGTCCCGCGCAGCGGCGAGGTGTTCTTCTCGGTTTGTCGGCGTCACAGCACGAGGTCCTGGCGCGGCGCAGGCCGGGGCTGCGGAGGCGCCCACGACGCCTTCGCACGGGCGTTGTAGCCGCAGGCGGACGCGGGCGCCACGCAGCGGCGCGCTCGGGTTCTCCCTTAGGGCGACATTCTGCGTCAAGGACGCCTGTCGAATTCGTCGACGAAACCCTGTCGTGTCTGCTGCCGAAAACGTCACCGGAGCGCCTCCCGCGGAGCTGTCCGCGGACCTGCAGGCGCGCATCGGCGCGCTCGTCCACGCGCTGGTCGACGGCGACGACGAGCAGCAGGAGTCCGAGCTGCGCCACCTCGCCGGCCGCGTCCAGGACCTGGTCGATCGCAAGCGCCGCATGGAGGGCACCAAGACCGACACGCGCGACCTCCTCGGCGAGGTGTTGTTCGCGCGCCTGCGCCGCGGCATGCAGCAGGTCGTCGGGGACGGCGACGAGGTCACCGCGCTGCGGGCCGCCGAGTGGGTCATGGGCTCCGTGTTCTCGATCGCGACGCTGTCGGAGTTCGCCAACGCCTTCGATCGTTCGCTGCTGCGCGCGACGTCGGCTGCCGACGACTTCAACTTCGCCGGGCGGACCGACTTCATCTCGGTCGAAGAGGTCATGCAGATGCTGGCCGCGGGCAAGCACCTCGGCTGCCTGAGCCTGGAGAAGGCGGACAACCGGGTCGACGTCTACATCGGGGACGGGCGCGTCTGGTTCCTCGATCCTCACCACCTTCGCCGGCGCGTGCTGCCGCGCAGCGACAGGATGGGGCTGCGGGAGATCTCCGACGAGCAGGTCCTCGCCGCAGAGGAGGCGCGCGCCGAGGAGGGCGTGCCCTGCATCCTCACGCTCGCGCAGCGCGGCGTCATCCCCGCGGCGGAGCGGCTGGAGGCGCTGCGCCTGCTCGGCAAGGAGGCGCTGTTCGAGTTCATGCGCGAGCCCGAGCCCTACGCCTTCTACTACAAGCAGCTGGACGCGCTGCCCGACTTCGCGGTCGACAACGACCTGCGGATCGGCGTCACGTCCCTGCTGCTGGAGGGCAGCAAGCTGCTCGACGACTGGCGCCAGATGCGCGGCGTCTTTCCGGACCCCGACGCGCCGCTGGTCCCGACCGCGGACATGTTCGCCCGGATGGGGGACGCCGCGCTCGGCGTGCTCGAGATCAAGCTGCTGTCCCAGCTCAACGGCGAGGCCACGCCGCGGTCGTTGACGGCGTCGCTGGGGCTGCCGCTCCCGGACGTCTACGGGCTGCTGATCCGGCTCGCCCGAGAGGGCATCGTCACGCCGCCGGGCGACCTGGACGCGCTGCAGGGCCTCGACGAGGCCGACGGCGAAGAGTCGGTCGACGCGTCGCTGCAGGCGGCCTTCGCCGCGCTGGACGAGAACGACGACGCGAGCCAGCGGCAGAGCGCGATCGATCGGGTGTTCGGCGGCGGCGAGGACCCGGCAGGCGGCGACGGCGTGGGCGCGCTCTCGGCGCTGGACCGCGTGCTCGACGACGCCGACGACGGCGGCGACGGCGGCGACGGCAGCAACGGCGGCGGGATGCTGGACCTGCTCCGTCGTCAGCCGCGCTGATCGCGCACGAACGAGGCGAGCCAGAGGTCCCGCGCGAACGGACGCTGCGCTGCCTGCGCGTGCAGGCGGAAGCCGTGCCGCGCTGCGGTCCGACGCACGGACCCGAGCGAAGCCGCGAACCGGGTCGCGGGCGCGCCGAGCGCCTGGCGCGAGAGCCGCTGCAGGTGGTGCACGCTGACCGGGTGGAAGAAGCTGACGACCACGAAGCGGCGCGCGACGCGGCAGGCCTCTGCGAGCGCGGCCCGAGCGGCGTCGGGCGGCAGGTGGTGCAGGAACCGGAACATCACGACGCCGTCGACGGAGCGGTCCGCGAACGGGGCGTGCAGCGCGTCGGCCTGGACGGCCAGCGCGCCCGCTGCGTCGCGCGCCGCCGCCTCACGGAGCATGGCCAGCGCGCCGTCGGCCTGCAGAGTCCGGTGGCCCCGCTCGACCAGGAACGGGAGCAGCCGCCCTGCGCCGCAGGGGAGGTCCAGCACGACCTCGCCGGCGCGGCCCGGCCAGACGCGCGCCAGCAGCGCCTGCTCCTGCGCCGCGCGCCGGGGGTTGCGGTCGGCGTAGGCG
>JBMHDP010000310.1:0-6458 GCA_049889335.1 Planctomycetota bacterium
GGCAGCCCGCGACGACAGCCGCGCGACCAAGCCCCAGCGCCCTCGGCAGACCGCTCTCGCCGAGGCTCGGATCAGCTGGCTGCCGATCAGGCAGTCGATCACGTTGCAGGACGTCCCCTGCCGAAGCGCAGCGTTCGGGTCGCGAAAATGCTCGCAGACGGCCTAGCCGACCCGGCAGACCGACTCTTGCGGACAACGTGAGCGCGAACGCCGCTTGGCCCGCGACCTACCTGCGCCGTGGTGGTAGACGCAGGCACACCTACCGCGCCCTATGCCGTGCCAACCTGGTCAGGACCTGGCCGCTGGATCTGCACCAGCAGCGCCTCGCCATCGCACGTCCGGTCCCATCGCTGCCCGACTCGCTCAGCGTAGCGGTGAGCGAAGCCCCGTGAAGACAGCCAATGGGCAATGCGTCCCGGCATCATCAGCTTGTGACGCAGGATCTGCGCCAGCGATCCACGAACGCCTCGCGGGAGTGAGTAGGACTCGATCCGTCGAATCTGCAAACCAGCTCGTCGGATGGCCGCCTCGATGCTCGAACGACTGAAGTGCATCAGGTGGATCGGCAGGTCCGCGCTGTGCCACCGCCAGCCCAACGCGCGCGCTGCGGTGCACTCGCTGTTAGGGACAGCGATCCATATGACTCCGCCCGCGCTCAGGAGCCGGCCTGCTTGGCTGAGGGTGCGGACTGGATCGGGTGCGTGCTCGATGACGTGATTGGCGGTGATCAGGTCGAATGAGGCAGCACCCTCGTGATCTTCGACATAGTCATCCAGCGTGCCATGGAACACATCGAGGCCGCATGCCCTGCTCGCGTTCACGCCTGCGTCCGACGGCTCGACACCGGCGACCTCAGCGCCCAACTCGCGCGCGACACGCAGAAAAGACCCGCCACCACAGCCTACGTCCAGGAGCTTCATCCCGGGGCGTATCTGCACGTGGCGATACTCGCCTACCCGCCGCGCCTCCTCGGCGGCCTCGGCGACTTCAGCATCCAGTGCGTGGCTCGTCCCGTGGGCCGGGTAGTCGCTGCTGTAGTAGGACGCGAGCTCTGCCCACGAAGGCTGCGGGTTAAGGAACTCGTGAACGCAGGCCTCGCACCGCCAGACATCCCATCGCTTCTGGTCTGAGGCATTCCGTGTGGTGCGACCGGTGTATGCCCTCTTGATGCCGGCGGACTCACAGATTGGGCATTCTTCTAGCGTATTGATAGCTCTACTCCGTAGATCATTGTGGGCCTGTCAGGGATCTTCAACCCCTCAGAACTGCGGCGAGGGAGCAGTCCGCAACCCACCGCTCTGTGTCGACCGGGTCGCGCAGGAAGGCGCGCATCAACTCCGTAAAATGCAGGCCGACGTAGAGAGAGGACAAGGTGGCTGCACTGTTACGGGACAGACGGCGATACAGGTCCGGATCGCCCCGGAGTCGGGCGACCTGCACGGCCAGGTCGCCGGCGTCGCCCGCGCGGAACCGCAGCGAGTCGCGACCAGGTGACAGCCTGGGCGCAAACGCCGGGTGATCCGAAGCTATGAGCGGGGTACGCGACGCCAAGGCCTCGAAGATCGTGTTCGGGAGACCCTCAGGATACTCGTGGCGCGAAGGGACGACGACCGCGTCGTGGGAGCGCATCCATTCGAGCACGGTCCCGGACGAGACCTGCCCCCGGAAGTCGACCCGTTTCTCCACGCCCAGCCGCGCGACCTGCCGCACGAACAAGCCCCTTTGGCCCTCGCCGACGATCGTGAGCCGCAGCGGCGCGCCTCTGACCTGCAGCGCGGCGACGGCGTCGATCGCTTCGCCGACACCTTTCGAGGCAATCAGACGGCCGACGTAGAGAAGGCGGAACTCTCGCCCCGTCGGCGCGCTCTTCGCCTCGGAGACCGCGGACAGCGTGCTGTGCTCCCACGGCACGATTCTCTCGTCTGGGATACCGAGCGCGCGCAGCGACTTCGACGCTTCGAGGCTGTGGTTCGCGACACACGGGTAGCGCAGGCTGCGCAGCGCGCGGCGCAGCTTCCAGGTGCGGTACCGCCCACGCGGCCCCTTGGGGGCGAACAGGTCCGCGAACATCGGCAGCACATCGAGCTTGCGCTTCGCGGCCCACCGCACGACGTGGGTCGCGGCCATCGTCAAGATCATCAGATCGGGCGCCAGACGCTCGAGCACTTCGGTGATGGCCTTGGCGTCATAGAAGGTCGCTGAGGTGACACCCACAGAGCGGAGACGCGGCAGCAAGGCTTCGTCGTGCACACGCTCGCAGCGCGCGAGCGTGGTCACGTCGTAGCGCCCGGACAGCGACTCGACGAAGTCGACGCTCAGCTGTTGGTCCCGAAAGGACGCCGCTTCGCCAGAGCGGAAGCGATTCCAAGCTTCCGCGTAATCACCGGCCCGGACAATTAGGAGCCGCTTCATCTGAGCGCCTCGCCACATACGCCGCGCCTGTGCAGAGACAGTCTGCAGGTGGCTGGATCAGCGCCGCAGTGGGTGCTCCGCGCAGCCGCTCCCGAGTCAAGGCCCCACGCCATCGGGCGCGCCTCTCCGATACGCGCCGCAGACCTTGGATTCGCTGTTTGGGACGCGTCAGGCAACATCGGGCGCAGACCATAACATACAGAAGGCCCGCCGGGTGACTCACGCCGCGAGCGACGACAGAGGATCACTGCAGCGTAACCCAAGCCGTGCAGATCTTGCTGCGCGCAGGCGTGCCGGCGTCGAGCGTCTCAGACCAAGTCGTAATCGAACGCGCTCAGATCGATGCCCGTAAGCTCTTGGGCCCGGCGGTTGGATGGACCGTACGCGCCTTCGAAGCGCGCCCGTATCTGAGCTTCGAGTCGGCGCCGCATCGCGCGGTGGAGGTAGGCGGGGATGCAGCTCCCGATGATCGCGGTCCCACGCAACAGCCAACGGCGGCCTCGGTTGGCGGCTGCAGGCTGCAGCGGCGACGCGACGAAGAGTCGGTTCAGTCGCCGCCTCATCGCCTGCGTCGCTTGTGGAGGGGCGCGGTTGCTCTCCGCTGCGTCCACCAAGGCAGCTGCCTCGACCTCGCAGAAAGCGGCGAGCCGCGCGAGGAAGTCCCCAGGAGACCTACGGAGGAGCTCTTGAGGCATCACGAGGCAATTCTCAGGGCCGAACAGCTCATGCAGCTTCGAGATCGCGCGATCGTACTCGAGGAAGTCGGCACGGAGGATCGGCGAGAAGGACAACGGCTCGTCGCCTGTTCCAAAGAAGTCGGTCGCGGTCAGCGCGCCGCCCTCCTTCACGTATTGATTGAACATCGACAAGGCGATGGACCGCTGCTCCCTTATGACCATCAAGACGCGCGCGTCAGGGAAACAGGCCTTTAGCTTTTCCAGGCTGCTCGGGCCGTCATATCTGCGCGTCAGCGGATCGCCGAGCATGGTCTCGTCCGACCAGACCGGGACCGATCCAGCCTTGTTCACCTGCAGGCCCCGGAAGTAGGCCGCGCCCGCTGCCGGGTCGAACGCGAACCCGCCGCGCAGGACGATGCGGTCGACCAAGTGGGCGCGCGCCGCCGGCGCCGCGCAGTGAAAGCCAGTGGACGGGCGAACGCTGTCGGGCGCCAAGAACACGTGGTCCTGGAGCCACGTGGATCCGGTCTTGATCATGCCGACGTGCAAGAGTGGGCGCATGCTTGGTTGAACCGAGTTGGTCTTGGCATGAAGTCACGACTGCGGAACCAGCCTGGGCGACGCAGCGCGCTCGGACGTAAGGAACCCCGGCCACCCCGTGGCGCCAAAGATCGAAGCGAGCGAATCCAGCGGTCGGGGCCTTCGACACCGACGATAGGGCCGGGCAGTCCAAGCTGCCGCCCGAACCACCTGCCCCCCAACCACAATCCACGCCCCACGAGCGCCGGTCAACCCGCCGCCAAGCGCAGCCCTGGTGCCTGCCCTTTGGCTCAAACCACGAGCCCAGGCGTGGACCGAGGCTCCACCACGAGCTCGTGCGCGCAGCCTGACACTCGCTCTCACCCACGCCCCTCCCTCAATCATGCGCAGTGGTGCCCTGACGGCCGCCACCCACGTTCTCATCCCTGGCAGCCGCTTACCTACCGCAGCTGCTCGATTCGGTTCAGGTCACGCAGCGAGCCTCCTCTTCCTGCCCCCCCCAACGTCATCCCCCACAGCCGCAGCAGCCTCGAGCGCACAAGGACACGGAGCTTACGCAGGCTCTTGCTGGGTGTTGATGTGTCAGCAACCGTCGCGCAGATCGGCCCAACTCGGCCGCGTTCTCGGCGCTTCTGAGCACCAGGGCCAAGGCGCTCCCCAAGCTGAATGTCATCGGTTCGATCCCGATCACCCGCTCCCTTTGCTCCCTTGCACAGAAGCAGGGTTGAGCGCCTTCGATGAGGACGCCTGCTCATCCACGCGGGCAGCAGGCGATGACAGCCGCGCGACCCGACCCCGGCGCCCTCGGCCGGCCGCTCGCGCCGAGGACGACACCTACTGACTGCCGATCAAGCACTCGATGCCGTTGGAGGAGATCACCTTCCGCGGCGCGGCGTTCGGGTCGATGCTGAAGGCCTGCAGGTAGAAGTACTGGCCCGCCAGGGCCGCATTCGCGGGCACCGTGAGCACGAAGTTCGCTTGGCCTGCGACCCCGGACGCCGTGGTAGGCAGCCCAGGCACCTCCGCAGAGTGATACAGCGTGCAGCCCGTCATCCCGATCACCGTCAGGTCGAAAGGCAGCGCTGCACCTCCTGCCGTCTGAGCGTTGCTGGCCCCGAACGCGACCACGCAGAACGGCGTGGGTGTATCGATCACTTCGCAGCCCAGGACCTGACCGATCACGGGGCGCGAGGTCGGGGTGAACACCATCGGCGGAGAGCCACAGCCCGCCCCGAAGGGCGTCGCGGCGGCAGGCGACTCCGTGTTGTTCGGTTGCCATGCGACGGTGTCGCCGTTGCGGGCCGCCCACACCACGTCCAGGTCCCCGTCGCCGTCGAGGTCGGCGGCGGCCGCGCAACGAGCGCTCACCGCAGCCGTCGTGATCACCTGCTGGCCCCCGAAGTTGCCGGCGCCGTCGCCGGCGTACCACGCGACCTTGTCGTCGAAGATGGACGCCGACAAGACGTCCAGGTGACCGTCTCCATCGAGGTCTGCCGCGACCACCCGGAAGGCGCCGGTCGCAGCGGTCGTGATCACCTGCTGGGCCCCGAAGTTACCGGCGCCGTCATTTGCGTACCAGGCGATCTTGTGGTCGTCCATGGATGCAGACAGCACGTCCATGTCCCCGTCTGCGTCGAGATCCGCCGCGAAGACATCCCGCGCAAAGATCACGGCGTTTGAGATCACCTGCTGGGCGCCGAAGTTGCCCGCGCCGTCATTGAGATAGCATGAGATCGCCGAGTAGGTCGTCGACAGCACGTCCAGGTCGCCGTCGCCGTCGAGGTCCGCGACGCAGAGGCCGTGCGCGCTGCCCCCTCCACTCGCGATCGTCTGCAGCGCCCCGAAGTTGCCGACGCCGTCGTTCGCATACCACCCGACCACGCTGGCGAGCGAGTCCGTGGTCAGCACGTCGAGGTCCCCGTCCCCGTCGAGGTCGCCCGTTCGGACGCGCCGGGGATTGCCTCCGGCCGCCGTGATGACCTGCTGCGCCCCGAAGTTGCCGGCGCCGTCATTGGGGTGCCAGGCGACGATGTCGTCGTTCAGACGGGACGACAGCACGTCGGTGTCGCCGTCGCCGTCCACGTCCGCTGCGTAGACGCTATAGGCGCCGTCTGCGGGCGCCAAGATCAGCTGCTGCGGGCCGAACCCGCCGAGGCCGTCATTCTCGTGCCACGCCAGCTTGTCGTCGAAGTAGGAAGCGACCAACAGGTCCAGGTCGCCGTCGCCGTCCAGGTCGACGGGCAAGACGTCTTCTGGGCCGTCCACAGCGGTCGTGACGACCTGGGGGAGATCGAACAAGTTCGGAGCCTGACCCGGGAGAAGGGCGGCCGCGGAGAGCCAGAATCCAGCGAAGCGAGCGTCGCGCATCGTTGGATCTCATCTATCCCCTTAGCTCGAAACAAGCCGAAGAACGCGTCCTGTCCTGCATGCGCTCGCGAATGCGTTGAGGGGTAATGCTGCGCGGGGACGTCAAGGCGCGCGGCGCCGCAGGCCACTCGCGCGCAAGCCCGTCGCGCGTAACCCCTCGCCGCGGAGCCCAAGCCTCACCCCCGCGGCTGCCGCATCGTCACGAGCTCCTCGGCGCTGGTCGGGTGCACGCCGATGGTCGCGTCGAACTGCGCCTTGGTCGCGCCGCACTTCACCGCGACGGCGAAGCCCTGGATGATCTCGCCGGCGTCGGGGCCGACCATGTGCACGCCGAGCACGCGGTCGGTCCGCTCGTCGACGACGAGCTTCATCAGCGTGCGCTCGGGGTTGCCGGACAGCGTGTGCTTGAGCGGGCGGAACTCCGACTGGTACACGACCACCGAATGGCCCGCCTCGCGCGCC
>JBMHDP010000311.1:0-9985 GCA_049889335.1 Planctomycetota bacterium
CTTGCTCCGGTCCACGGCCGGGCGCGCCTTGGCGGCGGGCTTGGCCGCGGCGGCGGGCTTTGCGTCCCCGCCGCCCGCAGCGGCGTCGCGCTGCTTGGCGACGTCGATCACGCTGCCGCACTTCTGGCACTTGGCTTGGTCGCCTTTGAAGGTCTCCGGCAGCTTGTACTTCGCGCCGCAGTTGTCACAGGTGATCGGGATCACGGTCATGGTCGGGGGCTCCTGATGGCTCGGGTGGCTGATGTGGTTCGCGTAGGAGGCGGGCGTCGCGGGGCTATTCGCCGCCGTCGTCGCCTTCGAGGTCGTCTCCGTCGTCGAAGAACTCGCTGAGGTCCTTGTGGTGGCGTCGCCAGAACGCGAACCACTGCCGGATGCACGACTGCCGCTCCTTCTTGTCCTTGGCAGCGTCGCCGCTGTTGCGCACCTGGTAGTTGACCGCGTATCCGGTCCAGTTGGCGATCGCGCGGTTGAGCTGGCTCAGCTCCATGTTGTGCGCGTTCGGGTCCTCGTAGCGCTCGAACATCGCGTTGAGCACGCGCGGGACGACCGCCTGCTTCTCGGCCATCTCGCGCACCTTCAGCGTCGCGCGCATGAACAGGCCGCCCGGCGCGTTGTCGTCGGCGCTCGCGATGATGTCGGCGACGCACTTGTCGGCCAGCTCGCGCTGCTCCGGGGTGGCCTCCTCCCAGTGCGGCATCGGCCCGGGCTTGGACTCCTGGACCGTCCGGGTGCCGGCCGAGTCGGTGATCGTGACGCTCTCGGCCTTGGCGATGTTCTCGTTGATCTCGTAGCGCCGTACGCCCGGCTTCTTGCCGGGCGCGTAGACCGGCTCGCGCACGAGCTTGAAGCTGGTGACCTTCACGGTGTTGTCCTCGACCTGGAAGGTGACCGAGAAGATGCCGTTGGTGTTGCGCTTGAAGGTCTCGTCGCCCGATCGCGGCGTGACGAAGACCTTGCCGCTGCCGGTCTGCGTGGTCATGTCCTGCTCGGAGTCCAGCTCGGCGCTGGAGACCATCGTGCGGAACAGCGCGGTCGAGGCGTCCGTCTGCAGGCCGTTGATGACGGCAGGGATGTCGCTGCTGTCGAGGCCCAGCTGCTTCGAGATGGCCCGCAGGTCGCTGTGCCGCGAGAGCACCAGCTGGTTGTTCGACGCCATGGCGTTCGCCCACGAGGCGAGCTCCAGCGCCCGGGGGTGGTCGCCGCGGGTGTACTGCGGCGCCTTGGGGGCCTCGACCGTGCGCTTCTTGACCGGCGCCGGGTCGGAGCCGCTGCCGAGCGCGATGAAGATGCCGATGATGGCGACCGCGGCGACGCCGAAGATCACGTAGGTCTTGCTGTGGTCCTGCTTCTGCGGGCGGCGGCCCGCCGTGCTCTTGGCGATGAACACGCGGTGGCACGAGGCGCACTCGATCTTCTGGTCGAGCATGTCCTCCCCGACGCGGTAGCCCGCGCCGCACTGCGGACAGTGGATGTCGACCTTGCCGTCCGTTCGGGCGCGCGGCGCGCGGCGTCCGCTGCTGGCGCGCCCGGCGCCGGCGCGCGACGAGCTGGTTCGATCGGAGCCCGCGCGGCTGGAGCCGCTGCGGCGGGAGGCGGAGGAGCGGCGTTTGGCCACGGGAGAACCTGCCGGGGTAGAGGGGAGAGGTGGGGGCGGACCGGCGAGACGGTAGTGCCGCGCCAGCCGGGGATCAACGCCCGCAACGGGCGCCGCAGGGTCGAGGTTCGGGGCAGCTCGGGCTCGCCCGCGCGCGCCGATCCTGTACACCGGGACGATGCGGTTCCGCCTGAAGAGTGACATGCAGCCCGCCGGCGACCAGCCGCACGCGATCGAGACCCTGGCGGGGTGGATCCAGGGCGGCGCGCGGGCCAGCACGCTGCTCGGCGTGACCGGCTCGGGCAAGACCTTCACGACCGCCAAGCTGATCGAGCGCCTGCAGCGGCCGGCGCTGGTGCTGGCGCCGAACAAGATCCTGGCGGCGCAGCTCTACGCCGAGTTCAAGGCCTTCTTCCCCGACAACGCGGTCGAGTACTTCGTCAGCTACTACGACTACTACCAGCCCGAGGCCTACGTCCCGACGACGGACACGTTCATCGAGAAGGACGCGCTGATCAACGAGTCGATCGAGCGCATGCGCAACTCGGCGACGCGCTCGCTGATGGAGCGCCGCGACGTGCTGATCGTCGCGTCGATCAGCTGTATCTACGGCCTCGGCTCGCCGGAGAACTACCGCGAGCTCTCCGTGCACGTGAAGAAGGGCATGACGATCGACCGTGACGTGCTGCTGCGGCAGCTGACGTCGATCCAGTTCGTGCGCGACAACTACGACTTCCAGGCCGGGCGCTTCCGCGTGCGCGGCGACGTGGTCGAGATCTACCCGTCCTACGAGGACGCGCGCGCGATCCGGGTGGAGCTCTGGGGGGACGAGGTGGAGGGCCTGTTCGCGATCGACCCGCTGCGCGGGGAGGTCCTGCAGGAGCTCGACGAGGTCTCGATCTACCCGACGACCCACTACATCGCGACCGGCGACCAGACCAAGCGCGCCTGCGAGCTCATCGAGGAGGAGCTCGACGAGCGCGTCTCGGAGCTCGAGGGCAAGAAGAAGCTGCTCGAGGCGCAGCGCCTGGGCCAGCGCACGCGGCACGACCTGGAGATGCTGCGCGCGACCGGCATGTGCAACGGCATCGAGAACTACAGCCGGCACTTCGACGGCCGCGTCTCAGGGCAGCCCGCGGCGACGCTCCTGCACTACTTCCCCGACGACTTCCTGATGGTCGTCGACGAGTCGCACGTCGCGATGCCGCAGGCGGGCGGCATGTACCGCGGGGACCGGGCGCGCAAGGAGACGCTGATCGAGCACGGCTTCCGCCTGCCGAGCGCGATCGACAACCGGCCGCTCAAGTTCGACGAGTTCCAGGGGCTGCTCCAGCAGGTGCTGTTCGTCTCGGCGACGCCGGGGGGCTACGAGATCGACCAGAGCGACGGCCGCGTCGTGGAGCTGGTGGTGCGGCCCACCGGCCTGGTCGACCCGCCGGTCGAGATCCGGCCCGCCAAGGGGCAGGTCGACGACGTCGTCGACGAGGTCCGCCTGCGCACCGAGAAGAAGGAGCGCGTGCTGATCACCACGTTGACCAAGCGCTCGGCCGAAGAGCTGACCGACTACCTGCGCGACCTCGGCATCAAGGTCCGCTACCTGCACAGCGACATCGACTCGATCGAGCGCACGGCGCTGATCCGCGACCTGCGGCTGGGCGTGTTCGACGTGCTGGTCGGCATCAACCTGCTGCGCGAGGGCCTCGACATCCCCGAGGTCACGCTGGTCGCCGTGCTCGACGCGGACAAAGAGGGCTACCTGCGCAGCAAGACCTCGCTGATCCAGACCTGCGGCCGCGCGGCGCGCAACGCCGACGGGCGCGTGATCCTCTACGCCGACAAGCGCACCGACTCAATCGACGGCGCGGTCGGCGAGATGGAGCGGCGCCGCAAGAAGCAGATCGCCCACAACGAGGAGCAGGGCATCACGCCGAAGACCATCGTCAAGCCGGTCCGCGAGCTGCTGGACCTGTCGTCGGAGGACCTGGACGAGGACGGTGGCTCCGGACGCGGCAAGGGCAAGAAGTCCAAGAAGGGCAAGGGCAAGAAGGGCCGCGGCAAGCAGCAGGGCCAGCAGGAGGCCGGCGCGGTCGAGCAGCGGCGGCAGTTCGAGAGCCACCAGGACCTGGTCCGGCACGTCAAGCAGCTGCGTCAGCAGATGATCACCGCGGCCAAGGACCTCGACTTCGAGCTGGCCGCGCAGATCCGGGACGAGGTCTACCGGCTCGAGCAGGCCGACATGGAGCTGCTCTAGGCCGCGGCCTGGCGCGCGGTTCGTGGCTTGCCGCGGGCGCGGCTGTGGCTCATGGTCTGTCTGCCCGCATGGACCAGAGCATCCGCGACAAGGTGGCCCGCTTCCCCAAGGAGCCCGGGGTCTACCTGTTCCGCGGCGACGACGGCAAGGTGCTCTACGCCGGCAAGGCCGCCGACCTGCGCGCGCGGGTGCGCAGCTACCTGACGCCGGGCGGCGACGGCCGCTACCAGCTGCGCTTCCTCGAGCGCGAAGCACGCGACGTCGAGTTCATCGCGACGAGGACCGAGACCGAGGCGCTGCTGCTCGAGAACACGGTCATCAAGAAGCACAAGCCGCGCTACAACATCAAGCTGAAGGACGACAAGGCCTTCCTGCTGCTGCGGCTCGACCGCAAGGAGGACTGGCCCTGGTTCCGGTTCGTGCGGCGACGACGCGACGACGGCGCGATGTACTTCGGTCCGTTCGCGTCGGCCAAGGCCGTGCGCCGCACGCTGCGGCTGCTCCACAAGGTGGTGCCGCTGCGCGACTGCAAGGACGGCGTGTTCCACAACCGCACGCGCGCGTGCATCAAGCACCAGATCGGCCGCTGCCCGGCGCCGTGCGTCGGTGAGGTCACGCACGAGGCCTACGACCAGCTGCTCGACGAGGCCGTGCGCATCCTGCAGGGCGAGATCCGCCCGCTGGTGCAGGGCCTGCAAGAGCGCATGGGGGAGGCGGCCGAGCGGCTCGAGTTCGAGCGCGCGCAGGCGATGAAGGAGCAGATCACCGCGCTGCAGCGGGTCGCCGAGCGGCAGTCGGTCGTGGCGCGCGGCGGCGACGAGGACGCGGTCGGCGTGTTCCGGCGCGGCGACGAGGTGACGGTCGCCTACCTCGCGTTCCGCGAGGGCGCGCTCGAGCAGTGCACGCGCCACACCATGAAGAGCGAGCTGCCCGACGGCATGCTGCTCGCCGACGTGTTGGCCCGGCTCTACGAGGGCGACCGCTTCGTGCCGCGCGCGCTGTTGGTGCCGCAGCTGCCCGACGAGCCCGAGATCCTGCGCGAGTGGCTCGAGCACAAGCGCGGCGGCCGCGTCGAGCTGCACGTGCCGCAGCGCGGCGAGCGCAGGAAGCACCTCGCGCTCGCGATGCAGAACGCCGAGCTCGGCGACGCGGTCGAGGTCGACGCCGAGGCGCGGCGCCGCCGCGCGGCCGAGCGGTTGGCGGCGCGGCTCGAACTGGAGGACACCCCGGTCCTGCTGCACTGCCTGGACGTCTCGACGACGCAGGGCACCAACACGGTCGCGTCGCGCGTGTGCTTCCAGGAGGGGCAGCCGCACAAGGCGCAGTACCGGCGCTTCAAGATCAGCCAGGAGCACGCCGGCGACGACTTCTCGGCCATGGAGGAGGCGGTGCGCCGCAGCCTCCGGCTGTGCCTGGAGCGCGACGACGAGGAGCTCCCTGATTTGATGATCGTCGACGGCGGCCGCGGCCAGCTGGCGGCGGCCGAGCGGGCGGTCGAGGAGCTCGGCCTGCAGGACGACGTGTGGCTCTGCGGGCTCGCCAAGAGCCGGCTCAAGGGCGACGGCGACCGCAAGCGAGAGAGCGGGGAGCGGATCTTCCTGCCCGGCCAGGAGACGCCGATCCCGCTGGGCAAGGACACCGCCGAGATGCTCTTGGTCGCGGCGATCCGCGACGAGGCGCACCGCTTCGCGATCACCTATCACCGCAAGCAGCGCGGCAAGATCACCAGCGCGCTCGACGACATCCCGGGCGTAGGGCCGACCCGGCGCCGGGCCCTGCTGCGCCACTTCGGCTCGCTGACGCGGCTCAAGCAGGCGTCGCGCGAGGACCTGCTCGCGACGCCGGGCGTGCCCGCGGCCGTCGCCGAGCAGGTCTACCGCTTCTTCTCGTCGCCCGCCGAGAGCTGATCGATCGACAGCGTGGTCCCGTAGTCGCCGTAGGTGTCGGGGACCTCGCCGTTCTCCAGCAGCATCGCGCGGTGGAACTGGTGGGGCCGGAGCTCGATCAGCAGCGCCGGCGTCTTCGCCGCGAGTCCGTTCTGGACCGGTCCTCCGACGACTTGGATGAAGGCGCTGCCGCGGCCGCGCGGGAGCTCGATCCCCGACGGGAAATAGCGGAACGACGACCGGAGCACGCGGCCGTCCGGCAAGCGCACCTCCTCGGCGAGGTCGTCGGCGGGCAGCAGCAGCGCGTCGTCGGGGAGCTGCTCGGCGGTGAACAGCTCGGCCAGGTCCGCGGGCCGGCGCTGCTCCCGCGCTTCGAACCGCTGGAGCGCCTCGTGCACGGCGGCGAGCCGCGTCCTGGCGACGGTGAGGTGCGCCTCGTCCTCCATATAGTCGTACGTCTGCTGGGCGAGCATCGTCGGCCACGCGAACAGCAGGGCGCTCAGCTCGAGGCCGCCGGAAGCGCTGGCCTGCACCAGCGACATCGAGCGCGCGGCGCGGCGCACGACGCCGCGGCCCTTGCCGAGGTGCTCGGCGACCACGTCGGGGTGGGGCAGGTCGTCGCGCGAGACCGGCGCGGGCATCTCGGAGACGCCGCTCAGCTCGAACAGCGGCAGCCAGCGCTGGTAGAAGGCCTCGTAGAGCGCCGCCGCGTCGAAGCGCATGTCGAAGCTCGCCATCACGTCGCCTTCGCCAGCTGGCGCGGCCATCCCGTCGACGTCCATCGCGACCACGCCGTCTGCCTGCGCCTTCAAGAAGGCGCGCATGCTCAGCGCCGATTCGGCGACGTGCAGGCGGTCGCCGACGACGCACCACGCGGGCTGCAGGCCCTGCGGCGCGTCGGGGATCTTGAGCACGGACACCTTGACGTCGCCGTACTGCACCTGCTTGACGGACAGCTCGGGCGGCAGCATCGCCTGCAGGCCGTCGACCCAGGCGGCGAACGCGACCGGGTCCTTCAGGCCGAGCGTCAGGTAGAGGCGCGGGATCAGACCGCCGGGCGCCGGCGCGCAGCAGCCGAGGGCGAGGCCCCCGTCCAGCGCGTCGAGGAGCGGGTCGAAGATCGCGCCGGGGAGCTCGAGGTCCGCCTCGGCTGCGATCAGCGCGTCGTAGGCGTCCTGGAGCTCGATCCGCGCGCGGAATTGCGCGAGCGCGCCGTCCGGCAGGCCCTGGGCGGGCGGGGCGGTCTCGCCGGTCTCCAGGAACGCGGGCAGCCCGGTGAGCGGGCCGTCGACGAAGTCCAGCTGGACGACGTCGTAGATCAGGTCCCCGACGAAGCGCGCGCTCCAGCGCAGGCGCTCCATCTTGTCGGCGCCCAGCAGCGTCAGCTGCGGAGGCACCGCTCCGAAGGTCTGGCGCAGGGCCTCGACCCACCGGCCGACGTGAAAGGTGGCGGAGAGGTCCGCGTCCTCGCGCGTCGGGGCCGCGTCGACCCGACCGACCTCGGCGGGCACGCCGTTGCCGTAGGTGAAGCGGCTCGGCAGCTGCAGCATCCACTGCTGCTGCAGCAGGCCGCCCAAGCCGACCTCGGCCGCGCCTTCAGGCAGCGCGAACACGTGCGCGGGGAAGCTGCTGATCCTCGCGTCTGCGACCGGGGTGAACATCGTCGACCGCGCGCGCGCCTGCGCCTCCTGGTCGAAGCGCTGCTGCCAGCGGCCCTCGTAGCGCGGCCGGCACGACATCGTGCGGAAGAAGTAGGGCGCGCTGTCGACCGCGTTCTCTGGAGGCATCGAGACGGTGAACTCCGCCGCCGCCACCTCCTCGACCGGCCGCTCGAACAGCCGCCAGAGCTCGTCGGGCTGCAGCGTGTAGAGGCCCGCGACGACGTGCGGTGGCGCGTCCACGGTGCTCGGCAGCTGCTGCAGCGCGAGCCGCAGGGCGGTCTGTCGCGCGATCCTCCCGGACTGGAATCGGACCGCGAGCTCTCCGGCGAGGCGCGCGTCCTCGTCTTCGAACAGCCGGCCGAGCCTGGAGGTCGACCACTGCTCGACCAGGCGTGGGACCTGCGCGGCGCGGAGCTCGAGCAGCGGCGGGAGGGTCGAGACGAACGTCGGGCCCTGGGCGCCGAGCGCCGAGCAGAGCATGGCCGTGAGGCCGAGAGAGCGGAGCTTCATGGCGGCGGTCCCGGACGCTCCGGGACAGAGTGTGTGGACGAAAGAGCCGGGGCGGGGGGCCGCGCTCCGTCCCCCCAGCGTAATGGCTGCCCGCGCGGGCGCGACCCCGCTCCGCCCTAGCTCGGGTCGGCGGCGTCCAGCCGCGTCACCCGCACGCGCTCCGCGCGGCGGTTGTTCGCCTTGGTGACCTCGAACCGGAACCCGCCGACGTCGACGTGGGCGCCCGCGGCGGGGACCTGCTCCAGGCGCTCGGACAAGAAGCCCGACAGCGTCTTGCTCTCCGTCTCGATCTCCTGCAGCGAGAGCCGCTCGAACACCTCGGCGATCTCCGCCACGCCGCGGCACATCAGCGCCCCGTCGGCGCGCTCGATGATCTCGGTCGCGTCGATGTCGAACTCGTCCTCGATCTCGCCGACGATCTCCTCGAGCACGTCCTCGAGCGTCACGATGCCCTCGGTCGAGCCGTACTCGTCGACGACGATCGCCATGTGGCGCTTGCTGACCTGGAACTTGCGCAGCACGTGGTTGAGGGTCGCGGACTCGGGCACGATCAGCAATTCGACCAGCAGCGACTCCCAGTCGGGCTCGGGCTGCTCGCGCAGCGAGAACAGGAGCTCCTTGGTCAGCACGACGCCCTTGACGTCGTCGAGCTCGCCGGTCGGCGTGTAGGGGAAGCGGCTGTGGCCCGTCCGGTGGACGCGCTTGAGGTTGTCCTCGGTCGGCTGGCTGCCGGACAGGTATGCGACCCGGTCGCGCGAGACCATGACGTCCTTGGCGGTCAGGTCGCGGAGCTTGGTGGCGTTCTGGATCAGCTCGCCGGTGATCTGCCCGAACGCGCCCTGGCTCATGCCCGCCGTCGCCATCACGCGGATCTCGTCCAGCGAGGTGGTCGGTCCGCCGTCGGCGCGCGCGAACAGCCGCGCCAGCCAGCGGGTCAGGAACAGCATCGGCCAGACCGCGACGATCATCACCTGCACGACGCCCGTGATCGGGAGCGCGAGGCTGTCGGCGTGCACGACGCCGATGGTCTTGGGCACGATCTCGGTCACCGCCAGCACGGTCACGACGAAGAACGCGGCGAACCACGCCTCGGACACGCCGGGGAAGGCGGTCGTGAACTGCGCGGTCGCGATCGCCGCGCCGCCCGAGTTGCTGATCGTGTTGACGATCAGGATCGCGGCGATCGGCCGGTCGGGCTCGGCCCGGTAGCGATGCAGCAGCCGGCCGAGGCGGGAGCCTCGCTGCGACAGCTGCTCGACCCGGGCCGGCCCCACGCTGAGCAGCGTCGCCTCGGAGATCGAGCAGACGAACGAGAACAGCAGCGAGAAGGTGACGGCGAGAACGAGCAGCAGCATCGATCAGGGCCTGCCGGGCAGGCGTCAGGACCGTAGGAGGGCCGCGCCGCCAGGTCCAACCTTTACAGCCGGACGTCGGCCGTCGCTCAGGCCGGCTGCGCGGCCTTGGTGCCTTCGCACGAGAACGAGTACTGCCCGCCGCGCGCGCGGACCGAGACCTTGCTGCCCTGGCCGAGGTCGTGGTCGAGGATCAGCTCGGTCAGCGGGTCCTCGATGTTGCGCTTGATCAGGCGGCGCAGCTCGCGGGCGCCGAACTCCTCGCTGAAGCCCTGCTTGGCGAGCAGCACGCGGACCTGCGGCGAGAAGGTCACCTTGATGCCGCGCTTGCCGAGCAGGTCGGCGACCTCGCGCAGCATGTTGCCGGCGATCCGCTGGCAGACCTTCTCGTCCAGCGGGTTGAACATGATGACCTCGTCGATGCGGTTGACGAACTCGGGGCGGAAGAACTCGCGCAGCGCCTCGTTGGTGACGTCCGTCAGGTCGACGTCGTGCAGGCTCTGCCGCTTGTGCGCGGCCGAGAAGCCCATCCGGGTGCGGACCGCGTCGATCTTCTCGATGCCCAGGTTGCTGGTCATCAGGATCAGCGCCTGGTTGAAGGAGACCGTCTGGCCCTTGCTGTCCGTGATGATGCCCTCGTCGAGCAGCTGCAGCAGCAGGTTGTGGACCTTGCTGTGCGCCTTCTCGATCTCGTCGAAGAGCACGACGCTGGTCGGCTTCTTCTTGATGCC
>JBMHDP010000312.1:0-10284 GCA_049889335.1 Planctomycetota bacterium
GTGCTGGGCTTTGGGGGTCGTGGTTGGGCCGGGGGGGGGCCGCGCGGCGCGGCGGAGCCCGCAAGGTATCCCGCCTGACGCGCCGACGCGCTGTCGGTATCGTGCATCGGTCGCCATGCTCCTCCTCCCTGCTCGCAAGACGTGGGCGGCGCTCGCGCTCGCCGCGGCGCAGCTGACCGGCCAGTCGGCGGTGGAGGCGGCCAAGCTCGAGTTCTTCGAGCAGCGGATCCGACCCGTGCTGGCGAGCAGCTGCTACGAGTGCCACAGCACCCACGGCAAGCAGCGCGGCGGCGTCGTGCTCGACCACCGCGCCGGCATCCGCGCGGAAGGCAGCGAGGGCCCGATCGTCGTGCCGGGCGAGCCCGCAGAGAGCGTGCTGCTGATGGTCACGCGTCACGAGCTCGAGGGTCTCGAGATGCCCGAGGACGGCGCGCGCCTGCGCGACGACGTGCTCGCGGACTTCGAGCGGTGGATCCGCGACGGCGCGGTCGACCCGCGCGACGAGCCGCCGACCGCAGCCGAGCTCGCCGCGCAGACCTCGTGGAGCGCGAAGCTCGCGCAGCGGCGCAGCTGGTGGAGCCTGCAGCCGGTCGTCGCGCCCGAGCTGCCGCCCGCAGACGACTGGTCCGCGCACCCGGTCGACCGCTTCGTCGCCGCAGCGCAGCGCGCGCGCGGCCTGCAGCGCGCGCCGCCCGCCTCGCGTCGGGTGCTGCTCCGACGCCTGCACTACGCGCTTACCGGGCTCCCTCCGACTCCGGCTGCGCTGCGCGCGTTCGAGCAGGACCCGCGCGACGACGCGCTGGAGCGGGTCGTCGACGAGCTGCTCGCGTCCCCGGCCTACGGCGAACGCTGGGCTCGGCACTGGATGGACGTCGTGCGCTACGCCGACTCCCACGGCTCCGAAGGCGATCCTTCGGTCCCCTACGCCTATCAGTACCGCGACTACCTCATCCGCGCGTTCCACGAGGACGTGCCCTACGACCAGCTGGTCCGGGAGCACGTCGCCGGCGACCTGCTGGAGGCGCCGCGCGTCGACGCAGCGCGCGGCGTCAACGAGTCCGTGATCGGCGCCGCGCACTACCGCTTCGTGTTCCACGGCTACCTGCCGACCGAGCCGCTCGTCGAGAAGGTCCGGTTCGTCGACGACCAGATCAACGTGCTCGGCAAGGCCTTCCTCGGCCAGACGATCTCGTGCGCGCGCTGCCACGACCACAAGTTCGACGCGATCAGCCAGGCCGACTACTACGCGCTCTTCGGCGTGCTCGCGTCGTGTCGACCGGGTATCCACGACGCCAACACCGAGGCGCGGCAGGCCGAGGGAACCGCGGCGATCCGCGACCTCAAGCGCCGGCTGAAGGCCGAGGTGACCGCCGTCTGGCGCGACCACGTCGCGGCGCGGCTCCCCGCGCTGCTGGAGGACGCAGCGGGCGACGACGTCGACGAGGACCACCCCGCGTGGCTCTTGCGCGAGGTGGACCGCGCGACGGGGCGCGGTCCACGCAGCGGGCTCGTCGGCCGAGCGTTCACCGCCGCGCTGCGCGACCTGCTCGCCTCCCCGCGCCTCGCGGCGCCCGCGACAGAGCGCGCGCCTGGCGACCTCCGCATCCGGCCGGCCGACGCCGCGGGCTGGCACTTCCACGGCAACGGCCTGCGCGACGGCGTCGCGTCCGCCGGCGCCTTCGCGGTCGCCGCCGAAGGCGACCAGGTCCTGCAGGGCATCTACCCCGCGGGCGCCTACACGCACCTGGACACGCGCAGGCACCGCGGCGTCCTGCACTCGGACCGCTTCGACGTCGGCGAAGAGCAGTCGGCGTGGGCCTTGGTGCTGGGAGAGTCGGCGCACCTCCGGTTCGTCGTGCAGGACTACCCGCGCAGCGGCCTCACCTACCAGCGGGTCAACCTCGACCACGACCGCTGGCGCTGGCGGCGCGTCGACCTCAGTTACTGGCGGGGCGAGCGCGCGCACGTCGAGCTGACGACCAGCAAGGACGCGCCGGTCGAGGCGGGCGGCCCCGAAGACGGCTTCTTCGGCCTCCGTGAGGTCCGCGTGCAGCCAAAGGGTGCGGGGGCGCCGACCGCGAACCTCGATCCGTACGGCGTAGCCGCCGCGATGCGCGCGGCGAGCCCCGCGCCCGCGGACCGCCGGCAGCTCGCGCGGCGGATAAGTCGACGCGTCGCGACAGCCGTCGACCGCTGGGCCCGCGGTGTCTGCAGCGATCAGGACGCGCTCCTCCTCGACGCGTGCCTCCGTCACGGCCTGCTCCCCAACGAGCTCGACGCGTCCGAAGACCTCGAGGAGTTGGTGGAGCAGGTGCGCGCTCGCGCCGAAGAGGTCTCGTCGCCGACGCGCGTGCCCGGCTTGGTCGAGGCGGACGCCGCCGACCACCCGCTGTTCGAGCGCGGCGACCCGTCGCGGCCGGCCTCGACCGTGCCGCGCCGCTTCCTCGAGGTGTTGGGCGGAGGCCGCTACGACGGCCCGCAGAGCGGCCGCCGCGCGCTCGCCGACGACCTCGCCGACGCCGACAACCCGCTGACGGCCCGGGTCATGGTCAACCGCGTCTGGCACCACCTGTTCGGGCGCGGCATCGTCGCCACGCCGGACAACTTCGGCCGGCTCGGGGCAGCTCCCACCCACCCCGAGCTCCTGGACCACCTCGCCGCGCGCTTCGTCGAGGACGGCTGGTCCGTCAAGCGGCTGATCCGCTACCTCGTCACCAGCAAGAGCTGGCAGCTCGCGTCCTCGCCGCCCCCGGGCGCGGACGCAGCGGACCCCGACGGCGCCTGGCGGACCCACGTCCCGGTTCGCAGGCTCACCGCAGAAGGGCTGCGGGACAGCCTGTTCGCCGTCGCCGGCGCGCTCTCCGATGACGCCTACGGTCCGGCCTTCGGCGCCAACAGCACCACGCCGCGACGCAGCGTCTACGTCCGCACGAAGCGCAACGACCTCGACGCGTTCCTCGCGACGTTCGACGCCCCGACGCCGTTCGCGCCGGTCGGCGCGCGGCTCGTGACGAATGTTCCGGCGCAGTCGCTCGCCATGCTCAACGACCCGCTGGTCTGGGAGCTCGCCGGGCGATGGGCCGGCGCGACCGCATCGGTCGGCGACGACGCGCAGCGCACAGCAGACATGTTCGAGGCGGCGACCGGGCGGCCGCCGACGCAACCAGAGCGTGACCGCCTGCTGCACTACGTGCGCGACGCGGACGCTGCCGCCGCGCGGCAACGAACCGAACGAGCGGACACGGACGCAGCGCTCGCCGCTGTGCGCGCCGAGCTCGAAGGGCTGCTGGAGCCACAGCGTCGCGCGCTGCTCGGCGAAGAGACCACGCCCGCCGGGCCTGCGCCGACCGCGTCCTGGGACTTCCGCGAAGGTCTGCAGGACCAGGTCGGCGCGCTGCACGGCGAGCTGCGCGGGAGCGCCGTGCGCGACGAACGCGGCCTCGTGCTCGACGGGCGAGGGTGGCTTTCCACGCCGCCGCTCGGGCGCGAGCTCACCGCCAAGACGCTCGAGGCGTGGGTGCAGCTCGACGGCCTCGACCAGCAGGGCGGCGGCGTGGTCACGGTGCAGGACCTCCGCGGCGACGTGTTCGACGCGATCGTCTACGGCGAACGCGAGCACCGCCGCTGGATCGCCGGCTCGGACCACTTCCGACGCACCGACGACGTCGACGGCGTCGCCGAGCAAGGAGCCGGCGAGCGGCCGGTGCACGTCGCGGTCGTCTACGACGGCCAAGGCACGGTGACGCTCTACCGCGACGGCGCGCCGTACGGCCTCCCCTACCGGACCGGCGTGGCGCGCTTCGCGGCGGGCGACGCGCAGGTCCTCGTCGGGCTTCGCCACGGGGACCGCGCGCAGGGCCGCGCGCTGCGCGGCGTCGTCACCGCAGCCAGGCTCTACGATCGCGCGCTGTCGGCAGCAGAGCTCGCGGCGTCGGCCTCGGGCCGCCCCTACGTGAGCCGGCGTCTCGTCGTCGAGAGCCTCCCCGCGGCGGACCGCGACCGCGTGCAGCGGCTCGACCGACAGATCGCGGCGCTCGACGCGGAGCGCGCTCGACAGCGGGCCGAAGCGACGCCCTACGACCCGTGGACGCTGCTGGCGCACGCCCTCTACAACCTCAAGGAGTTCCGGTTCCTGCGATGAGCGACCTCGGCGACCGCATCTCCCGCCGCGCCGTACTGCAGCGTTCGTCGCTCGGCTTCGGCGCGCTCGCGCTCGACGCCCTGTTCGGCCGGACCGCGACCGCCGCAGCCCGGCCCGCGCGGCGCGTCCGGGCCAAGAACGTCATCTTCTGCTACATGTCGGGCGGCGTCTCCCACGTCGACTCGTTCGACCCCAAGCCCAAGCTCCGCGAGCTGCACGGCCAGCCGATGCCGGTCGCGATCGAGCGCACGCAGTTCAACAACAACGGCAAGGTGATGGCGTCGCCGTTCTCGTTCGCGCAGCACGGTGAGTCGGGGCTCTGGGTGAGCTCGATGTTCCCGGAGCTCGCGAAGGTCGCCGACGAGCTCGCGGTGATCCGCTCGATGACCGCGCCGTTCAGCGAGCACGCGCAGGGCAACTTCCTGATGCACACGGGCTTTCCGTTCATCGGGCACCCGAGCGCCGGGGCCTGGATCCACTACGGCCTCGGCAGCGAGAACCGCGACCTGCCTGGCTTCGTCGTGCTGCAGTCCGGCGGCGCGGTGCCGCCGCACGGCGGGGTCGGCCTGTTCAGCAGCGGCTTCCTGCCGGCCCACCACCAAGGCAGCGTGCTCGTCGCCGACCGGGACCCCGCCGTGCGCAACATCCGCCCGGCGCTCGGCCGCGGCGCACAGGCCCGCCACCTCGACCTCGTCCGCGCGCTCGACCAGCGCTTCGCCGGGTCGCGCGCCGACCGCGAGCTGGAAGCGTCGATCCGCAACTACGAGGTCGCGAGCCGCATGCAGGCGGCCGTGCCCGAGCTCTGCGACCTCACCGACGAGACCGACGAGGTCCGCGCGCTCTACGGCATGGACGACCCGGAGCCGAGCAAGGCGGCCTACGCCCGGCAGTGCCTGCTCGCGCGCCGCCTGGTCGAGCGCGGCGTGCGCTTCGTCGAGCTGAGCTGCATCACCAAGAACATCGGCGCCGGCGGCGCCGCCAACCCCTGGGACCAGCACAGCGACCTCGAGCGCGGCCACGGGGCGATGGCCTGGCAGGTCGACCAACCGATCGCGGCGCTGATCCGGGACCTCAAGCGCCGCGGCATGCTCGACGAGACCCTGGTCGTTTGGGCGGGCGAGTTCGGCCGGACGCCGTTCTCCCAGGGCTCCAACGGGCGCGACCACAACCCGTTCGGCTTCAGCGTGTTCTTCGCCGGCGGCGGCTGCCGCGCGGGCACGGCCTACGGCGCCACCGACGAGCTCGGCTACTGCGCGGTCGAGGACGTCTGCGACGTCTACGACATGTGGGCCACCGTGCTGCACCTGATGGGGCTCGACCACGAGCAGCTGACCTATCGCTACGGCGGCCGCGACGTGCGCCTGACCGACGTGCACGGCGACGTCATCCGCGGCGTGCTCGGGTGACGCGGGCGCCGCGGGCGCCGGCGACGGCGACCGGGCAGGCGCTCAGCCGCCGACCGTGATCGTGTCGGAGCACGGCCCCTGCGCGCCCCAGCGGTGCGCCTGCACGCAGAACCGGAACTTGAGCGGCGCGCGCAGCGACATCTGGAACGTCGTGTCGCCGCCGCAGTCGAAGGCGCCGATCTTGCCGGTGACGAGCTCCTCGAAGTAGATCGAGTAGCCCTCCGCGCCGGCGACCGCGTCCCACGTCACGTTGGCGACTCCGTCGGCGACCTCGCAGTCGACGTCGGGCTGGGCCAGGGCCGGCGGCACGCCCGCGCGGGCCCCCGGCCAGCCGATCGACTCCAGCTCGGCAGAGATCGCGCGCGCGATCAGGCCGTGGCCGATGCCCGAGGGGTGGATCCAGTCCGTGTAGGTCAGGGCGCTGGCGTCCTCGGGCGCGCGGATGTCCTGGTCGGCCTCGAAGCGCTCGACGACGGCGGTCGCGTCGACGTGCGGGACCCCGGTCGCCGCCACGACCTCGCGCGTGACCTCGAGGTAGCGGCCGCCCGTCGGGAACCGCGCGATGGTCCGCTCCGGGAAGGCCGGCAGCACGACCAGCGGCTGAGCGCCGGCGTCCTGCACCGTGGCGATCAGCGCCTCGAGGTTGGCGCGGTACTCTTCCAGCGGCACGCGCAGCAGCGGCGGCGCGGCGCCGTCCTGGTAGTCCTGGACGAGTTGCGCGGGGTCGTCGTGGCGGCTCGACCAGTAGGACCGGCGGAACAGCTCGAGCAGGCGGCTCGGCACGCCGTTCTTGGTCACGTCGCCCCACTCGCGGTCCGTGCGCAGCCACGCGGGCAGGTAGTCGTTCCAGGCGCCGCAGTAGAGCACGACCAGGTCCGGCTGCAGCTCGGCTGCGCGCTGCCGCAGCAGCACGAGGTCCTGGTAGGTCGAGTAGCCCGGCAGCGCGAGCAGCACCGCGCGGGCGGTGATCCCCAGCCCGCTGTTGCTCAGCGTGCGCGCCAGCACGACGCCGTAGGTCTCGTCGTAGCGCACCCCGGTGCCGAAGGTGCACGAGTCCCCGACGCAGAGGATGCGCAGCTCGCCCTCGGGCGCGGGCTCGTCGGGCCACCAGCCGCGCAGGCCGACCTCGTTGACCTCGAACTTCTCGCACGTCGGGCTGAGCCGCCAGAGGCGCTCCGGGTCCTCGACGAACAGCTCCCCGTCGAAGGTCGCGCTGACGAACTGGCACTGCAGGCTCGGGATCTGCAGGACGCCGAGCATCAGCTCCGCGCACAGCAGGCTCACCCCGAAGACGACCGCGACGAGCGCGAGCCTCAGGCCGATCGGCGCGCGCCGCAGGGCGCGGGGTTCAGGCGTTCGTGGAGCGGTCATCCGGCCAGGTGTGATCGACACTTCTCCGGGCCGCGCTGGACCAGGAGCCGTCGCGTGCCAGTCTGGCCGTGGCTGCCCCGGGCTGCAACCGCCCCAAGATCCGACGCCACCGGCGCGATCGGCGCGCTGCATGCCCGATTCGGCCCAGCGAGGTGGTAGGCTGACGCGCCACGATCTCGGCGGTGATCGAACCCATGAAGGTCTCCATTCTCTACGGCGCACTGCGCTCCGGCACGACCCTGCTGCGGCTGATGCTGCAGGGCCACCCGCAGCTGTGGATCCCCGGCGAGAGCGACTTCTTGTTCGACTACCTGCAGGAGGCGCCCGGCGGGTGGACGCTCGACCGCGCCGGGCTCGCGCAGGATCGCGTGCGCCGCAACAACCTGCCCGAGCTCCCGACGGACGAAGACGCCGTCGCGTGCGTGCGCGCGATGGTCGAGGCGCTCGCCGACGACCACGAGCACATCACCCTCGTGCTGCACCGCGGCGTCGCGCGCGCCGCCCAGGTGTTCCCGGAAGCGCCGGTGATCCACCTCGTCCGCGACCCGCGGGACGTGGCGCGGTCCTGCGTCGGCATGGGCTGGGCCGGGATCGCCTACCGCGGCGTGGAGGGCTGGCTGGACACCGAGCGGGAGTGGCTGGCCGCCGCGCCCGGCATCCCCGCCGAGCAGCGGCTGGAGGTGCGCTACGAGGACCTGATCGCGGCGCCCGACGAGCACCTGACGGCGATCGCGAACCTGCTGGGCGTCGCCTACCACGAGGGATTCCACGCCTATCCGGAGACGTCTACCTACAGCGCGGTCGACGCGTCGCTCGCCTACCAGTGGCGACGCAAGATGGCGCCGCGGGAGGCCCAGCTGATCGAGGGCCGGGTCGGCGACCTGCTCGCTCGCTACGGCTACGAGCCCAGCGACGGCGGCGCGGCGCTGCCCGGCGTGTTCGAGCGCGGCGGGCTCGCCTACCGAGACTTCGTCCGACGCTGGGCCGGGCGCTTCCGACGCTTCGGCGTCGTCGATCCGCTGCTGATGGCCGTCTGCAGGCGGCTGGGCATGTCCGGCCTCGCCGCCAGCGCGAACCGACGTATCCAGGACCGCGTCGACGAGCAGCGCCGGTGATCGACGCCGGTCACGCGCCGCGCGGCGCGAACATCCGGAACGGGACGCCGAGCCTGCTGAGCGCGAACATCGCCGCGGCCTTGACGTTGATCAGCCCGTAGCGCACGGACGGCAGGAAGGCGATCGAGGACGCCTCCTTGAAGTACTTGACCGGCATCGGGCCGTCCGCGACGACGAAGCCGGCGCGGATCGCCTGCGCCAGGAACTGCGCGTCGAAGCCGAACGCGTCGCTGTTGGACTCGAAGTCGACCTGCTCGAGCACCTCGCGCCGGTAGGCCCGGAAGCCCGAGTGGAACTCGCCCAGGTTGGTCCCGTAGACGAGGTTCAGCATGATCGTGAGCATCCGGTTCGAGAGGTACTTCCACGCCGGCATGCCGCCCTTGAGCGCCTCGCGGCGGGAGCGGATCCGGTTGCCGAGGATCACGTCGCAGACGCGCTCCCGCAGAAAGCCCACGTAGTGCGGCACCAGCTTGGGGTCGTACTGGTAGTCCGGGTGCAGCATCACCACGACGTCGGCGCCGCGCGCCAGGGCCTCGCGGTAGAGCATCTTCTGGTTGCCGCCGTAGCCCAGGTTCTGCGGCGTGACGACGACGGGCAGCCCCAGCCGCTCCGCGAGCGCGACGGTCCCGTCGGTGCTGCAGTCGTCCCCGACGAGGACCTCGTCGCAGGCGCCGTCGGGGATGTCGCGTAGCGTCGCCTCGAGCGTCTTCTCGGCGTTGTAGGCGGGCATCACGACGATGACCTTTTGCTTCGAAGCCGCGTCGCTCACCGCAGCCCCTCCAGGCGTCGCTCTCGCTCGACGGCCGCGCGGACCGCGCCCAGCAGCGCGTCCCACTGGGCCCGCGCCGGGTCGCCGGCGCCCGGCGCCTCACCTCGCTGGATGTGCTGCTGCATGTATCGAAGCGCTCGGTCGGGGTCGGGCGGGTACTGGTCGGCCCCGTTGTAGAGGCTCATCGCCAACAACCCTACCTCTTCCGTAGTCCGCGAGCCGTCGGCGCCGACGCGGTCCAGGTGCTCGACGGCCGCCCGCTGCCGACCGGCGCGCCACAGCAGCCAGTAGACGAGCACGGCGTTCTGCCGACGGCTGCGGTCGATCCGCGCCAGCGCGAGGTCGAAGTGCCCCGCCTCGCTCAGGGCCGCGGCGAGCGCGTCCCGCCCTGACGCATCCTGGTCGGCCGCGGCCGACGCGTCGATCAGCGCGGCGGTGCGCGCGGCCTCGGGGTCGACCGGCGCCGCCAGCGTGAGCGCGCGGCGGGCGTCGTCGTAGCGGCCCGCACCGAGCCACGCCAAGGCCAGGTCGACAGCCGCGCGGGCGTCCCCGGCGCGCGCCGCGCGTTCGAAGTCTTCCGCCGAGACCTCGAACGCCAGCCAGGCAGCGCCGGCGTGGTCGAACGGCTCGAACCGGGACAACCAGTGGTAGCTGCGCGCCCCGTCGCGCGGATCGACCGCCTTGAGGTCTTCCCACCAGATCGCGACGCGCCCGAAGCGGGGACCGGCAGCCGGCGGCAGGAACGCGAGGTCCGGGTGCCGAGCAGCGAGCGCGTCGCGCCCGGACGCGCGCTGCTGCCCCCAGGCGCAGTTCCCGTCCGCGACCGTGCGGAAGCCCGCAGCAGGACCGCCGGACCACGCGTTGAAGTAGCCGACGAAGTGCGGCCAGCCCTGCACCGTCTGCCACAAGGAAGCCGCGAGCGCGGCGGCGATCACGGCGTCCGAGAGCCGCTGCGCGCGGCCCCGCCGCGCGGCGAACGCGGCAGCGAGCATCAGCAGCGCCGGGACCGCAGGGAGCACGTAGCGCACCCCCATCTGCAGCGCGCGGGTCGCCGAGCAGTAGGCCACCAGGAGCGCGGCCGGGACGAGCGCGGTCGACCACAGGCCGGGTCTGCCGGCCCGGACGCGGCCGGTGAGGACGGCGAGGCCGCCGAGCACCCAGACGGCGACCGGGACCTTGTAGAGCAGCGTCACGGGATAGTAGGCCCAGTGCGTCCCGCGCAGGTCGCCGAAGGTCCCGTTCGCGGTCGTGCCCGCCCACTGCAGCTGGAAGTCCACGCCGACGACGAGCGTCTCCGGCAGCAGGCGGAGCAGCGCGGCGCCGCCTGGCAGCGCGCAGAGCGCGCCCATCGCGCCCGACTCGAGCCCCTCGAGCGCGGCGGCGGAGAGCGGCGCGACCGTGAACAGGTAGGCCGCGTAGAGCACGCCGAGCGCGACCCCGCCGACGCAGGCGGACGCCGCGAGCGCCGCGGCGACCCGGCCG
>JBMHDP010000313.1:0-10115 GCA_049889335.1 Planctomycetota bacterium
GGGGGGGGGGCCGGCCCCGGGGGGGGGGGGGCGCGGGGGGGCCCCCGGGCGGGGGGGGGCGCGGCCCCCCCCCACCGCGGGGTGAACCAGGACCGCTGCGCCCGCCCGGCCTGCGCAGCGGCGCTCATCGGTGCAACCAACCCGCCCCCCTGGCTGCGAGCGCGCGGCCAGCCTCGAGCCGGTCGTCGAACGGCACCACGCTGTCCTTGAAGATCTGGTAGGTCTCGTGGCCCTTGCCGGCGACGAGCACCGTGTCCCCCGGCTGCGCGCGCTGCACCGCCAGCCGGATGGCCTCGGCGCGGTCGACGACCTCGAAGGCCTCGCAGCGACTGCCGGCGAGGCCGCCCGCCATGTCGCGGATGATCTGCTCGGGCTCCTCGCTGCGCGGGTTGTCGCTCGTGAGGTAGGCGAACTGCGCGTGGCGCGCGACCGCTTGGGCCATGGGGGCCCGCTTGGCGCGGTCCCGGTCGCCGCCGCAACCGAACACGACGTGCAGGGCGCCCTCGCACACCCCCGCGAGCGTCTGGCAGACCTTGTCGAGCGCGTCGGGCGTGTGCGCGTAGTCGACGAAGGCGCGCACCCGCTCGCTGCGCGGCACGCCGCCGGGCGCCTCGACCAGCTCGAGCCGCCCCGGGACCGGGCGCACGTCCTCGAGCGCCGACGCGACGGTCAACTCGCTGGCGCCGAGCGCCAGCGCGGCGGCCGCCGCTGCGAGCGCGTTCTCGATGTTGTGCGCGCCGACGATCGGCAGGAACAGCTCGACGGCGCCGTTGGGCATCACCACGCGCAGGCGGGTCCCGTCCGGCCCGGGCTCGACGTCCTCGGCGCGGACGTCGGCGTCCGGAGAGGTCCCGTACCAGAGCACGCGCACGCCGTCCTCCAGCTCCTCGGCCATCGACTGGGCCGTCGGGTCGTCGCGGTTGAGGACCGCCGTCGAGCCCGGACGGAGCGCCTGGAACAGGCGCGCCTTGGCCGCGCGGTACGAGGCCATGTCGCCGTGGTAGTCGAGGTGGTCCTGCGACAGGTTGGTGAACACGCCGACGGCGAAGTGCACGCCGCGGACGCGGTCCTGGTCGAGGCTGTGGCTCGAGACCTCCATCACGCACGCGCTCGCGAAGCGGTCGGCCATCTCGCGCAGGTAGCCGTGGATGCGGACCGGGTCCGGCGTGGTGTTCGTCGCCGGGATCCGTCGGCCGCCGAACTCGTAGGCGATCGTCCCGATCAGGCCGACCTGTCGCCGGTCCGCCTGCAGGCAGGCGCGGATCAGGTGGGCGGTGGTGGTCTTGCCGTTGGTCCCGGTGACGCCGACCACCGAGATCGCCTTGGACGGCTCGCGGTAGTAGAAGCGGGCGGCGTCGGCGAGCGCCTCGCGGCAGCTGTCGACGACCAGGACGGGCACGTTGAGCGACAGCGACTCCTCCGCGACGACGGCGACGGCCCCGCGGGCCACCGCCTGCTGGACGTAGGCGGCGCCGTCGCTCTTGGCGCCGCGGATCGCGAAGAACAGGTTGCCGGGACGCACCTCGGCCGAGTGGAACGCCAGCCCGTCCACCGCGAGGTCCCTCCAGCGTGACACCTCCCGCGGCTGCAAGCAGTCGCGGAGTTCGCGCAATCGCACAAAGCCCTGTCCGGACGGAAGCCCGGACGGGAATGCCAAATCAGTCATGAACCGCCCTAACGAGTCTCTCTGGGTTCGTCGGCCCCAACCGACTCGCCCCAGCCTGAAAGATCAGGAGATTGAAGTCCGGTCCGGGTCTGACCACCCGGACCAACCTGCGGCTCCTGGCGCAGCGTGCCTCCGCCCCGGAGCTCTCGGCACCGGAGCAGCAGCCGCACTGCTGGGGGCGCAGCATAGCTGCTGCCGTAGAACCGCGCACGTCCACCCTTCTTCTGCAGCACACAAACCGCGAGCCACCTGGGGTCCTCCGCCGGCAGCACGCCGACGAAGCTCGCGTTGCGCATCGTGACCGTCTTGCCGCCGTCGCGGACCGGGCTGAACGCCGTGCCCGTCTTGCCGCCGACCAGCCCGTGGAGCTCGACCCCTTCCTTGCGGAAGCGCTGCACGACCGAGCGGCCGGTGGCGCCTTCGGAGTCGCTGATGACGTCGCGCAGCGCGGCGAATACGCGCTCCCGCACCTCGGGCCGGAACGACCGGCCCGCGCGCGCCGCCTGCGGCGCGCGGTGCCATTCGCCGTCGATCTCCAGTCCGCGCACGAGCCGGAGCTCTGCGTCGACGCCGCGCAGCAGGCGCAGGTAGGCCCGCGCGACCTGCAGCGCCGTGGTCGTCATCTCGTAGCCGAAGCTGAAGGAGATCGCGCTGTTGGCGCGGAAGCCGCGCAGCGGGATCTCCGGCGAGAACGAGCGCTTGGGGTGACCGCCCAGCGACTCGTGCGGCAGGCGCAGCCCGAGCGACCGCCCCCACCCGAAGGTCGACATGTAGTCCTGCCACTGCTCGCGCGTGAGCCGGAGCCCGACCATGGCCGCGCCGATGTTGGAGCTGTTGAGCAGGATGCCGTGCGGCGTGAGCACGCTGCAGTCGTGGTCGTCCTTGACCGCCCGGCGGCGGCCGAGGCTGCGGATGACGCGGCGGTACATCTCGCCGTTCGGGGCGCAGTCGAACTCGTCGGCCCAGCTGACCGCCCCGACCTCGAGCGCGTAGGCCACGACCAGCGGCTTGACGATCGAACCGGGCTCGAAGCGGCTCTGGTAGGGCGCGAAGGCCGCGCCCTTGGGGTGCGCGCCGTCGCGCCACGAGGCGGCCGCGAGCACGTCGCCGGTCGCGACCTCGAGCAGGGCCATCCCGCCCCACACGGGCCGGTCGTCCGGCGCGCCGCGCATGCCGGCCTCGCACTGCTGGGCGAGCTCCCGGACGCAGGCGCGCTGCAGCTCGAGGTCGAGCGTGCTGTGCAGACGAACCGGCTCCGGCGGCCGCTGCACCGGCGCGAGGAAGTAGGGGCGGTGACGGCCGTCGGCCAGGAACCGCCGCACGGCGCCGGAGTGCGGCGTCAGGGCCGCGAAGGACTCGAGCCCGCAGACCCCGAAGGTCTCGTACGACGCGCCGCTGCCGGCGGCCGCTTCGCGGCTCTCGGTGTGCCCGACGATCCCGTAGGTGAGCTCCCGCTCGGGATAGACGCGCTTGAAGGAGTGCAGCCGCTGCAGGTGCAGGGTCGGGTAGGCCTTGCTCTGGTCGTGCACGGCGAGCTCGTCGAGCACGCGCAGACGGTCGACGCCGCCCGCGACCAGGAAGTCGATCACCTCTCGGCGCCCGGCGGGCCAGGAGCCGCTGGCGGGCAGACTGTCGACGCCCCACCGCTCCTCCATGATGCGGCGCAGGCGCGCGCTGTGGCGCGCGTAGAGCTCGCTGCGCTCGGGCAGCTCGGGGTCCGCGACCAGCGCCATCGCGAGGTCGTCAGCGAGGCGCGCGAGCCACGGGCGGAACAGGGTCAGGTCCTTGCGCTTGGTCCGCGGGACCCGGACGCGCGCGCGGACCTCATAGGCCTCGCAGTCGGCCGCCAGGGTCGCGCCGTTGCGGTCCAGGATCGAACCGCGCGGCGCCGGCAGCTGCTCGGAGCGCTTCGCGTAGCTGTCGGCGACCGCAGCGCTGAGCGGCAGCGGGGCGCGGTTCGGCCGCTCCAGCCGACCGGCCTGGGCCACCTGCACGTAACCGAACCAGCCCGCCAGGAACACGGGCACGAGCCCCAGCAGGCCGAACGCGAAGCGCACCCGCAGCAGCTCGCCGGACTTCACTGCAGCCGCTCCTCGCGTCGTTCGGTCTCCCGCTGCAGCCACCGCCACTGCAGGCGGGCGAGCTCGTCGGGAGAGACCGACTCCAGCTGCTGGACGCTCAGCCGCTTGAACTCGATGACCTGGTCCCAGACGCCGCGGTAGCGCTCCTCCAAGTCCCGGCGGGCGCGCACGTTGTCCGCGCGCACGGCGGCCGTGGCGATCGCCAGCGTCACCGCCAGCGCGAACAGGAGACCGGCGATCATCCACCTCACGACTGCACCTCCGGCTTGACGCCGCAGCGGAGCTTGGCGCTGCGCGCCCTGGGGTTCGCGCGCGCCTCGACGGGGGTCGCGAGGAGCGGCTTCTTGGTGACGACGTCGAAGCGGTCGCGGAGGAAGCGCTTCACGACGCGATCCTCGACCGAGTGGAACGAGATGACGGCGAGGCGCCCCCCGGGCCGCAGGCAGTCGAACGCCGCCTGCATGCCGCGCTCGAGCGCGCCGAGCTCGTCGTTGACCGCCATGCGGATCGCCTGGAACGTCCGCGTCGCTGCGTGGATCCGCCCTTTGCGCGCCGGCGCGGGCATCGCGGAGACCACCAGCTCGGCGAGCTGGCCGGTGCGCGTGATCCGACGACGGCGGCGCTCGCCGACGATGCGGCGGGCGATCCTGCGGCTGTGGCGCTCCTCGCCCAGCTGGTAGAGCGTGTCCGCGAGCTGCTGCTCCGGCACCTCGTGGAGCCACCGCTCGGCGGTGAGCGTCGCCGTGGCGTCCATGCGCATGTCTAGTGGCCCGTCGGCCATGAAGGAGAACCCTCGCTCGGGTCGGTCCAACTGGAGAGAGCTCACGCCGATGTCCAAGAGCACGCGGTCACAGCAGGTTTGACCGATCCCTGCCAGGACCTCGCGCAGACCTGCGTGAGGTGAGTGGTGGAGGGAGAACCTGGCGGCCGCGCCGGAGCGTCCGGCGTTCGCCAGAGCCTCCTGCGCCACCGCCAGGATCTCCCGGTCCCGATCGAGTCCCACCACGTGACCGTCCGGACCGATGGCCGCCGCGATGCCTGTCGCGTGACCACCGGCTCCGACGGTCCCATCGACGACCACGAGTCCGGAGCGGAGATCGAGGATCGTCAACGTCTGCTCGAGCAGCACCGGGACGTGCACGGGATGCCTGTTCCCGCGGACGTCGCCGTCGCTACCCTGCGTGTCTGTGTTCAACGCGCTGCATCCCTTGACCACCCGACAGCAGTCGCCGAACACGCACCCTGGGGATCCAGGGTGGGAAGACACGCCTCACCACGTTGCCTGTCGTGGAGCCGTGCGACGAAGCTCGTCACTACGAATCCGCGGGCGTCGTTGGCGTGGCAGGACCGACCAGACTGGAAAAGAGCTGCTCTTCCTCGAGGCTCGCCTCGGCGAGCGCGACGTCCAGCTGCGACGGCGACCAGAGCTCACAGACCCTGCCCGTGCCGACGAGGACGACGGGCCCGCTCGCGCTGAGCCCCGCATACTTGAGCAACGGCTCGGGCACACGGATGCGCCGGTTGCCGTCAGGCACGACCGCCTCGGAGTGGCCCAGGAACCGTCGGCACAGCGCCCGGTGCGCCCGGCTGCCTGGCACGGCTCGACCGATCTGGTCGACGAGCTCCTGGAACCCCTTGCTGTCGTGCAGGAGCAGGCAACGGTCCAGCCCCGCGGTCAGATGGAACTTCCACTGGCTCTTCGGGACCTCGTCAAGGATGCGCGCGGGCAGGGTGAGCCTGCCCTTGTCATCGATGCCGTGTTCCGAGCTGCCAGAGTAGGTAGCCATCTTCTGCGAGACCTGGACACCACCTGCGCCCGTGTCGTCCCGGAGCCTAGCGACGCCTCAACCACAGTCAACCACGCAGCCCCACGCTTCGCCCACTGATACCCACCTAGCGCCCTCCCACTCCCACGCACTACCTTCCATGGTGCCGCCGGATTCGCTGCGCCCCCAAGGGAGGGATCCGCAAGAGATCCGGCCAGCAGAAAAAAACTGGCGGTATGGTCGGCAGCGCGCAGCCAACTGCGCCCGAGATCCATGCCAACCCGACGACTCCTTCTCTTGAGCGCCCTGCTGTCGACGCTCTGCTCCTGTGGCGGTGACGAGCTGGTCGGCCTCCACGTCGACCTCGCCGCCGACGGCGCCGGCACGGTCACCGTGCGCGCGCTCGCGCCGGTGACGCCTGCCCCGGCCGCAGCCGGCGGGGTCGGCGGCGCCGCGTGGCGGGTCCACGCGGGCCTGACGGCCAGTCAGGGCGATTTTCCCCAGATCGCGGCGCTCGATCTCGGCGACGGCGGCGTCACCTTCGCCCCGCAGCTCGACGGAGACCGTCCCGGACTGCGGGTCACCCTTCGGCGCGGACCGGACGCCCGCTGGGTGTCGCTCCTGTCCCCCGACGCCGCGCGGCGCAAGCAGCTCGCCCGAGCCTACGATCCGACCGGGCGAACCAGCGAGATCGGCGACGTGATCCGGCTGGAGGTGCGCGCGCCCGGCCGCGTCATCGCGTCCGGCGTGCTGCCGACCGGGCGCGGCGTCGAGGCCGACCGCGACGGCGACAAGGCCACGCTGCTGCTGCCCGTCAGGACCGCGCTCCGCGACCCGAGCGGAGAGGGCGACTTCGTCTGGGACATCAGCTGGCTCAAGTAGCGCGCCGCGATCGCGCGGGGGCGCGACCCGCGCGGGCTCGCCCGGCCTAGTCCTGCGCGTCCGCGCTGTTGTCCTCGCCGCCGCCCTCGCCGATCGCGGCGAGCAGCTCGTCCTTCACGGCAGAGAGATCGGTCGTCTCGATCGCCGGCGCGAACAGCGCGACCGGCTCGGCTTCCTTGAGCTTGGGGTCGCGCACGACGAGGTCCGCCTGCTCCTGCTCGCGCGTCTTGGGCTTGACCATCTTCAGGGCGCGCTTGCGGAGCAGCAGCAGCGCGCAGAAGTACCGCAGCGCGCGCGCGCGGTCGTCGTCGACCGTGCCCAGGCGGTCGAACAGCGCTCGCAGCGAGACGAGGTCGAGCACCGGCTCCTTGCTGCCCGAGGCCCTGCGGGCCGCGCGCCAGAAGATCGGCGGCTGCTCGGGCGCGCACTTGCGCTCGTGGTCCTGGAAGCAGGCGTCGCAGAGCTCGCGCCGGATGCAGACGGGGAGCTCGACGCCGGTGCCGCGGCCGTCCTTGCCCTTGGCCTCCTTGACGCCCCACTCGAGCACCGCGAAGTACGACTTGCTGGTCGGCAGCGGACAGCCAGGCTTCTGGCAGCCCTCACGGTCCCGCTGGATCTTCCACTCTTCCGCCATCGGGTCTACCGCCCCTCCTCTCGAAGCTCCGCCGCGAAGCGACGCCACGCGGCGACGGTGCGCGGCCCCGTAGCGCCGGCGATCTGCTGCAGCGCCTGCTGCGCCGCGAGCTCACCCGGCCACTCCTCGCGCGCCTTGCTCGCCGCGAGGAACGCGACCAGCGCGTCGGCGGCGACCGCGTCGGGGTAGCTGGCGAGCGTCTCGGCCGCCTTGCGGCGGACGAACGGGTCGCCGTCGGCGAGCATGCGGACAGCGAGGTCGCGCGCGTCGTCCCCGCCGCTGGCGAGCGCCTGCACGGCGGCGCTGCGCACGCGCCACTCCGCCGACGTCGTCAACTGCCGCAGCGCTTCGAGCGCCGCGCCGCGGGCGCCGATCGCGCCGAGCGCGCGGGCCGCGTAGCCCCGCTCGCGCGCGCTCCCCGTGGTCGCGAGGGCGAGCACTTCGGGGACCGCGCGGTCTCCGAAGGCCGCGAGCACCTCAGCTGCGATCGCGCGCAGGAACTCCTGCCGGTCCTTCAGCAGGTCCTCGACGACCACCTCGATGGCCGGCTCGCCCATCGCGACGATCTCGCCGATCGCGCGCAGGTCGTCGCGCTGCCCCGGCAGGTCGAACTGGGCGGGCGCCGCGCGCATCCGCCGGATCTTGTCGAGGCGGACCTTCTCCTCGGAGAGCAGCACGGACTGCCCCTCGCGCATCTCGACGATGCTGTGGATCAGGTAGCGCACGAACCACCGGCTGGCGAGCTCGTCGTCGCGGAGCGCGTCGCGCAGCGCGGGGTAGCTCTCGGCCCGGTCGAAGTAGGCCTGGGCAACCGCGCGGCACCGCGCGCGCTGCTCGGGGGTGAGCGCTCCGGGCGTGTACGGCGCCGGGGCGCCTGCGCACGCGCCCAGCGCCAGCGCGCCGAGCAGCGCCGCTGCGCGGACGCAGCCGGGGCTCGGGTTCGTGGCGGCAGCGGCAGTCATTCCCTAACGTCTACCCGGATGACCGCTCCGCGCAAAGACCTCCGAGCCCCGCTCGAGATCCGCGCGGTCCCCTCGGCGCGGCGCTTCCTCGACCTCCAGCGCGCCTTCTACCGCGACGACCCGCACTACGTCCCGCCGGTCACGGCCGCGGAGTCGTGGCAGCTGGAGCCCCGCCGCAACCCGTTCTTCGAACACGCCGACCTCGAGAAGTTCGCGGCCTACCGCGGGGGCCGGTGCGTCGGACGCGTCAGCGCCTGCCGCGACGCGCTGCACGACAGCTTCCACGGCGACCTCGTCGGGTTCTTCGGCCACTTCGAGGCCGCGGACCAGGACGCGGCCTCGGCGCTCCTTCGACACGCCGCGGACTGGTGCCGCGCGCGCTCGGCCACCACCCTGCGGGGACCGGTCGACCTCTCGACCAACTACCGCTGCGGCCTGCTCGTCGACGGCGAACCCGGCCCCCCGGTGATGATGATGCCGCACAATCCGCGCGTCTACGCGGACTGGATCGAGGCCGCCGGCATGCGCAAGTCCAAGGACCTGCTGGCGCTGCACGGCACGCGGGAGACGCTCGACCGCGAGCGCATGGACAAGCTCACGGCCCGCATCGAGCGCCGCACCGGCGTCGTCGTCCGCCGCGTCGACCTCGCGCGGTTCGACTCCGAGTGCCGCGTGCTCTGGGACCTCTACCAGCGGATCTGGGAGCGGAACTGGGGGTTCGTGCCGATGACGGAGCCCGAGTTCCTGGCGCAGGCCCGCGACCTGAAGAAGGTCGCGCACCCGTCCTTGCTGCACATCGCCGAGAAGGACGGCGAGCCGGTCGGGTTCGTGCTGGCGCTGCCGGACACCAACGTCGGCGCGAAGGCCTGCGGCGGCCGCCTGCTGCCCCTGGGATGGTGGCGGTTCCTCTCGGCGATGCGCGACCGGAACCTGATCCGCGTGCTGACGCTCGGCGCGCTGCCCGCGCACCGCAGGACCGGCCTCGACATGCTGCTGATGAACAAGGTGACCTGCGACGGGATCGACGCGGGCTTCGGCGCCGTCGAGGCCAGCTGGATCCTCGAGGACAACACCGACATGCTCGGCCCGCTGCAGTCGCTCGGCTGCGTCCCCTATCGTCGCTACCGGGTCTACGAACGCTCGCTCCAGGACCTCGCCTGAACCGAAACCCCATGGACTTCCGACTCAAGGGCGGCATGCCCGGCATGCCCGCCGTCCCCCCGCAGCTGCCCGCGCTGCTGACCCTGCTGGGCGCCGGCTCGGCGTTCCTCGGCCTGATGCTGCTGCTCAACGAGTGGCTGCTGCGCTGGCTCGTCGCGGGCGTCTTTCTGGTGATCGGCGGGCTGCTGCTGATCGTCGCCTACCGCGCCAAGCGCATGCTCGGCTGAAGGCTGCGACGCCCTACTCGACGACGCTCTACTCGACGACGCTCTACTCAACGACGCCCACCGCGGCGCGCGGCGCATAGCCGACCCGCCCGCCCGCTTCGACGCGCACGAAGGAGCCGTCGGCGCCGCCGCGCAGCGCGAGCAGCGCGCCGGGTCGAACCGTCGCGACCGCCGCCATCCCGACGCGCGGCTCCGCTGTCACCTGCAGCTCTTCGAGCGCGACCGCGGTCCGCGGCTTGTTCGGCTCCAACCAGACTCCGTCGACCGCCAGCCCGAGCCCGGGCAGCAGGCAGAACGCCCCCAACCAGCGCAGCCCGGCGCGTCGCCAGCCGAACACCAGCAGCGCCGCCGCCAGCGTCATCGCCGCGCCGCCGAGCCACGCCCGCTCCCACGCGCTGGCGCGGTCGAGCTGCTCGCGGAGGTCGGCGCCGAAGCCCGCGGACGCGGCCGGCAGCTCGAGGGCCCGCCGCACGAGCCGCAGGTTCGCCAGCAGCTCGGGGTCCCGCGGCGACCCCAGGCGCGCGCGCTCGTAGCAGAGCCGGGCCCGCGCGAAGTCTCCCAGCCGGAACCGGCAGTTGCCGCGCGCGCGCAGCAGCCGGCGGTCGCCGGTGCGCTGGTAGGCCGCGTCGAACGCGGCGTCCGCCGCGGCGTAGTCGCCGGCCCGATAGGCGGCGACGCCCTCCTCTCGCTGGGCCGGCAGCGCGCCGGCCCCGCTGGCGAGCGCCAGCCCGACGAG
>JBMHDP010000314.1:0-2641 GCA_049889335.1 Planctomycetota bacterium
GTCGTGGCACCGCGCGCACGCCGCCGTCGTGCTGGCGAACGAGGTCATCACGGTGTGCACCACGTCGTCGCGGTCGAGCGAGCGCGTCTTGGCCTTGTCGACGGTGCCTTCGCGCAGCTCGACGTGCCCGACGAAGTCCCAAGGTCCGGCGGCGAGCATGCCGAGGCCGATCACGCCGTCCTCGGTGCCGGGGTAGAGCGCGTCGCCTGCGACCTGCTCGGCGACGAAGCGCTCGTACGGTTTGTCCTCGTTGAACGCGCGGATCACCCAGTCGCGGTAGGGCCACGCGTGCTCGCGCAGCTTGTCCTTGTCGTAGCCGTGCGTCTCGCCGTAGTGCACGACGTCGAGCCAACGCCGCGCCTGCCGTTCGCCGAAGCGCGGCGACGCCAGCAGCCGGTCGACGAGTCGCTCGTAGGCGTCCGCCCGCTCGTCGGCGACGAACGCGTCGACCTCGATCTCCGTGGGCGGCAGGCCGTGCAGGTCGAAGGTCAGGCGCCGGATGATCGTCCGGCGATCCGCCGCCTGCGCCGGCCGCAGGCCGCGTCCGCGCAGGGCACGCATCACGAACGCGTCGACGGGCGTGCGCTCCCAGGCCGGGTCGGTCACCGGCACGTCCGGCTCAGAGAGCGGACGCAGGGACCACCAGTCGATCGACTGCGCGCGCGGCTGCGCCAGCGGCGCAAGCAGCGCGAGCGTCGCGGCCAACACAGCGAGAGGCGAGGGGCACATCACGACCAGGGATCGCACGATGGAGGGGGCGAGAGCACCCGTCAACCCGAGCCGTCAGCGCGCGGGCGCAAACCGCATCGCGTAGAGGTCTGCGTCGACGAGCGCGAAGCGGAGGCGCACGGTCCGGCCGCGCAGCGCGGACAGGTCGCCGCTCGGGCCGCCCTCGCGCCGCCAGGTGACGCCGCGCTCGATCTCGTTGCCGATCAACGGGACGCAGTCACCCTGCCCGAATCCCTCGAGCTCCTCGCCGGCGGCGTCGCAGATCGCCACGCGCACGCTGCCGGCAGCCGACGTCGCGAAGTTCAGCAGCAGCCGGTCCCCGCCGAACCGCAGCGGCCGCGTCGTCGCGCGCCCGCCGTCGAAGCCGGCGCGCAGCGACGCGAAGCCGTCGAGCCGCAGCGAGTAGCGGCGCAGCTCCGCGGTCGGCTGCGCGTAGTTCTGGTTGACGTAGATCGACATCTCCGCCGGACCCGTTCGCACGACGTTCAGCGCCGGGTAGTTGGAGCGGGAGACCCAGTTCTGCAGGCCGACGCCCGGACGGAGGAACGCCTCCCGAAACGTGCGGTCGTAGCGCGCGCCGCCGCGCGACGTCATCAGCACCGCGTCCGAGCAGTCGCGGAAGTAGCGCGGGTTGACGCCCAGGCGCTCGGCGTCCGCGGCCGACAAGACCTGACGCCCGGGCATGAAGCGCGCGGCGATCGCCACGTAGAGGTGCGGCGCCCGCATGTACGGGTGCGTCTGGTTGGTGTAGAGGTGGTCCTGCGCGCCCTGGCCGTCGGTGAACTCCATCTCGACCGGCTCCGTCCACGTGACGAAGTCCTCCGAGGTCGCGCGGCTGACCGTGCGGATGCCGGCGTAGCCCTCACCGGTCCAGGTGCGCAGGTAGCAGACGTAGCGCTGCTCGTGCTCCGACCAGAACGCGACGTTCTGCGAGTCGAACTCGGCGCCGGTGAGCACGGGCTGCTCCTGCAGGCGCCGCCACCGCAGCCCGTCCGGCGACGTGTAGGCGATCAGCCCGGACTTCTCGTTGCCACCGAGCGCCTTGAAGCGGTGCGGCGAGTCCGCCGCGGCGTGGGCGTCGAGGAACGGGCTGAAGTTGTGGCTCACCGGCGCGGCGCCGGCCAGGACGACGTTGTTCGTGTCGGCGCCTTCGACCTCGTAGGTCGACAGCTCCGGCCGCGCGAAGCGCCGACCGTCCTCGGAGACGGCGACGCAGGTGCGCTCGAGGTCGGTCCCGTCGCCGCCGGCTGTCGGCAGGCCGCGGTAGTAGAGCAGCAAGCGACCGCCGTCGGCGACGACGGTGGTGTAGCCGGAGAACGGCCCCTCCCAGAGTCGGTCGAAGCGGAAGACCGGGCCTTCGTCGCGCGGGCGCGCCAGCTCCAGCCGCACACCGCCCCAGTCGTCGATCAACGCGCGGTCGACGAACAGCTCCCGCCGCACGCCGAGCTCGAGCGGGGCAGCCGCGCCCTGGGCGGACAACGGAGCGAGGGACAGGAGCGCGACGAGCAGCGGTTGCCTGGGCGACATGACGTTGGTGGAGCGTGAAGACGTGCGCGCACGGTAACCGCCCTGACGGCTGGCCGCGCAGCCGGTATCGTGACGCCGACCCCATGGTCTCCCACACGGCTCGCACGACCCGCGCGCGCGCGGCGCTCGCCGTCGCCCTCGCAGCGTCCCCGCTGGCAGGTCAGTCTGCCGCCGAAGCGGCCAAGCTCGAGTTCTTCGAGCAGCGGATCCGACCCGTGCTCGCGAGCAGCTGCTACGAGTGCCACAGCACCCGCGGCGAGCAGCGCGGCGGCGTCGCGCTCGACCACCGCGCCGGCATCCGCGCGGAAGGCAGCGAGGGCCCGATCGTCGTGCCGGGCGAGCCCGAAGAGAGCGTGCTGCTGATGGTCACGCGTCACGAGCTCGA
>JBMHDP010000315.1:0-4970 GCA_049889335.1 Planctomycetota bacterium
CGCCTCGGCCGCGAAGGGCGCGGCCGCCGGCGCGCCGACCGGCACGTGGTCCGGGGGCAGCGGCTGGCTGGGGTCCACCTCGACCGGCGGCGCCGCCTGCCCGCCGCCGTCGACGACGCGGATCGAGCGCGCGAGCGCGAGGAAGGCGTCGCGCTGCGTCGACACGACAGCGCGGGGGCCGGTGAACTTGAGCGACGTGACCTGTTGGCCTTCGAAGGTGAACGCGATCAGCGCGGCCCAGTCGGCCTTGCCGCTCATCGCGCCCTCGAGCTCAACGAGGTGGCCCTGATCCCCGGCGAACGCGACCTGCGCGAGCGAGGACACGGGGGGCGCGTCGCTCCGTCCGAACTGCCCGTACCAGCGGGTCATGTTGAACGCCGCGCCGCCGCCGACGCCGAGCGTCAGGTAGCAGTCCGAGTCCGGTTCGCCCGCGACGCGCCAGACGGCGTTACGGAAACGAGCGGGCTTCGCGGGCAGCTCCTCCCAGCCGGGGGGCGTCTCGGCGCGGACCGCGGGCGCGCTCGGCGCCGGCTCGGGCGCCGGCATGTCCCGGATCCCGAGGCGATTGCGAGCCGTGGCGCCCCATACCATGGGCCGTTCGTCCTTGGCGACCGTGCGCGGGCGACCGAAATCGACCTCGCGATCGCCGCTGCACGCCGCGATCGTCGTAAGTAGCAGGATAGAGGCAGTTCTGATCATGGAGTGAGAGAGCCGGGAGACCGGCTGCGCAGCATGGTAGACCATTCTGCGTAGGGAGAAACTCCCCCCAGGAAAGCGGTGCAGCGCGCGCGAATTGCGATGCTCCTTCGACCCGCGCTCCGCTCCGCGCAAGGGCTCGGTCGACCACAACCGCGCGCCCTGGCAGAAGAGCACGGCCCCGCGAGAGCGCACGCGCAAAAGAGCAGGCAGTTTGTGACGCGGCGCGCCGAAACGCTGTTCGGGCCCACACCCTCTACCCGACGCGCGAGCATCAGAGCCAACGCGCAAGCATCAGAGCCAACGCGCGAGCATCAGGCCCGACGCGCGCGCATCAGACCCGCCGCGTGAGCATCAGACCCGCCAACTTGTGCAGCGCGTCCCGCGCCGGTCCCGGCGGCAGCTGCGAGAGGCTCGCCTGAGCCTTCGCGATGCGGCGCTGCGCCTCCTCCATCGCGTAGGCGATCGCGTGCTCGAGCGGGAACTCGGCGCGCAGCCGACGCAGCCCCTCGGCCTCGCTGGTGCCCAGCAGCTCCCGAAACCTGGCGGCCTGACCTTCGTCGCGGAGCAGGTAGAGCATCGGCAGGGTGATCTTGCCCTTGCTGAGGTCGGTGCCGAGGGACTTCCCGACCACGGCTTCGTCACCGTCGAGGTCGAGGCAGTCGTCGACGATCTGGAACGCGATGCCGAGCTCCAGCCCGTATTCTTCCAGCGCGCGGAGGCGGCCCTCGCTGGCGCTGCCCCCGGCTTCGACGCTGTAGTGGCCGCCCAGGCGACACGCGGCCGCGTAGAGGCTGGCGGTCTTCTCGGCGATGACCGTGAAGTAGCGGTCCTCGCTCCACTGGTAGTCGAACCGGTGCAGGATCTGGGTGATCTCACCCTGACAGATCACGCGGACCGTCTCGGCGAGCCAACGGGCCGCCGCAGGGTCCGGCAGCTGCACGGCCATGTGGAAGGCCCGGGCGTAGATGTAGTCGCCGAGCAGGACCGCGGTCTCGACCCCGCTGAGGTGGTTGATCGTCTCGATCCGTCGGCGCACGCTCGCGCTGTCGAGCACGTCGTCGTGCACGAGCGTCGCCGTGTGGAGCAGCTCGACGACCTTGGCGACGGTGATGACGTCGTTGCCGATGCCGCCGCTGTGCTGCGTGCCGCGGATCGCCATCGCCGACAGGAACGTCAGCACCGGCCGCAGCTGCTTGCCGCGGAAGCCGCCCACGTGCTCGATCAGCGGCTTCATCTCCGGGTGCCCCGGAGCGAGGTCGTCGAGCAGCTCCCGGTTGAGCCGCTCCAGCGGCTCGTCGACCAGGCCGATGACGTCGTGTAGCGGCTTCGTCTGCGTCACCGAGGCGATCCGTCTTTCGTCGAGTCCCCGTCCGCGACCGCGCCGCTCGAGGAGTCGTCGGACTTTTTGTCTTCGGCGCCGTCCTTCAGGCCGCGCTTGAACTCGGTGATGCCCGAGCCGAGCGACCGCGCCATGCCGGGCAGGCGATGCCCGAACAGCAGCAGGACGACTGCCAAGATGAGCAAGAGCTCCCAGTGGTTGACGAAGGCGATCATGCTTGCGTTCGAAGGCTGCGAATCATCACCTACGTGTCGGCGCAACACCAGCGCGGCTGGCGTGAAAGGGAAACGCGCCCCTCGACGGCGTGTTTCGCAGTTTCTCGGGATCGGGGCCTTTCGTCACGCGTGCAGGACGCCGCGGCGCCGCGGCGCCGAGCGGCGCTCAGCCGCCGGGCTGCTCGGCGAGCCACGCCTGCCACGCGGCAGGGTCGTCGCCGAGGTCCTGGCCGACGAGCCGGACGAGGTTGTGACGGCTCGTCTCGCGGACCTCCGCGTCGTCCGAGGACAGCGCCGCGATCAACAGCCGCGCAGCCTCTCGGCGGGCCCTCGGGTTGTTGGCGCCCTTGCCCCGCGGCGCGCCGCCCGCCTGCTCGCGGTCGAAGTTCTTGAACGCCTCGAGGAGGCCGGTCAGCAGCCCGTGCAGGCGCAGCGACTCCCCCCAGAGCAGCAGGACGTAGAGCACCAGGAAGGCGACCACGACCTTCAGCACGACGTCGTCACCGAGCGCCTCGGTCAGCCACGCCGGCGCCAGCGGCTCGAGCAGGACCATGCCGAGCAGGCCCAGCAGGAACAGCGGCGTGACCTGCCGGAACAGGCTGTCGACCTTGGCGTTCGCGTTCACGGCGAGGTCTTAGCCGAGCACCTGCTTCATGGTCGCGCCGAGCACCGACGGCGTGTCGCAGACGTGCACGCCGGCGCCGTTCATCGCCGCCTTCTTGTCCGCCGCGGTGCCCTTGCCGCCGCTGATGATCGCGCCCGCGTGGCCCATGCGCTTGCCGGGAGGAGCGGTCGCGCCGGCGATGAAGCCGACGACCGGCTTGGTCACGTAGTCCTTGAGGAACTCGCAGGCCTCCTCTTCGGCGGTGCCGCCGATCTCGCCGATCATGATGATGCCGTCGGTGCCGCCGTCGTCCTGGAACAGCTTCAGGCACTCGATGAAGTCGAGGCCCTTGATGGGGTCGCCGCCGATCCCGATGCAGGTCGACTGACCCATGCCGTTGCTGGTCACCTGCCAGACGGCCTCGTAGGTGAGCGTGCCCGAGCGGGACACGATGCCCACCTTGCCGGGCTTGTGGATGTAGGCCGGCATGATGCCGATCTTGCAGCCGCTGTCATCGGTCTCCGGCGTGATGATGCCGGGGCAGTTCGGGCCGAGCAGCAGCGTGTCGCTGCCCTTGCTGAACTCCTTGACGAACGCCATGTCGGCGACCGGCACGCCCTCGGTGATGGTCACCGCCAGGTCCATGCCCGCGTCGACCGACTCGCAGATGGCGTCCGCGGTGAACGGGGCCGGCACGTAGATCATCGAGACCGTGGCGCCGGTGGCGGCCTTGGCCTCGGCGACGGTGTCGAACACCGGCACGCCTTCGATGGTCTGGCCGCCCTTGCCGGGCGTGACGCCGGCGACCAGCTTGGTGCCGTAGGCCAGCGAGTTCTTGCTGTGGAAGAGGCCTGCCGAGCCGGTGAAGCCCTGGCAGAGGATCTTGGTTTCGCCGTTGACGAGAACGCTCATTGGTTTGCTCCTTGGTATCTCGCGGTTCAGCTGATGGCGGCGACGATCTTCTCGGCGGCCTCGTCCAGCGACGCGGCCGTCTGCAGGTCCAGGCCCGACTCGTCGAGGAGCTTGCGGCCCAATTCGACGTTGGTGCCCTCCAGGCGGACGACCAGCGGCAGCTTCAGCTCGACCTCCTTCGCGGCGGCGATCACGCCCTCCGCGATGGTGTCGCACTTCATGATGCCGCCGAAGATGTTGACCAGGAGCCCCTTCACGTTCTTGTCCGACAGCAGGATCTTGAACGCGTTGGTGACCTGCTCCTTGTTGGCGCCGCCGCCGACGTCGAGGAAGTTCGCCGGGCTGCCGCCCTTGAGCTGGATCACGTCCATCGTCGACATCGCGAGGCCGGCGCCGTTGACCATGCAGCCGATGTTGCCGTCGAGCGCGATGTAGCTGAGGTCGAACTTCTTCGCCTCGATCTCCTTGGGGTCCTCCTCGTTGAGGTCGCGCAGCTCGAGGATGTCCTGGTGGCGGTAGAGCGCGTTGCTGTCGAAGCTCATCTTCGCGTCGAGCGCCTTCACCTGCCCCTCCGTCGTCACGATCATCGGGTTGATCTCGGCGAGCGAGCAGTCCTTGGCGATGAACGCCTTGACCAACGACGCCACGAGCTTGGCGCCCTGCTTGGCCTGGTCGCCCTCGAGGCCGAGGTGCTTGGCGATGGCGCGGCCCTGGAACGGCATCAGGCCCTTGACCGGGTGCACGCGGTGGTGCGCGATCGCCTCGGGGCGCGTCTCCGCGAGCTCCTCGATGTCGACGCCGCCTTCGGCCGACGCGATCACGACCGGCGCCTGCGCCGCGCGGTCCATCACGACCGCGAGATAGAGCTCACGGTCGATGTCGCTGCCGGCCTCGACGTAGAGGGTCTGCACCACGCGGCCTTCGGGGCCGGTCTGGTGCGTCACGAGGGTCTTGCCGATCAGGTCGTCGGCCACCGCCTTGGCCTCGTCCGCCGAGCGGACCAGCTTCACGCCCCCGGCCTTGCCCCGGCCGCCCGCGTGGATCTGGGCCTTCACCACGGCGAGGGGCTCGCCGAGCTCGTCAAACGCCTTGTGGACCTCGTCGGCGGTCTTGCAGGGGATGCCCTTGCTGACCGGAACGCCGAACTGCGCCAAGACCTGCTTGGCCTGATACTCGTGGATGTTCATGGCTTCGGGGGCAA
>JBMHDP010000316.1:0-4025 GCA_049889335.1 Planctomycetota bacterium
CAGCGGCCCCCCCTCGACGCGCGCTGCGTCCGTCGGCTTCACGCCGGCGGCGTGCAGCGCCGCGAGCGTCTGCTGGTTCTTCTCGAGCGCGAAGAACTCGAGCACGGCCTTCGCCACCTCGTCTCCGACGCCGTCGACAGCCAGCAGCTCGGCGTTGGTCGCAGCGCGGAGGCGGTCGAGGCTCCCGAAGTGTCCGGCGAGGTCCTTCGCGGTGGTCTCGCCGACGTGGCGGATGCCGACGCCGTTGAGGAAGCGGGCCAGCGGGGGCTGGCGTCGCGCGTCGATCTGTTTGAGCAGGTTCTGCGTGCTGCGCTTGCCCCATCGGTCGAGCTCCAAGAGCTGCGCTTCCTTGCTGCGCAGCTCGAACACGTCCTCGACCGAGCGCACGAGCTCGGCTTCGACCAGCTGTTCGACCTGCTTGGGGCCGAGCCCCTCGATGTCGAAGGCGCGACGGCTCGCCAGGTGCACGACGCGGCCGACGAGCTGTGCTGCGCAGTCGATGTTGCCGCAGTAGAGGAACTTCCCTTCGGGCTGCAGGGGGTTGTCGCAGACCGGGCAGCGCTCGGGAGGCGTCGCAGGTCGTGAGTCCTCGCTGCGCTCGTCCTCGAAGACGCGGACGACCTCCGGGATGACGTCGCCGGCGCGCTGGATCTCGACGACGTCGCCCTCGCGCACGTCCCGCTCGGCCAGCAGCGCCCAGTTGTGCAGGGACGCGTTGCGGACCGTGACCCCGGCGAGGTCCGTGGCCTCCAGGTGCGCGACGGGCGTGACGGCGCCCGTGCGTCCGACCTGCGCGCCGATCCGCTCGATGCGCGAGCGGGCGAGGCGCGGCTGAAACTTGTAGGCGAGCGCCCACCGCGGGGTGCGCGAGGTGCGGCCGAGCTGCTGCTGGAGCGCGAGGTCGTCGACCTTGGCCACCGCGCCGTCCATCTCGTAGGGGAGGTCGTCGCGACGCGCTTCGAGGTCGTCGTGGTAGGCGTGCAGCGCGCCGAGGTCGGCGGCCGTCGCCGCCGGCTCTGCGACCGCGAACCCCCACGCCGCGAGCTGCGCGCGCAGCGCGGTGTGGGTCGGGAAGTCGCAGCCCTCGACGTGTCCGATCGCGAACGCCAGGAAGTCCAGCGGGCGACGCTTGACGACCCGTGGGTCGAGGAGCTTGAGCGTGCCCGCGACCGTGTTGCGGGCGTTGCGGAAGGTCCCCTCGCTGCTGGTCTCTTCGCGCTGCTGCATCGCCGTGAAGCCGCGCTTGGACAGGATGACCTCGCCGCGGATCTCGATCCGCGTGGGGAACGGGCCGTCGCCGAGCAGGCGCGGCGGCAGGTTGCGGATCGTGCGCAGGTTGCGCGTGAGGTCTTCGCCGCTCTGCCCGTCTCCGCGCGAGAGGCCGCGGACGAGCTGGCCGTGCTCGTAGAGGAGGTTGGCGCTGACGCCGTCGAGCTTGGGTTCGCAGCTCCACGTCAGCGGCGCGTCGTCGGCCAGCTCGAGCAGCTTGCGCGCCCGGGCGACGAACGCGTCGACGTCCTCGGGCTGCATCAAGGACTCCAGGCTCCCCATCTGCACGAGGTGCGCGTGCGTCTCGAACGAGCCGCCCCGCGGCAGCGGCGCGCCCACGCTCTGCGTCGGGGAGTCGGGGGTGACGAGCTCCGGGTGCGCGTCCTCCAGCGCGCGAAGTCGCACGAAGATCTCGTCGTACTGGGCGTCGGTGAGCTCGCTCTCGCCGTCGTTGTAGTACTGGTCGTCCGCTGTGCGGATGCGGCGACGGAGCTCGTCGATCTCTGCTGCAGGCTTCACCGAGGAAGTTGGTAGGCCTGCGCGTGCAGGCGGTCAAGCCGGGCCTTCAGAACGGCACGTCACCGGGCCCGGCCGCTGCAGCCTCCCCCGCCGCGGGCGATCGGTAGCCGTCGTACGGCACCTCGTTGCGGCGGACGAGCTGCCCGGACGGCGCCTCGTACTCCGTCGGTCGGACGCTCACCAGGGCGTCCTTTCCCTGGAGGTCGTCCGGGCCGAGTTCCACCTTGCCCTTCGCGGGTAGCCCGAGCGCCTGGAAGACGAGGCGGGCGCGCGACCGCCCTCGCGTGCTGAACACGAGGCTGTCCCACGCGGCCTGCTTGCCGGCGTGCTGTCCCTCGGCGACCACCAGCCGCAAAGACCAGCGGGCGTCCCCGGCGCGGGTTTGGCCGGCGCGGACCTCGGCGACGCGGCAGAGGTAGGTGCCCTCGGGGACGGTGACGAAGTCGGAGACGGAGTCCTCTGTGTCGAAGTCGATTTCCATGTCGTTGTCGAGATGTCGGTGCAGCAAGGGGGGGCGGAGCGGCCGCCGGTTACGCACAATCCCGGACGACAGGCCGGGCTGCCCGCTGCCATCGACGGTCGCGGGCGAGTAGCCTCGGGGACACGACCCCGACCTGTCGCCTTGGCCGAGACCTCCACCAGCACCGCGGACCACCTGGACCTGCGAGACCCGCAGGCGTTCCGGCAGCTGGCGCAGCGGCACTACGAGAACTTCCCGGTCGGTTCGTGGCTGCTGCCGAAGCCGGCGCGGCGGCACCTGCACCGCATCTACGCCTTCGCGCGGACGGCCGACGACCTCGCCGACGAGCTGCAGGATCGCGACGCGCTCCGCGCGTTCCGCGCGGAGTTCCTGCGCCACCGCGACGCGTCGGTCGCCGACGTACCGCTGTTCCGTGAGCTGTTTGCGTCGATCCGCGAGCTCGAACTCGAGCTGGCGCTGTTCACCGACCTGCTGGACGCGTTCGACCAGGACTGTCATCAGACCCGCTACTCCCGCGCCCAGCTGCTCGACTACTGCCGCCGCTCGGCGGACCCCGTCGGTCGCCTGGTGCTGCGCGTGTGCGGCTACCGCGACGCGCGCATGGACGCGTGGTCGGATCACATCTGCACCGGCCTGCAGCTGGTCAACCACCTCCAGGACCTGCGCGAGGACCTGATCGAGCGCGACCGGGTCTACTTCCCCGTCGAGGAGCTCGCGGCCTGCGGCGCGACGGTCGAGGACCTGCGGGCGCCGCGCGCCAACGCGGCGGTGCGGCGCTTCGTCCTGGAGCAGGCCGCGCGCGTCAGCGAGGGCTTCGCCGCCGGCTGGCCGCTGATCGGCGCCGTGCGCGGTCGGCTCCGCCTGGAGCTGCGCGCGATCGTGCGGGGTGCCGCGGCCGTCCTGGCGCGGATCCGCGCGGTCGACGGCGACGTGCTCGGCGGGGACGTGCACCTGAGCAAGCTGGCGCGCGTGCGCACCGTGTTCGCGGGGCTGCTGCTGTCGTCCGAGCCGCGGTGGGGCGCGCGATGAGCGAGCGGCGCGATCCGAGGCCGCCCGACGCGGAGCTCGACCCGCAGGGCATCACGGCGCGCTCGGGGTCGAACTTCCTCGCCGGCTTCGTGTGCCTGGACGCGGCCCGCCGCGAGGCGATGACGTCGATCTATGCCTTCTACCGGGTCGTCGACGACGCGGTCGACGACGCGCCGGACGCCGCGACGGGGCGCCGGTGGCTGGCCTTCTGGAGCGACGAGCTCGAAGCCGCCGCGGCCGGCCGCGCGCAGGCGCCGGTCGGGGTGGCGCTGCAGGCGGCGATGGCGCGGTTCGGCGTGCGCGCCGCGCCGCTGCGCGAGCTGGTCGCGGGCTGCGCGACCGACCTCGACGCCGCCGCGCCGGACGACGGCGACGCGCTGGAGCTCTACTGCTACCGGGTGGCCGCCTGCGTCGGGTTGACGTGCCTGCCGGTCCTCGGCGCCGACAGCGACGGCGGCCGTCGCTACGCCACGGAGCTGGGTCACGCCCTGCAGCTGACCAACGTGCTGCGCGACCTGCGCGGCGACGCCGAGATCGGTCGTTGCTACGTGCCGGACACGTGGCAACAGGAGCTCGGGCTCGATCGCGAGGCGCTGCTGGGGACGGGAGCGGCCGCGCTCTACGCGCCCGGCGGGGGCGTGCACGCGCTCTGTCGTCGCCTCGCCGCGCGCGCGCGCGAGCGGTTCCGGGCGGCCCACGCCGCGCTGCGCGCCCTGCCGCTCGCCGA
>JBMHDP010000317.1:0-12649 GCA_049889335.1 Planctomycetota bacterium
GTCGCTCGGCCGCAGGTCGGGTCGGGCGGCGAGGGCCGCGAGCGCGCGCCGCGGCGAGGAGGTGCCGAGCGACGCGCCGGCGCGCAGCGCGTCGAGCGGCCGCGCGTGGCCCGCGAGGACCTCCCGGCGCGTGATCAGGACGTCGCGAGGGTCTTCGCGCGGGGGGACGGCGCCGACGGTCAAGCCGTCTGGGTCCTCGACCGGGAGGTCCTTGAGGCTGTGGACCGCCGCGTCGATCGCGCCGCTCCGGAGCGCGTCCTCCAGCTCCTTGGTGAACAGCCCCTTCACGCCGATGCCGGACAGCGGGCGGTCCTGGATCCGGTCCCCGGTGGTGACCATTACCTCGACGCGGAAGTCCTCGCCGGTAGCGGCGCGGATCTTCTCTGCGACCCAGCGGGTCTGCGTCAGCGCGAGGTCGCTGCCGCGGCTGCCGTAGACGATCATGCGCGTGCGAAGTGGCGGACGTCGCTGAGGTGAAGGTGCGCGTTGCGTCGCGCGACCCGCTCCGCCAGACGACGGACCTCGTCGGCGAGGTCGGGGGCGAGGTCTCGCAGCTTGCCGCGCAAGGCGCGTTCGACCTCGGCGGACGCGTTCTCGACGTGGAGCCCGAGGAGCTGGCCGAGGTTGACGTCGCCCTGTTCCAGCGCCGACCAGATGGTCGCGGCCGCTTCGTTCGCGCACCTGCCGGCGCGCGTCTGCCACTCCTGCAGCGCGGCCTCGTGTCGCTGCTCGAGCTGTGAGAGGCCGTCCAGGTCGAGGTGACGGACGTGGGGGTGGTCGGCCATGCCGGTCGCGACGGCGGGCTGGGAGATGTCGACGACGGTCTGTAGCGACGGCATCTTCGCGACGGGCAGGCAGAGCTGGCGACCCGAGATCGCGACGATGACGGCCTCGACCTCGGGCGGGGACGCGAGCAGCTCGTCGATCGAGCCGGCCGACGACCCCTGGGTGCCGCTGAAGTGGGCCGCGAGTCGCTTGGCGTTCGCGACCGTGCGGTTCGCGAAGTGGATCGAGTGCGCGCCGAGGTCGCGCAGGCACTCGGCCGCGGTCTGGGCCGTGGTGCCGGCGCCGATGATCGCGACGCGCGCGCCGGACTCCCGGCTGATCCGCGCGGCCAGCTCGGCGACCGAGCGCGGCGCGGCTACGACCGGGCGGGACTGGCGCGCCTTGCGGGCCGCGTGCACGACCCGCGAGTAGACCATGTGGAGGTTCTTGCCGAGCAGGCCCCTGCCGCCGGAGTCGCGGAACGACTGCGCGACCTGGCCGAGGATCTGGTCCTCGCCGAGCACCAGGGACTCGAGCCCGGTCGCGACGCGGATCATGTGCTCGACCGCGGCGCTGCCCTCGAGGATGTGCAGCGGGACCTCGCAGCCAGGGAAGATCTGGTCGCGGACGGCCTCAGGGGACTGGTCCGTGTCGATCAACACCTCGAAGCGGTTGCAGGTCGCCAGGACCATGGCGCCGCGGCAGTGACCGGATTCGCGCGCCCGCAACAGGCGGTCTTCGACCTCCGCCTGATTGCGGTGCAGCGGCTGCATGTCGGCGAGCGACACGCGCTGCTGGCATGCTCCGATCAATACGAGTCCAACCACGGTTCCAACTATATGCCCCGCACTTCGGCCCATTGTGTCATGCGACAGTCATGTACAGCCGAGTTTCGATTCGCGGCCGCCGCGCCGCGCGTCCGCGCGTCGTCCGCGCGCCCATGGCAACGACGCCATCCAGCAGGACGGCGACCGCGGGAACGCACGAAGAAACCTGCTGCTCAGTGCGAGATCGTCCGGCTCGGTTGAGCGACATGACGCGCCGGCGCGGCCGCGCGCGGCGGCGGTGACCGGACGCGGCCGCGCTATGCGCGGTCCGGACCCGTCGACGCCACGGGGCTTCCGTAGAGCCAGCGCAGCGCCCGCTGCGCGCCCTTCACCACGTCGTCGAGGACGAGGTAGAGGCACGGCACCAACACCAGCGTGATCACGGTCGCGAACAGCACCCCGAACGCCAGCGAGACCGCCATGGGCACGAGGAACCGGGCCTGCACGCTGCGCTCGAGCAGCAGCGGCAGCAGCCCGAAGAAGGTCGTGAGCGACGTCAGCAGGATCGGACGGAAGCGCGCCGCGCCCGCGGTGCGGACGGCCTCCAACAGCGACGCCTCGCCGCGGTGTCGCTGGTTGATCCAGTCGACCAGCACGATGTTGTCGTTGACGACCACGCCCGACAGCGCGATGACGCCGAACATCGACAGGATGCTGAGGTCGTAGCCCGTCAGCATGTGGCCGATCACCGCGCCGACGAAGCCGAACGGGATCGCGGTGATGATCAGCGCCGGCTGCAGGAACGAGTGCAGCGGGATCGCCATCAGCGCATACATCGCGAACAGCGCGATCACGAAGCCGCCGGCGAGCGAGATCAGCAGGTCGGTCTTCTTCTTCTGGTCGCCTTCGAAGCCCCAGCTGAGGCCGTCGTAGCGCGCCACCAGCCGCGGCATGACCTCGTCCTCCAGTCTGGCGTTGATCGCTTCGGGGCTCGCCTCGGGGTCGTTCTCGTCGACGTCGCCGCTGACCCGCAGCGCGCGCTTCTGGTTGACCCTCGTGATGGACGAGGGCGACCTGCCGCTGCGCACGTCGGCGACCACGTCGAGCGGGACCTCGTCGCCGGAGAGCGTGCGGATCCGCATCCGGTCCAGGTCGTGGACGCTGCGGCGCTCGGACTCCGGGTAGCGCACCATCACCTTCACATCGTCGCGGCCGCGCTGGATGCGCTGCGCCTCTTCGCCGTAGAAGGCCTGACGGACCTGGCGCGCGAGCGCGCGCTGGTTCAGCCCCAGCGGCTCCGCCGACGGCTTGATGCGCAGCTCGAGCTCGCGCTTGCCGAGCCGGAAGGTCGTCGCGACGTCCTTGACCTCGGGCATCACCGCCAGCTCGCCCTGCAGGTCCGAGACGGCCGCGCGGAGCGTGTCCATGTCGGCGTGGTAGAGCTCGACGTCGATGTCCTTGCCGGTGCTGAAGAACGAGGTCGTGAAGGTCAGCTCCAGCGCGTCAGGGATCGCGCCGACGCGCTGCCGCAGCCGCGCCATGATCTCGTCCGACGACGGCGTCCGCAGCTCGGAGCGCAGCAGCTGCAGGTTGAGCTCCGCGAGGTGGGAGCCCGACTGCCCCGGACCGCCGCGGTCGCCGCCGTTCCGCGCCTGCTCCTGGGAGTACGGCTGCGCGCCGACCGTCGCCAGCATGTGGTCGAGCAGCGGGCCTTCGCTCGGCTGCTCCACGTCCAGCTCGGCGCACAGGTCGACCGCGGCTTGCTCGATCCGGGCGAGCGCCCGGGTGGTCTTGGTGATCGGCGTGCCCTGGGGCATCGTCAGGGAGACGACCACGTTGTCGCCCTCGACGGTCGGGAAGAACACGAACCGCGGGAACCCGGCGACGACGGTCGCGACGATCACCAGGAACGACGCCGCGGCGGCGGCGACGGCGGCGTAGCGCCAGCGCATGCACACCTCGAGCAGCGGCTGGTAGACCCGTTCGACGATCCAGGTCAGCGCACCCTGGACGCGGTTTTGCGCCCAGCCGAGCGCGCGCGCGCCCAGCCAGGGGCGTCGGCCGGAGCCCTCGCCCATCAGCGTCAGGTGCGACGGCAGGCACAGCTGCGACTCGATCAGGCTGAGGGCCAGCACCGGCAGCACGATGCACGGGATGACGCGCCACACCTGCGCGTCGGAGCCGGGCACCGAGAACAGCATCGGCAGGAACGCGACCATCGTGGTCAGCACCGACGCGAACACCGGATTGCGGACCTCGCGGCTGCCGCGGATCGACGCGAGCATCGGGTTGGCGCCCATGCGCCGGTGCCGCGCGATGTTCTCTCCGACCACGATCGCGTCGTCGACGACGATGCCGAGCACCAACAGGAACGCGAACAGCGAGATCATGTTGATCGACACGTCGAACATCGGCATCGCCGCGACCGCGCCGAGGAACGCGACCGGGATGCCGACGGCGACCCAGATCGCCAGGCGCAGCTGCAGGAACAGCGCCAGGATCACGAACACCAGGATCAGGCCCTGACCCGCGTTGCGGAGCAGCAGCTCGATGCGGCTCTTGAGGATCACCGACTCGTCCTTCCAGGTCGTGAGCTCGACGCCGTCGGGCATCATCGCGCGGCCCTCGTCCCGCACCCAGCGCCGCACGGCGTCGGTGATCACGACGGCGTCCTGGTCGCCGACGCGGAACACCTTAAGCAGCGCCGCGGGGCGGCCGTCGAAGCGCGCGGTCAGGTCGTCGTCGGCGAAGCCGTCGACGACGCGGGCGACCTCGCCCAGCGTGAGCGCCGAGCCGTCGGCGCGCGTCGACACGGTGACGTCCTCGAACTCCCGGCCCCGGTAGGCCTGTCCCTGGATCCGCAGCAGCGTCTGGCCTTCGTCGGACTTGATGGCGCCGGCGGGCAGGTCGAGGCTGCTGGCGCGGATGGCGTCCGCGACCTGGTCGAAGCTGAGCCCGTAGCGCCGCAGCGTGTCCTCGCTGACCTCGACCGAGATCTCGTAGGGCCGCACCGCCTCCAGCTCGACCTGGGTGACCTCCGGGAGGCCGGTCAGCTCGTCGCGAACCTGCTCGGCCAGGCGCTTGAGCGGCAGCTCGCCGACCTCTCCCGACAGCGACACGTAGATCACCTGCTTGCGCAGGACGAGGCGCGAGACGATCGGCTCCTCAATCTCGCCGGGCAGGTTGGGGATCGCGTCGACCTGGTTCTTCACGTCGTCGAGCACCCGGCCGACGTCGGCGTCCTGGAGCGCCTCGACCAGCACCGCGCCTGCGCCTTCGGTCGAGGTCGAGGTGACCTTCTCGACGCCGGTGACGCTCGAGACCGCCTCCTCGATGACCTGGCAGACGCCGGTCTCGACCTCGGCGGGGGTGGCGCCCGGGTAGACGACCGAGACCCGCACGATGTTGGGCGTGATCTCCGGGAAGACCTCGCGCCGCACGCGCCCGGTCACGAGCGCCGCGGCGCCGGCGACGACGAAGGCCAGCGCCAGCAGCGTCGCGGCGACGTGGTTCTGGGTGAACTTGGCGAAGAAGCCGCGGTCTTCCTCAGGGGGCACCCGCGGCGCGTTCGATTCGCCTGGCTCCGGTGGCAGCGCGCTCACCGCGCGCGCTCCTCGCCGCCGCCGCCGTCCTCTTCCGCGCGCACCAGCATGCCGTCCACGGGCGCCTGCAGGGTGGACAGGCACACGCGCTCGCCCTGGGCGACGCCGGCGCGGATCAACGCGCGCGTCCGCTCGGTGCGGAGCACGTCGACGCGTCGGCGCACCAGCCGCTGGCGGGTCACGCCGTTTTCGTCGACGTGGTCGACCACGAGCCAGAGCATGTCGTCTTCGGCGAGCGCTGCGCGCGGCACCGCGTAGACCCCCTCGGCGCGGCGGCCGCGGATCACCGCCTCGACGAACATCCCGACCAGCAGCGGGTCGTCGCCGTTCGGTCGGACGCGCGCGACGGCGGTCAGCTGCCGCGTCCGACGATCGAGCTCCCCTTCGACCCGCACGATGCGGCCGCGCCACGTACGGGGCTCGCCCGCGAAGTCGGCGGTCAGCTCGACCTCGGGGCCGTCGGCGTCGCCCTCACCGAGCGGCAGGGCCGCGAAGCCGGCCTGGTCCAGCGGGATCGGCAGCCGCACCTCGAGCTCGTGCGTGTCGAGCACGACGGCCAGTCGCTGGCCGCGCTGCACGGTCTGGCCGATGTCGGCGTGCACGCTGCGGACCCTGCCGGAGAACGGCAGCTGCACCTTGCAGCGGGCGAGGTCCATGCGGGACCGCTCGAGCATGGCCTGGGCGGCCTGCAGCGCCATACGCGCGTCCTTGATCTGCGGCTCGCGGCGGACCAGCGGGTCTGCCGGCCGGTCGCCTTCGAGGTTCTGCCACGCGCGCAGCGCGGCTTCGGCTTCGGCCTCCTCCTGCATCAGCCGGAGCTCGGCGCGGGCCACGGCGGCCTCCTGCTGGGAGATCGCCAGCTGGTAGTCCTTCGGATCGATCGAGACCAGCACGTCGTTGGGCGTGAACCTGCCGCCGGCGCGCAGCGCCTCGTGGGTCCCGACGATGCGGCCCGAGACCTCGGCGGCCAGCTCGACCGTGCGCAGGGGCTCGACGGTGCCGCGCGCGCGCACGTCGAGCTGCTCGTCGGAGGGGACGAGCGTCCGCACGCGCACCAGCGGGCCCGGGTTCTGCCGCTGCTCGACGCGCGGCTGCTTCTTGCTGCTGACGATCCGGTAGGCGACGCCGGCGCCGCCGCCGAGCAGGGCGACGGGCAGCAGGATCTGGAGGAGGAGGCGGAGGACGTTCATCGCGGCTCGTTCGCGCCCGGTTCCGAGAGACCGCCGCCGAGCGCGAGCAGCAGGTCGATGCGGTTGTCGATGCGTTGACGGGTGACCGTCAGCCGCGCGGACTCGGCCTGGAAGGCCTGGCGCTGGCCGTCGGCGACGGCCAGGAAGTCGGTCAGCCCGAACTGCCAACGCTCCCGCGCCAGGTCACGGGCCTGCGCCGCGTGGGACGCGGCGTCGGTGAGCGCGCGCAGCCGGTCGCGCAGCTGCCCTTCGGCGGCGAGGATGTCCTCGACCTCGCCGAAGGCGCGCAGCACGGCGTCCCGGTAACCGGCCAACGCCTCGGCCCGGACGGCCTCGGCGCGGCGGACCTCGGCGCGCAGCGCGCCGCCTTGGAACAGCGGCTGCAGGATGTTGGCGCCGAGCCCCCAGACCCGGAAGTCGGTGTCGACGAGCTCTTGGAGCTCGAGGCTCTGCGTGCCGCCGCTGCCGGTCAACGCGAGCCGCGGGTAGAGCGCGGCCTCGGCGGCGTCGACGCGGCATCCCGCAGCCGCGACGCGGCGCTCGGCCGCGCGCAGGTCGGGTCGTCGCTGCAGGAGCGCGCTCGGCAGGCCGGCCGGGACGCGCGGCAGCTCGTCGGGGAGCGCGTCGCCGAGCGCGGCGTCCCCGGCGGGGTAGCGGCCGACGAGCACGTCGAGCCGCCGCCGCGCGGCCAGCAGCAGCTCGCGGCGCTGCGCGGAGTTGGCCGCCGCGTTGGCGAGGTTCGTCGCGGCCTGGTGGACCTCGAGCGCAGGCCGCACGCCGCGTCGGAAGCGGTCGCGCACGTCCGCGAGCGTCTGCTCGAACGCCGCCGCCGTGGACTCGGCGAGCAGGAGCTGCTGCTGCGCCTCGGCCGCTGCATACCATGCGCGGCAGATCTGCGCCGCGAGGCTGAGCTGTGCGCCCTGCACGTCGCTGAGCGCGGCCTGCTGATCGGCCAGCGCCGCGGCGTCGGCGCTGCGGAGCCTGCCCCAGACGTCGAGCTCCCACCGCACCGCGACGGACAGGCCGTACTGGGAGATCGTCGTCGCAGGGACGCCCGCGCCGCTGCCGAAGGGGAAGCCGAGGAAGAGCCGCCGGGTGCGGTCCGCGTTGAAGTTCGCGTCGAGCGCGGGCAGCAGCGGCGCGCCGGCGAGGGCCTGCGACGCAGCGGCGGCTTCCAGGCGAGCCGCGGCTGCCTGCAGGTTCGGGTTGTGCTGCAGGCCCTGCTCGACCAGCGCGTCGAGGCGGGCGTCGCCGAACTCCCGCCACCAGTCGACGCGGAGTCCGGGCGCTGGCGCGGCGGCGGTCGACGCCGCGGTCCAGGCCGCCGGGATCTCGAGCGGCAGCTCGTCGTCCACCGGCGGCGGCGGGGCGCTGCTGCAGGCCGCGAGGGCGGCCGTCGCGGCGGCGGTGAAGCGCGTCCTGTGTCTCACCGCCGGTCCTCCTGGCTGGGAGCGCGCTGCCCGTGCGCGCGCAGACCGCCGACGGCGTAGCCGACGAGCTGCTCGGTCAGCTCGGCTTCGTCGCCGAGCTCGCAGGCGCCGCCGCTGACGTCCTCGAGCATGTGAGAGGCCTGCAGCGTGTGGGCGAGCGCGCCGACCGTGAAGTGCATGCGCAGCCACACGGCGCGCGCGTCGAGCGCGGGCTCGGCGGCCTGCACCGCTTTGACGAACCGGCGCGCGACCTCGCCGAAGTGCTCGGAGAAGAACTCGCGCAGGAACGGCGGCTGCTCGGCGGTCACGCGGCCGAACACGCGCGCCAAGCCGCCTCCCTGGCGCGTGACGGCGCGCAGCGCGGGCTCGAGGAACGCGCGCACGATCGCCTCCAGCGCAGGCTCGGAGAGCGCGGCGAGGCGGCGCATGCGCTCGGCGTTGATCGGCTCGATCCGTCGCCGGAGGACCTCTTTGACCAGCTCCTCCTTGGAGCCGAAGTGGTAGTTGACGGCGGCGACGTTGACGCCCGCGCGCTGGGTCAGCTGGCGCAGCGACGTCGCGGCGAAGCCCTGCTCGGCGAACAGGGTCTCGGCGGCGTCGAGGATCGTGTCCTTGGTCTCCGGCGCGGGCATGGGCCGGTCGAACTAAGCCGCCGAAACAGTTGTTTCAAACGATTGTTCGCAGTAGCTCGGCGAGGAAGGCGTATTGCCCTAAATCGTTGTAAATATGAGGTGATATGCGCAGGAGGCGTAGCTTCGGGGAGGCCCAGCGCATGACCGGGACTTCGACCCGATGCTGCTCCCAGAGCGCGACGTGGAGCGGATCCATGCCCTCGGGCCCGCGCAGGGGCGCCTCGGACCAGGGCAGCACGACCGACGCCAGCGAGCCGATCATGCCCTCGGGCGCCGGCGGCTCGACGTCGAGCGCCTGGCACAGCAGGGCGCGCCCCGCCACGGCGAGGTCGTGGTTTCGCCGCTGCAGCTCCTCCAGTCCCCCGGGCAGGAGCCCTTCCAGGAAGCGGATCGCGGCGGGGACGCAGAGATACGGCGTGTAGTCGTCGGTGCCGCAGAAGTCGAACTCCAGCCGGAACCTCGATCGATCGGTCCGCGGGCTGTTGGCGCCGTGGCTGATCACCAGCGGCCGGACCTGCTCCTGACGATCGCGGCGGACGTGCAGCAGCGCCGAGCCCTTGGGCGTGCAGAGCCACTTGTGGCAGTTGCCGGTGTAGTAGGCGGCGCCCAGCGCGTCGAGGTCGAGCGGCAGCATGCCCGGGGCGTGGGCGCCGTCGACCAGCGTGTCCACGCCGCGCGCGTTCAGCGCCTCGACGAGCGGCGCGACGGGGTTCACGACGCCGGTCGGGCTGGTGACGTGGTCGATGAGCAGCAGCCGCGTGCGGCCGGTCACCTTGCCCAGCACGCGCTCCACGACCGTCTCCGGACGGTCGATCGGGAACGGGATCTCGGCGACCACGACCTCTGCGCCGCTGCGCTGCGCGACGTCGTCCAGCGCGTTGCGGCACGCGTTGTACTCGTGATCGGTGACCAGCAGCTCGTCGCCGGGCGACAGCGCGAGCGAGCGCAGCACGGTGTTGACGCCGGTCGTGGCGTTGGGCACGAAGGCGAGGTCGTCGGCGTCGCAGCCCACGAGCTCGGCGAGCGTCGCGCGCGCCTCGTCGAGCATCGCCTCGAGGTCGCGGTAGAGGAACTTCACCGGCTGCGCCTCCATGCGCGCGCGCAGCTCTCGCTGCCGCTGCATCACGACCTTCGGGCAGGCGCCGAAGCTGCCGTGGTTGAGGAACACGACGCCGGGGTCGAGGTCCCAGTGCTCGGCGAAAGCCGACGGGGCGGGCGAGGGATGGGTCATTCGATCGGCACCCAGACGCGGACAGGCGTCGCGCGCAGCATGTCGTCGTCCGGGGTCGCTTCGTGCAGGTGGAGGAAGGGCTGCGCGATCATCGGGCCGGTCGCGGTGAGGCCGCGGTTCGCGAGCGCTCGCTCGAGGAGCTCGCGACCGGCCGCGATCCGCGCGTCGACGTCACCTTCCGGGGGATAGACCAAGAGGATCCTGCCCGCGGGCACGTCGCTCAGCAGGTAGTCGGCGGGCGCGTCGAACGCGGGGCCGTCGCCGCGGCGCCGGAACGGCGCCGCCATCAGCCCGCGGCGGTCGTCGTCGACGAACAGGCAGGGGAAGCCGGCGATGCGCTGATCCTGGAGCTGCAGCGCTTCGACCACGGGGCGGTATTCCTCGTGTCGCGCGGCCCACGAGCCCGGGTCGGCGAGGACCACCAGCTGCGTGGCCTTGCCGTCGACCACGATCGGGGTCGGCGAGCGGATCTCCACGACGGCGCCGGGGAGCGGCGCGCGGATGGTGTTCTTGGCGGGCGTGACGTCCGCCTCGTCGTCGAAGTAGCCGTCCGGGAACTGCACGCCGCCGTCTTCGAACACCACGCGGCACGGACCGAGGCGCGGGTGCGCGAGCTCGCGCGCCACCCAGGAGGTCGGCGTCCGCAAGTACTCGAGCACGTCGACGCGGTCCTCGGCGCGGTGCAGCGAGGACGGCAGCAGCGTCTGCGGGAACAGCGTCAGCTGCGTCTCCTGCCCGCGGGCGTCGACGAGCCGGTACGCGCCCTCGGCGCGCGCGCAGGTGACCGCGCGGTAGAGCGGGCCGAACGCCGCCGCGTCGACGACGGCGAGGAGGTCCCGGAGCCGCCGGGCTTCGGCGGGCGCGACGTCGGCGCCGTCGACGGCCCGGACGCCGCCGTCGACCACGAGCCACTCCCGCCGGCCCGCGCGGATCCGGGCGCGATCGGGCAGCGCCCCTTGGAGCAGCGCCGGCGCCTCGCCGCCGATCGTCACGGTCGCCTTGACCCGCTGCATGCGCGCGCGCAGCGGACGGTGGCACTCCTCGAGCACGGCCTCGACGAGCCCTTCGGCGCGGAGCTCCTCGGCCGCGACCCTGCGCGCGCCGGCCGGCGGCTGCGCGGGAGCGTCGTCGTCGTCATGGGGCGCGCACGCGACGAGCGTCGCCAGCGACGCGGCGAGCGCCGCGCGGCCTACTGCCCGCCCGCTTCGCCGCGATCGAAGACCTTGCGCCACGCTGCAAGGTCGTAGCCGTAGTCCTTGTTCCCGGCAAGCGCGGCCAGCGCCTTGCGGGCGTGCAGCCGCACGTTCTGGACCGACTCGGCAGGCTCCATCAGCGCCAGCAGGTCGCGCCAGTGCGTCTGCGCGTTCATGCGCCCCAACGCGAGCGCGGCCGCCATCCGCAGGCGGGGCACCGGGTGGCGCAGGACGGGCGCGACCAGCTCGGCGTACGCGGCGTCCCCGGTCAAACCGAGCCCGCGTACCGCGGTCACGAGCACGCCTGCGGGCAGCCGGTCCTTCTCGCTGCCGAGGAACCGCTGCCAGTACTTCACGATCTCGGCCGGCGCGGTGCTGACGGTCTGGACCCGGTAGAGCGCCCACGCCGCCTGCACGCGGCCGTCCTCGGGGTGCTGCGGGTTCTCGACGACGGCGGCGAGCGGGCCGGGGAGGGTCTGGGGCGCGCGCAGCACCGCCAGTCCGAAGACGGCCTTGTCGACGATGTCGGGGTCGTCGGACATCGTGCCCTGCTCGATCAGCGGAGAGACCTCGTGGCGTCCGGAGAACCCGAGCGCCGCGAGCGCGATGCCCTGCTGGCGGGGCTCGCTGGTGTCGGCGGCGAGCCCGCGCAGCAGCCGGAGGTTCTCGCCGATCTCGTAGTCGTTCGGGTCGGCGCCAGCCGGGATCGCCTTGTTGTCGAGCACGAGGTCCTGGAGGTACTTCTCCAGCTGGTCCGCCTGCTTGTCGGCGCGGGGGTCGCCCTGGTTGGCGAGCGCGAGCGCGTAGCTCTCCATCGCCTGGTCGAGCTTGATCAGGACCTGCTCGAAGCGCCGACGGCTCGTGTCCTTCGCGATCCGCTGCTGCTCTTTCTTGGTGAGCTCGGGGTCGGCCTCGGTCCGCAGCGTCGGCCCCGAAGAGCACCCGGCGAGCGAAAGGGCGGGCACCAGGGATAGCGCAGCGAGCGCGAGCGTTCGGTTCATGGCGGGCCTAGGACGGGACACAGCAGCTATCCTTCCCGCTCGTCGGTCGAGATGCCACAATCCCGCCGCGATGGACGACTCGAACGGCTACGACTGCGAGCAGCTGCGCGTCGTCTGGGATCGCGCGAGCCGCGCGCGGGTGCTGGTGGCCGTGCACGACACGCGGCTCGGTCCGGCGCACGGCGGGATCCGACGCTGGCCCTACGAGGACGTCGCCGCGGCGCACCGCGACGTCGCCGCGCTGGCCCGCGCGATGACCTGGAAGTGCGCGCTGGCCGAGGTCCCCGCCGGGGGCGGCAAGGCGGTGATCCTCGACCGGCCGGACCTGGACCGGGCCGCGGCCTACCGGCTCGTCGGCAGGATCGTCGAGTCGCTCGGCGGCGCGTTCTACACGGGTCCGGACGTCAACACGACGGACGCCGACCTCTGCGTCGTCGCCGAGGAGACCCGCTACGTGGCGACGGGCGCTGCGGACGGCCCGGGCGACCTGGCCGCGGCGACCTCCGAGGGCGTGTGCAGCGCGACGCTCGCGCTCGCGGCCCGGCTCGGTCGTCCGATCGACCAGCTGCGCTGCGTCGTCCAGGGGCTGGGGGCGGTCGGGTACGGGCTGTGCGAGCGGCTGGCCGCGCGCGGCGCCTCGCTGTCGGTCGCCGACGTGGTCCCCGCGCGCGTCGCGCGCGCCGCCTCGGAGCTCGGCGCGCGTCCGATCGCGGTCGCGGCGGCGCTCCGCACCGCGGCGGACGTCTACGCGCCGTGCGCGCGGGGGGGCGCGCGCACCGGGGACGGCGTCCCCCCCCGGCCCGCGCCGGGGGGGGGGGGGGGCCCCCCCAACCGGGTT
>JBMHDP010000318.1:0-18285 GCA_049889335.1 Planctomycetota bacterium
GAACTGCGCGTCGGTCGCCTCGCGGAACCGCAGGAACATCACCAGCAGGTCGGCGTCGTCCAGGGCCTCGAGCGGCGGCAGCTCGCGGCGACGGCTCTGCAGCAGGGTGACGCGCAGGCCCAGCTCGTCCTCCAGCCGCGCCGCGAACGCAGGCATGGTCTGCTGCGATCCGTACTCCGCCTCGCCGACCAGGAAGACCACGTGGGGAGCCTGTTGCGCCGGCGCGAGACCGGCTAGGCACAGGGTGAGGAACGCGAGCGAGGATCGCATGAGCGCAGCGTAGCCGCGCAGCCGGGGAGCGCCTACGATGTCGAACCGAGGCCGCTCCGTGACGCACCCTGCCCCCAACCAGCCGCTCGGCGTCGCCTTCCTCGGCGCGGGCGACGTCTCCGAGCTCCACGCCGACGCGGTGCGGACCAGCGACGGCGCCGAGCTCCGCGGGGTCTGGCACCTCGACCCGGAGCGAGGGCGCGCCAAGGCGGCCCGCTTCGGGTGCCGCAGCTACGCGTCCGCCGAGGACGCGCTGGCAGACCCGACCGTGGACTGCGTCTCGGTCCTCACCAACCTGGAGACGCACCGCGCGTATGCCGAGCAGGCGATGCGCGCGGGCAAGCACGTGCTGGTCGAGAAGCCCGCGGGCGCCTCGCTTGAGGAGGTCGCCTCGATGCAGCGCGTCGCGACCGAGCTCGGCGTGCAGTGCGTCCCGGTCCACAACTACGTGTACGAACCCGCCCTGGAGCGGACCCGGGCGCTGCTCGACCGCGGCGACCTCGGCCGGCTGGTGTCCGTCCACGTGCTCTACAACATCCATCACCCCGAGGTCGTCGCGGCTCGCTACCCCGGGGTCATCCGTCAGATCCTGACCCACCACGCCTACGTCCTGCTCTACCTGGCCGGCGTGCCGGTGTCGGTCGCCGGCATGAAGGCGGCCATCAACGACGGCTCGGTCAGCCAGGAGAACCTCGCCGTCGCCACGCTGCAGCTGCAGGGCGGCGCCGTCGCGCACCTGCAGGCGAGCTTCGCCGCGGACGACCACAGCGCCGACCCGTGGACCTTCCTGGTCAAGGTCATCGGCACCGACGGCGCGACCCGCTTCAGCTACCGCGACTGGGTGCAGAACAAGCGCGCGCAAGTCCACAGCCACACCTTCAGCGCCTATCCGTTCCACCTGGAGCGGACCGTGCACCACTTCCTCGACCGCTGCGTCCGGCGCGGCGAGGCGCCGCTCTCCGACCTTCAGGACGCCTACGACGCGCAGCGGATCATCGAGGCGGTCGAGGCGTCGATCGAACAACAGCGCATCCTCCCCCTCTCATGAGCAAGCACTTCGACCTCTCCGGCCGCGTGGCCGTGATCACCGGCGGCGCCCGCGGCATCGGCCTCGCCGCCGCCCAACGCATGGCGGACGCCGGCGCCGACATCGCCGTCGTCGACCGTGACGCAGAGGCCGCGGCCGCCACGGTGCGGGACGTCGAGGCGCGCGGCCGCAGGGCCATCGCGTGCCCGATCGAGCTCACCGACGAGCGCGCGGTCGTCGGGATGACCGACGAGGTCGTCGAGCAGCTCGGCGGCTACCACATCCTGGTGTGCGCGGCCGCGATCGTCGGACGCAACGCCTTCGCCTGGGAGACCACGGCCGAGGAGTGGCGGAACGTGATGGAGATCAACACGACGGCCCTCTGGCTCTGCAACCGAGAGGCGCTGCGTCCGATGCGGGCGCAGAACTACGGGCGCATCGTCAACATCGCGTCGATCGCCGGCAAGGAAGGCAACCCCAAGCTCGGGCCCTACTCGGCCTCCAAGGCCGCCGTGATCGGGATGACAAAGTCGCTCGGCAAGGAGGTCGCCGACACGGACATCCGTATCAACTCGATCGCTCCCGCCGTGATCCAGACGCCGATGCTGGACCAGGTCAACCAGGAGACCATCGACTACATGGTCAGCAAGATCCCGGTCGGCCGCACCGGCAAGACCGACGAGGTCGCGGCGCTGATCCACTACCTCGCGAGCGAGGAGTGCGGGTTCGCGACCGGCGCCTGCTTCGACATCTCCGGCGGGCGCGCGACCTACTGAGCGGCGCCTGGATGCCCCCTCGCGCTGCGACGGACGTGTCCTAGAATCACGGCGTGGACTCGTACGGCTACAACCCCACCCTGTTCCGGATCTGGCGGGCGCTGACCAGCTCGTTCTCGCTGGGCACGTGGTTCGGGGTGCACGTGCGCATGTACTGGGCCGCCCTGGTGCTGATGCCGCTGATCTTCCTCAGCAGGCTCTCGGGGCTGGGCAGCGGGATGGCGCTGCTGCTCGCGGCGACCTACTTCGTCCTGCTGTTCCTGATCATCTGGACCCACGAGATGGGTCACATCGCCTGCGGCTGGCTCTACCGGATCCGCAGCGACCGGATCACGCTCGGGCCGTTGGGCGGCCTCGCCCACATGAACTCGGGGGCTTCGACGCCGCGGGAAGAGCTCTGGATCTCGCTCGCCGGTCCGGCCGTGCACCTCGGCTGGCTCGCCGTGTTCCTGCCGGTCGAGTGGCTGATCCCCGCCGAGCAGAGCTCCAGCTATCTCGGCTGGACCGTCTGGTACCTCAACGTCACCAACCTGACGCTGATGGTGTTCAACCTGCTGCCGATCTTCCCGCTCGACGGAGGTCGGGTGCTGCGCGCGCTGCTGTCGATGCGCATGCACCCCAACCACGCGACCCTCTGGGCGGCGAACGTCGGGATGATCGGCGGCGGCGTGCTCGTCGTGCTCTCCTTCACGCGGCCCGACCTGCAGAGCTCGATCGGCTTCGTGATCGGCCTGATGTGCATCCTGCGCTCGCTGGAAGAGAAGCGCATGGCGCGGCACGTCCTGGTCTACCAGCAGAGCGCGCGGCGCGAACCTTGGGAGCAGGACCCGGACGCCTGGAAGCGCGGCGCGACCGACTACGCCGCGGACGACCCCAAGCCGGGCTGGCTCGCGCGTCGTCGCCAGGCGCGCGTCGAGCAGAAGGCCGCCGAGCAAGCGCGCCGAGACCGCGAGCTCGACCAGCAGGTCGACGCGGTGCTAGAGCGCGTCAGCGAGGTCGGGATGAGCGGCCTGAGCCGTGAGGAGAAGGCCGTGCTGAAGCGGGCGAGCGAGCGCCGCCGCGGCGCCGGCTAGAGCGAGATCCCCAGCTCGCCGCGGGTCAGCTGGAAGCGCACGTTTCCCGACGCCGCCGCGCGCGGGCGGTAGCGGCGGGAGAGGGTCTCGCCGACCCGCGCGGTGAGCGCGGCTTCCTCGAGCCGCGCGAGGTCGGCGCCGTCGCCGCCGACCTGCAGCATCGGCACGATCGGGTGCGCCTGCAGCGAGGCCCCGTCGACGAGCGCGATCATCAGCTCGACGCCGGTGCCCCCGAGCCCCGTCACGGTCTCGCTGCGGTCCGAGGTGGGCGCGCGCATGACGTGGAGCCCCGTGCGCGCGGCGTGCTCTCCGTAGGAGAGCGTCGCGCGGAGCGGCTCCGCGAACAGCGCCGCGGGGAAGCCCGAGGTCTGCAGCAGGGCGTCGTTGTCGGGCACGACGACGGTGGCGCCGGCGGCGCACGCGCGCGCGCAGAACCTGCCGAGGGTCACAGCGGCCGCCTCGTCGAGCCTGCCCGAGGACAGCACCGCGAGGCGCAGGTCGCGCGCGGTGGCGGGCACGACCGGCGCGCCCGGCGCGTCCCTGAGCTGCGCAGCGAACCAGTCCGCGGCGCGGGACCGGACCTTCTCGATGCCGCCGTCGAGCTGCACGCTGGCGTAGCCGAAGCGGCTCGGGTCGACGCCGCGCTCCCGCAGCCACTCCTGCACCGCGTCGTTGTGGGTCTTCTCACAGCCGTGCTCCAGCAGGAGCGCGCGCACCGTGAAGGGGTGGCGGAGGTGGCCCGCCAGCGTCTCCAGGTAGAGGTCGTCGGCGTTCGCGGCGCCGCAGCCCTCGGTGTGCGCCAGCGCGACGAACCGCGTCAGCCCGAGCGGTCGCTCCCCGCGCGCGTCGAGGTCGGCCGCGATCAGGCTCGCGACCTGACCCGAGCAGATGCTGGTCGGCATGATCAGCCCGACGCGGTCAGCGCACGGCCCGTCGGGGCCCGCGAAGGCCTCGTAGGCGAGGTCGAGGGCAGACGCCGGCGCCGCCGCGAGCGGGGCGCCGGAGGGAGGCGGCGCCCCGCGCACGGCGGCCGGCTTGGCCGCGTCTTCGTCCTGCCGCCACTCGCGCCAGATCGAGACCTGCGAGTGACCCGCGGCCTCCCCCTTCGTGCGCGCCCCGGACGCGACCCGACGGACCAGCTCGAAGGTCTCGGCGCCGAGCTGCTCCATCGACTCGCCGTCGTTGTAGCGGCCCGCGTTCACGTCCATCTCGGCGGCCAGCATCTCGAAGCGCCCGGTCGTCGTGACGAACTTCAGCGTCGGCACGAACGGGAAGTTCGTGATCGAGCCGTTGCCGGTGATGAACAGGATCAGGTTGCAGCCGCAGGCCACCTGCCCCGCGATCGACTCCAGGTCGTTGCCGGGGCTGTCCATGAAGTAGTAGCCCCCCGCGGGCATCGGCTGACCGTAGTCCAGCACGTCGTCGAGGCGGACGTCCGGGTGCTTCTTGCGCGCCGCGCCGAGCGACTTGAGCGCGATGTTGTAGAGCCCGCGGTAGTTGTTGCCCCCCGATGGATTGCCCTCGGCGCTCGCCCCGTGCCTGGCTGCGCGCTCCTGGAAGACCTCGACCTTCTCGAGGAAGCGCGCCGCGACTTCACGACTGCGGACGTTCTGCAGCACGTAGGACTCGGCGCCGATCAGCTCGTCGGTCTCGGCGAGGTTCGCGGCGCCGCCGTGCCGGATCAGCTCCTTGGCGACCCACCCCGCGAGCGCGTTGCCCGAGACGCCCGAGAAGGCGTCCGATCCGCCGCACTGCAGCGCGAGCTTGAGGCCGCCGAGCGGCTGCGGCGAACGCTCGCAGCGGGCCGCCGCCGCGACCAGCGCGCGCGCCTGGTCCGAGGCGCGCTGCGCCGCCTCCTCGAACGCCCCCCCCACAGCCGCGAAGGCGTGGGGCACCGCGTCGATCGGGTAACCGTGCTCGCGCAGGAACCGCTCCAGGTCGGCAAGCCGATAGCTCCCCGCGCCCTGGTCGAGCACCAGGACGGCGCCGGTGTTGCCGTGCACGCACCATCCAGCGAGCGCGCGGAGCACGAAGTCGAGGTTGAGCGGTCGGCGCGCGCCGCCGCCTTCGGTGTGGGTGACGGCGGCGACCTCGCAGCGACCGGCGACGACCTCCGGCGCGCGCCGCGCGCGCTCGGCGACCGCCTGGGCCAGCGCCGCGTCGTTGGAGGTCAGACCGATGACGACGAAGAAGTTGCGCGTCCCCACCCCGCGCGGCGCGGGGCGCCCGAACCCGAGGAAGGTCCCCGGCGCGTCGACCGCCGCCACCTGGACGCCGGACGAAATGTCCCGGCCCTCCAGCCGGAAGCGGTCGAAGCGGTCCGTGAAGTTCGCTTCGCCCGGCAAGGCGAAGTCGATGTCGCGGCCGCCCAGCGCCGCGAGGATGCGCTGGTTGCAGGCGTACTCGCCGGCCTCGATGGACCGCGTCGCGTCGCCGAACGGAAGCCCCCACGAGAGGAGAGGTTGCCCCGCCTGGATCGGCTCGAAGGCGAACCGGTGCCCCTCCAGCACGGTGTGCCGGATGACGAAGCGTCGCTCGCCGAAGCAGAGCTCCGTGCCTGCCTCCAGCCTGCGGACCGCGATCGCGACGTTGTCACCGGGAGCAGGCAGGCGGCTGCAGTCCTCGAAGCGGATCATGGCAGCAGCTTAGCGCAGCCGCGCGGCAGCACGATCGGTCGCCTTCGCTTGACGCGCGGTCGCTGCGCCTCGAACATGCAGGGGCCCCCTCTCTGCTCTCCCCCGTGCTCAGCCGCCCGCTCTCTCTCCGCGCTGTGGTCGGCGCACTCTTGTGCGCTGCTCTCGCCGCTCCGCACCCACGCGCCCAGGCCAAGGTGCACCCCGAGGAGCTGAAGCTGAAGCCCCAGATCGACCAGGCCATCGAGAAGGGCGTCGAGTATTTGATCAACGAGCAGCTGCGGGACGGCTCCTGGGGTCTGCACGGCGACTACATCGGCGGTCGCGGCGGGCTCGCCCTCTACACGCTGCTGCAGTGCGGCGTGAGCCGCAACCACCCGGCCGTGCAGCGCGCCGTCGCCTACCTCGACGGGTGCGACCCCGACCGCACCTACGCGACGACCACGATGCTGCTGGCCTACGACGCGCTGCGCGACGGGCGCAAGGAGCGCATCGAGGCGCTGGTCGAGAAGCTGCTGCTCTGGCAGAAGCCCGGCGGCGACTGGGGCTACCCGCACGCGGGGCCCGACCTGTCCTGCACCCAGTACGCCGCGCTCGGGCTCTACATCGGCCAGAAGCACGGCGTCAAGATCGACCCGTCCCACTTCCTCGACCTGTTCGACTCGCTCGAGGACTACCGCGGGGAGGTCTCCAAGATCCCCAACCCCAACCTCGACGGGCGCACCGGCGCCGCCAAGGTCGAGGTCGCGGGCTACCGCTACCGCCGGCACGCCGAGAACCAGCCCTGCACCGGCTCGATGACGACCGCGGCGCTGGCCGTGATGGAGATCTGTCGCGCCGGCCTCGGGCGCAAGATGCGCAAGCGCACCCGCCTCGCGATCGAGCGCAACTCGGACGCCGCGATGATCTGGCTCGGGCAGCACTTCACGCCCGACCGGAACCCGAACGGCGGCCACCACTACTACTACCTCTACGGCTGCGAACGCGTCGGCGCCCTGCTCAACACGGAGCGGTTCGGCAAGCACTGGTGGTACATCGACGGCGCGAAGTTCCTGATCGGCAAGCAGAACAAGAACGACGGCCACTGGGGCAACGTGACCGACACCTGCTTCGCGCTGCTGTTCCTGCGCCGCGCGACCCGGGGCCACGCGCCGACCACGGGGTTGGGCAGCGGCGACACGCACAGCTTCGCGGTCGGCGGCGACGACAGCGACGTGCGCCTGCGCGGCGCCGGCCAGCAGCCGCTGTCGCTCTGGATCGACGGCTTCGGCAAGGACCTGCTCGACCTGCACAGCCAGTTCGGGCTCCGCGTCGAGTCGGTCACCTACGAAGACGAGAAGGGCAACGTGCTCGGCAAGGTCGCCGCCGACCCCACGCGCACCTGGAACACCGAGACCTACCTCTACCGCGACAAGGCCATCGGCCGCGGCACGCACAAGATCCGCGCCAAGCTGCGGGTCCTGAGCAACGACGCGATCCCCGGCGAGGACGCCCACGTCGAGGACCTGACCTCGGACTGGATGGAGGTCCGCATCCGCGACGTGCTCGAGCCCTGGATGCAGACGGCGACCAACGCCTACCGCGACAACGTGCTGCGGGTGCAGAAGGCGAAGGTGACGGTCTCCAGCGAGGCGCCCCGCAACCAAGGCGTGAACCTGATCGACGGCTTCGAGTCACGGCGCTGGGTCGCCGCGCCGGAGGACGAGAGCCCGACCGTGACGTTCTCCTGGCGCAAGGCGCAGAAGGTCGACCGCATCATGTTCACCGGGCTCGCCCAGCACGAGCGCGAGGTCGGCCGCTACGACACCTTCGCGATCGAGTTCGCGGTCGGCAACGACCGTCGGCGCTGGACGCGCGTCGAGGTCCCGGCCGACTCGCTGGAGCCCGTGCTCTTCACGCTCCCCAAGGCCCGCAAGATGCGCTCGCTCAAGCTCCGGTTCGTCGACCGCGTCAAGCGGAACGGCCAGCTGGGCCTGTCGGAGTTCGCGCTGCTGCCGCCGACGAAGCGCTGAGGGCGAAGGCTACCGGCCGCGGCGCCAGGCGCGTCGCAGCGCTGCCTCGAACGCCTCGTCTCCTCCGCCCTCCCCCGCGACGTAGAGGGTGATCACGTCGCCGTCGCGCACCTCGACGTCGATGGTCGCGTCGACCAACCACCCGTCGGACGGATCGACTTCCACGTCGACGATGTCGGCGTAGGCAGCAGCCTCGACGTAGAGCTCTCCGCCGTCGGTCCAGTAGCTGATCACGCGCTGGTCGGTGCAGAGGTTGCCATCCTCCATGTAGTCGAACAGGCCGCCGCCGTAGAAGTAGAGCACCTCTTCGTCTGCTTCGATCACGCCCTCGTCCCGCAGCAGGGTCACCACACGCTCGGGGAGGTCGGCGCCGGAGACGGCCGCGGTCCCGGGGAAGTACCCGAGCTCGAGCGCGACGCCGAACGACGCGAACGCGACGAACACGAGCCCCGCGCCGGCGCAGACCAGGATCGAGAGCACGCCCAGCGGTGTCCTCCAGAAGCTCCGCTTCGGCGCGGGCTCCCGGCGCGGGGGGAGCGGCGGCAGCGGAGGAGGCGCGGCGGGATCGGACATGCTCGGAGCCTAGCTCGGCAGGGCTGGGAGCGCGCGGCTCATCTCGTCGACGGTCGCAGGCGCAGCCGCACCGCGCAGCGCTCGGCCGTGCTCATTCCGGACCACCCGGCGATCTCGGCGACCGTGCGGCCGCAGCCGCGGCAGACCTCCTTGGCCTCGTCCAGCGTGCACAGGCTGACGCAGGGCGACGGGACCGCGCCGCAGCGGCACGCAGCACACAGCGCACCGCCAGCGAGCGCGCGGTCCTCGACGAAGGCGCGTACGGCCGCGACCGGCGTGACCGCCGCCCCCGGCGGTTCGGACACGACCGCGCCGCAGATCGCACACCCCGCATCCGTCGCCATCGTCTCGAGAGCAGAGCGGATCGACCGCTGCGCCGCAACGTCGAGGAGCGCGCGCAGGCGGGCGGCGATCCGAGGCGCCTGCTACGATCCCTGCATGCGCCCCGCTCCGCTGGCCCTCTCGCTCTTCACCGTCGCGCTGGCAGCGCAGGACACCGGCGCGCGCGAGCCCGTCCCCGAGAAGGTCGCGCGGGCGCGACCCCGGTCGCCGATCGAGGCCATGGCCTCGATCCAACTCCCCCCCGGCTACCGCCTGGAGCTCGTCGCGAGCGAGCCGATGATCCACGAGCCCGCGGTCCTCGCCTGGGACGGCGACGGCCGCATGTACGTCGCCGAGATGCGGACCTACATGCAGGACATCGACGGCAACGACGAGCTCGCGCCGAAGAGCCGCGTCAGCCGATTGGAGGACACCGACGGCGACGGCCGCATGGACCACCACACGGTGTTCGTCGACGACCTGGTGCTTCCGCGCATGCTGCTGCCGCTGCAGGACGGACTGGTCGTGCGCGAGACCGGCACGCTCGACCTCCACCTCTACCGCGACACCGACGGCGACGGGGTCGCCGACGACAAGCAGCTCGTGTTCGAAGGCGGCGGGCGCGGCGGCAACCTGGAGCACCAGCCGACCGGCCTGGACTGGAACGTCGACAACTTCCTCTACGTCACCTACACGAACCGGCGCTACCGCTGGCGCGACGGTCGGATCGAGGCCCACCCGATGCCGGCCGGCGACGGCCAGTGGGGCATGACGCACGACGACTGGGGCCAGTGCTTCTACTCCCGCGCCGGCGGCGAGGTGGTCGCGTCGAACTTCCAGCAGAACCTCCAGTACGGCAAGCTCGGACTACCCGGTCAGCTGGAGGAGGGCTTTCACGAGTGCTGGCCGATCGACGACATCCCGGACGTGCAGGGCGGCCTCCGTCGGGTCCGTGACGACGGCTCGCTCAACCACTTCACGGGCTGCTGCGGGCAGAGCGTCTTCCGCGGCGACCGGCTGCCCGCGGAGCTACGCGGCAACCTGTTCGTCCCCGAACCCGTCGGGCGCCTGATCCGGCGCGCCACCGTTCACGACGAGGACGGGACGAGGGTGCTCCGCAACCCCCACGCGCGGTCCGAGTTCCTCCGCACCGACGACGCGAACTTTCGACCGATCAACACCTACACCGCGCCCGACGGCACGCTCTACATCGTCGACATGTACCGCGGCATCATCCAGGAGGGCAACTGGGTGCGGAAGGGCAGCTACCTGCGCGGCGTGGTCCAGGAATACGGCCTCGACCAGAACATCGGCCGCGGCCGCATCTACAGGCTGGTCCACGAGGACTTCGAGCGCGGCCCGCGCCCCCGCATGCTCGGAGAGCCGAGCGCGGCGCTGGTCGCGCACCTCGCGCACCCCAACGGCTGGTGGCGCGACAACGCGCAGAAGCTGCTAGTCGTCCGCGGCGACCGCGCCGTCGCGCCGGCCCTGCGCCGCATGATGCGGCGCCACCAGGACCCGCTGGCGCGGCTGCACGCGATGTGGACGCTCCACGGCCTCGACGCCTGGCAGGTCGAGGACGCGCTTGTCTGCCTCGGTGACCCAGACGCGCGGCTGCGGGCCGCGGCGCTGCGCGCGAGCGAGCGCTTCCTGACCGCGGCGCCGAACGCCGCTGTGCGGGACGCGGTCGTCGCGCTGGCCCAGGACGAGGACCTGCAGGTCGTCTTGCAGGTCGTGCGGACCGCGCTCTACACCGAAATGCCCGGCCGCGAAGCGCTGGTGCGCAGCGTGCTGGCGGCGCATCCGGACAACGCCGCGGTCCAGGGGACCGCCAAGGGCTTCCTCGAGCGCATCGCGCGCGAAGCCGAAGAGGCCGCGCGGCAGGCCGCGATCGCGGCGGAGAACGCGGCGCTCGCCGCCGCGATGGAGCGGGGCGCGACGATCTACCGGTCGCTCTGCTTCACCTGCCACGGCAGCGACGGGGAGGGTGCTCCGGTCGTCGGCGCGCCGGCCTTGAAGCAGGCGCCGACCTTGATCGGGTCGCCGCGCGTGCTCGGCTCCCACGAGCGGCTCGGACGCATCGTGCTCAACGGGCTGCAGGGGCCGGTCGACGGCGAGACCTACATCGCCGCGATGGCGTCGATGTCGATGAATGACGACGCCTGGATCGCGGACGTGCTGACCTACGTGCGCAACAGCTGGGGCAACGAGGCCGCCCGCGTCACGCCGGCGCAGGTCGAAGCCGTGCGCGCCGCCTGCGCCGACCGGACCGAGCCGTGGACGCTCGCCGAGCTGAAGCCGTACGACCCGGTGCTCGAGGGCCGCGCGCGCTGGAAGCTGACCTCGGATCGCAACCAGCAGGACCTCGGCGGCTGCGTCGACGGCGACCCGTCGACGCGCTGGACCACCGGCGAGACCCAGCGGCCCGGGACGTGGCTGGTGATCGAGCTCCCGGAGGCCGAGGAGATCGCCGAGATCGACCTCGACACGTCGGGCTCCCCCGGCGACTGGCCCAAGCGCTACGAGGTCCGCACGTCCGAGGACGGCGAGACGTGGAGCGCGCCGATCGCGCGCGGGACCGGCAGCCGCGAGCGCTCCCGCATCACCTTCGCGCCCGTGACGACCCGCTGGTTGAAGGTCACCCAGAAGGGGCGCAAGGGCGGACTGTGGTGGTCCGTCCACGAGCTGAACCTCTACGGGCCGCAGGCCGACGCCGGGCGCTAGCCGGCGCCGGCCAGGCAGCCTCCCAAAGAAAAACGGCCGCGCTCTCAGGAGCGCGGCCGTTCGTCATCGATTGGCGCCTCGAGCAGGGCTTGAACCTGCGACCCAGTGATTAACAGTCACTTGCTCTACCAACTGAGCTATCGAGGCCTGCTCCCCAGGATTCGACCTTTGGGGGGCCGAAACCTTAGCCAAGGCGGTCCGCAGTTCAAGCGCGGTCCTGCGCCGGACCGCCGCCCCGCCGAGCCGTCGGTGGGACCGGCGCGTCCGCGCGCAGAGGCGCGAGCGCGGCACCCCTCGCGGAGTATGGTCTGCGCGTGCGAACCCTCATCCTCCTCGTGCTGTCGATCGCGTGCGCGGCGCCCGGACAGACCGCCGCGCCCGCGTCCGTCCACCTCGGAAACGGCGTCAAGGTCGGCGACGCCCGGGCGGATCGCTGCGCCGTGTGGGTCCGCCTGACCGCCGTCACAGCAGCCGACCAAGCGGCCCTCGCGTTCCCCCAGCGCAAGCCGCACGAGGACCAGCTGCCCGACGGTGCGACGCTCGCGCAGATGGCCGGCGCCGTCCCCGGTGCGCGCGGCGACGTCCGCGTGCGCTACTGGCCCGAGGGCCGCGAGCAGGACGCAGCTGCTACGGCCTGGACCGAGGTCACGCTCGCGACCAACGCCGCCCACACGTTCGAGCTGACCGACCTCGCGCGCGGCGCGCGCTACCGCTTCGTCGCCGAAGGCCGGCCCGCCGGCAGCGCGGCGCCGACCTGCAGCAAGGCCGGCGCCTTCCAGCTGCCGCCGCCTGCGGCCGAGCGCCGTGAGGTGTCGTTCTGTGTGATCGCGTGCCAAGACTACCACCGCCGGGACGCCGACGACCGGGGCCACCGGATCTACGGCCACATGCGCGACATCGCGCCGGACTTCGTCGCGCACTGCGGCGACACGATCTACTACGACAAGCCCAAGCCCTGGGCCGACACGCCCGCGCTCGCGCGCTTCAAGTGGAACCGCTTCTACGGGCTCCCGCTGCAGCGCGACTTCCACGCGCAGGTCGGCGCCTACTTCGTCAAGGACGACCACGATACCCTGAAGAACGACTGCTGGCCGGGCCAGACGTACGGCGAGCTCGACTGGGAGCAGGGCCTCGCGCTCTACCGCGAGCAGCTGCCGCTGCTGTCCGGCCTCCCCTACCGCAGCGTGCGCTGGGGTGCTTTGCTCGAGGTCTGGTTCCTAGAAGGGCGGGAGTTCCGCTCGCCGAACCGCATGAAAGACGGCGCCGACAAGACCATCTTGGGCAAAGACCAGCGCGCATGGCTGGAGCGCACGCTCCAGGCGAGCGACGCGACGTTCAAGGTCGTGGTCTCCGCGACGCCGATCGTCGGCCCCGACCGCAAGAGCAAGAACGACAACCACGCCAACCGAGGCTTCGCGACCGAGGGCGACTGGCTGCGGGCCCTGCTCGCCGAGCACGATGTCCAGGTCGTCTGCGGGGACCGCCACTGGCAGTACGCGTCCCACGACCCCAAGACCGGCCTGCGCGAGTGGTGCTGCGGCGCGGCGACCGACGAGCACGCCGGCGGCTTCAACAAGAAGCAGCGCACCGACCAGCACGACTACCTCCGCATCCGCGGCGGCTTCCTGCACTGCCGCGCCGAGCCCGACGGCGACAGCGCGCGGCTGGTGCTGAGCCACATCGACACCTCGGGCGAGCTCCGGCACCGAGACGTCGTCACCCCGCGAGGATCCAAGTAACCGCCATGCAGACTCGAACGACCCGTACGCTCCTCGCGCTCTCCGCCCTGCTCGCGCTCGTCGCCTGCGAGAGCGCGCCGCCCCGCTGGTACAAGGGCAACCTGCACACCCACACCCTGTGGAGCGACGGCAACCACTTCCCGGAGATGGTCGTCGCCTGGTACGCCGAGCGTGACTACGACTTCCTCGCGCTGACCGACCACAACGTGCTCGCCGATCACGAGAAGTGGATGCAGAACGACGCGGTGGTCCGGCGGGGCGGCCGCACCGCGCTCGCCGACTACCGCGCGCGCTTCGGCGCCGAGTGGGTCGACGAACGTCAGCGGGACGGCAAGCTGGAGGTGCGGCTCAAGCGGCTGGACGAGTTCGCGCCGCTGTTCGAGGACCTGCTGCTGATCCCCGCGGAGGAGGTCACCTCCTCGTTCGAGTCGAAGCCCATCCACATCAACGCGAGCAACGTCGCGTCGAAGGTCGACCCGCAGCAGGGCGAGAGCGTGCAGGAGGTCATCCGCAAGACCATGCGCGCCGTCACAGCGCACGCCGAAGCCAACGGCCGGCCCGTGCTCGCCCACCTCAACCACCCCAACTTCGGCTGGGGCGTGACCGCGGACGACATCGCGCAGGTGACCGAGGAGCGGTTCTTCGAGGTGTGGAACGGCCACCCGAGCGTGAACCACCGCGGCGACGACGCGCGCCCCGGCACCGAGCGCCTCTGGGACATCGCCAACACCACCCGCCGCCGCGACCTGGACGCGCCGCTGCTGTACGGGCTCGGCACCGACGACTGCCACAACTACCACAACGCGTCGGGCTCGACGCCCGGCCGCGGCTGGGTGATGGTCCGCGCGCGCGCCTGCACGCCCGAAGCGCTGCTCGAAGCCATCGAGGCAGGCGACTTCTACGCGTCGAGCGGCGTCGTCCTCGACCAGGTGACCTTCGACGGGCGCACCATGACGATCGACATCGCGGCCCAGGGCGACGCGCGCTACGTGACCGAGTTCGTCGGCACGCGTCGTGACGGGGAGCCGGGCGAGGTGCTCGCGCGGGTCGAGGGACGCCGGCCCAGCTACACCGCGCGCGGCGACGAGCTGTTCGTGCGGGCGACCGTGACCTCGTCGACGGCCGCGGACAATCCGGTCTGGGAAGGGCAGCCGCGCCAGGCCTGGGTCCAGCCGGTCCTGCCCGGCGCGGCGACGCGCTAGCGCTCGGGCAGCTTCATCCCGGTGACGCGCCAACGCGGGTGCCAGTACTCGAACGTCACCTTCAGGATGTTGCCAGCCAGCCGGAAGCGCACCTTGCTGCGGCCACGCTCGGCGTCGACGTAGACCTCGCTGAGCTGCGGACGCGACTGGGACCAGCCCCGCCCATCGAGCAGCCGCGCGATTCCCTGAGCGACTCGCCCCCCCGGATCCCGGGTGAGGGCCTGCAGGCCGGAGACGCCACCGCTCGCCCAGGCGACCCGGAACGCCTCGACCGCTGGCGAGACGGTCGGCGGCTCCCAGTCCGGCATGCGATAGGAGTAGATCTGCCAGCCTCCGTTCGGCCCACGTCGCCAGCGCACCATCAGCTCCCCGCCGGCGCACGCCCACACCGCGGCAGGTCGCACGTCGTCACGCTCGATCACCAGCTCCCCCAACGCCGGCGGCGACGCCGACCAGCCGCGCCGCGCGAGGTCGTCCTCGAAGCGCGACGCAGCGCGCGCGCTGCCGCCGTCGACCATCGCGACGATGCCCGCGCCGTCTCCCGCCGCCCACTTCTGGGCGAACGACTCGACCGCCCCGTCGACGGGCTCGGGCCGCGTCAGGAACCACCCAGCCACAGCGACGAGGCCAGCGGCCAGGACGCCCACCAGGATCAGCCGCAGCGCAGCGGCGTTGCCACGGTCACGCGCCGCGCGGCTGCGGAGCTGCGCGCGGCCGGCGGCGCCCTCCTCCGCGACGCGATCCGCGCGACTCTTCACCTCGTGCCTACGACGAGGCGAAGGGGCGCGCGCGGCGGGGGCTCCGCCGCCCGAGCGCCGCGGCCCAGACGGCAACGGCGGCGGCGCGGCGCCTGGCTGCTGCGGACGCGCCGCGTCAGGCTGCAAACGAGCGCCGCACTCGACGCAGACCGCAGCGGTCGAGGGGTTGAACGCGTCACAGCTCTCGCAGGCGATCATCGGCATAGAGGTTCCTTGTCGCTGGGAGACGGTAGGCGACGAGCCTTCCGCGGCATCTACGCCGACGGCGCCGTGGAGCCCCGCCCGCGTGCGGCCCCGGAGCTCAGCCCAGGTACTTACCGATCAGCAGCTCGAGGCGCCGCCGGGCGTCGGGTGTGATCCGGTCGGGCGCCGTCATTACGGCGTGCTCCATGCAGCCCGCCGCGCGGATCGGCGCGTCCAGCTCAGCGACGCCCTTGGCCAACTCCACCACCGTGCGCTGCGCGAGGTCGGCGTTGGCCTTGAGCACCGCGAGCACCGCCGAGACGTCCACGTCGCCTTCGACCTCGTGCCAGCAGTCGTAGTCCGTCACCAGGGCGACCGTTGCGTAGGCGATCTCGGCTTCACGGGCGAGCTTGGCCTCCTGCAGGTTGGTCATCCCGATCACGTCGACGTCCCAGCTCCGGTAGAGCCGTGACTCGGCCCGCGTGCTGAACAGCGGCCCCTCCATGCAGAGGTAGGTGCCGCCGTCGTGGGCGACGGCGCCGGCCGCGCGGGCCGCCTTGAGCGCGACCTGCCGCAGCGGCTCCCAGATAGGGTCCGCGAAGTGGGCGTGCGCGACGCAGCCGTCGCCGAAGAAGGTCGACTCCTGGGTCCGCCCGCGGGTCCGGTCGATGAACTGGTCGACCAGCACGAGCTCGCCGGGGCGCAGGTCGATCTTCATCGAGCCGACCGCGGAGATCCCGACGACCGCGTCCATGCCGAGCTGCTTCATCGCGTGGATGTTGGCGCGGAAGGGCAGCTCGCTCGGCGCGAGGCGGTGGCCGCGGCCGTGCCGCGGCAGGAAGGCCATCCTCACCCCGTGCAGGGTGCCGGTCACCAGCTCGTCGCTGGGCTTGCCGAACGGCGTCTCGACCGAGACGGTCTCCCGGTCCTCGAGGCCCGGCAGGTCGTAGAGGCCCGACCCGCCGATGATACCCAACGTCTTCTCGCTCATTGTCCGTCCTGATCGTCGTCGTAGCGGAGCACCGAGCGCGGGCGCAGGTCACGCCCGCCGCGGCCGCGCGGCTCCGGTGGTTCGGCGCGATCGCTCGGCCGGCTGTAGAAGCTCGGCGCGAACAGCCGCTTGATCAACATCGTCGCGTACGCGCCGCGCGGCAGCGAGAACTGCAGCGTCGCCTTGACCTGGCGCTCGTGGATCTCGTCCGGCTCGATGCGCACGTCCGCGACGTCGCGCGGCTTGACGAACGCGTCGCGCTGTTCGTGCTTCCAGATCATCCCCGGCACCTCGTGTTCGACGAAGTCGCTGCGGCGCAGCTGCGCGCGCTTCAACTCTTCGATCATCGCCTTCTTGAACGGCGGGCTGCCGCCGTCTCCGTCGATCCCGAACAGGGGCGTGCGCATCGCCTTGAGCTTCTCCTCGCGCTCGGGCGAGAGGTACTTCCACGCCAGCAGGTCGCCGGCGAGGGTCGAGAGCCGCAGGCGCTGCGCGCCCCGCACGCCGGATCGCAGCAGGTTGCTGACCGCGCGGTTCCAGAGGAAGCTCTGGAACGCGAAGGCGTGGATCACCCGCAGCCGCAGCGGCACAAACTGCAGCGCGCGGCGGAAGTCCCGCGGGTGGTTGCACAGGTGGTCGAACAGCGGCTCGTACGCCGGGCCCCGCGCGATCCGTCGGCACGCCTCCCAGTCCCCCCATCGGAGCTGCAGCGCCCGCTTGAGCTTGACGTCGCCGCTGATCGCGACGGGCGACGGCTCGGCGACCAGCTGCTGCAGCGCGCGCTCGAACTCGCCGTGCAGCACGCTCTGCATCGGGAAGCCCTGGCCGTGCCGGAGGCTGCCGAACCGCTGGTCGTCGAAGTAGTTCGGGAACCCCGTCTTGACCAGCGAGGGCAGGCTGCGGCGCAGGGTGGCGGCCTCGGTCGGGCGCAGGTCCCGCACCACGACCGTGAACGCGTTGCCGTCCGACTGCTTCGACGTGATCGGCCGGTCCGTGGTGCCGCACGGCGTCAAGCGCAGGTTGGCCAGCTTGAGCTCGACCGCGCGGCGCTCGATGGTCACGAACTGGTCGGTGACCGCCTGCCGGTCCTTGAGCCCGGCGTAGGCGATCTTGGCGCGGTCGACGTCCGCGTCCCGCGAGATCGTCGCCAGCGCCTCGGGGGTCGAGAGCTTCTCCTTGTGGAGCCGGTGCACGACGAAGTCCCCGTCGGGCACCTCCTCCCACTCGAGCAGCTCGCGGACGCGGAAGTCGTCAGGCGTGGTCTTCAGTCGCAATGGGGTCTCCGCGCGCTGGCGTGCTTCTCGACGTGTCGCAGCGCGACCGCGAGGTCTTCGGGCAAGGGGGCTGTGACGTCTACCTCGACGCCGTCGATGTCCTGGAACTGCACGCGCTCGGCGTGCAGGAACATCCGCTGGAGCAGCGGGCGCTCGTCGACGCCCGCGCGCTGCCTGTAGTCTGGCTTGAGCCGCGACAGCAGCAAGCGTTCTCCGCCGTAGTCCTCGTCGCCGACGATCGGGTGCCCCTCCGACTGCAGGTGGACGCGCAGCTGGTGACCCCGTCCCGTGGTCGGCCGCAGGTCCAGCAGGGCGTGACGGCGGAACCGCGCGCGGACCGAGACCTCGGTGTGAGCCGCCCGCCCGCCTTTCTTGCCCTCCGGCACCACCCGCACCATGCCCGGACGCCTGCGATCGGGCCCGAGCCACGCGTCGACGACGAAGGCCTCGCGATGCGGCACTCCCGACACCAGCGCGACGTAGCTCTTCTGGACACGGCGGCCGCGGAACTGCTCGTCGAGGTGCCGCGCCGCGTCCAGGCCCTTGGCGAGCACGAGGCATCCGGAGGTGTTGCGGTCGAGCCGGTGCACGATGCGCAGGTCGTCGTCGGGGCGCAGGTCGGCGAGCGAGCCGTGTACGCCGCGCTCGTCGCCGTGCCGGGACGGCACGGAAGGCGTCCCGGCCGGCTTCGCCACGACGACCGCGCCCGCCGTCTCCGCGAGCACGGCG
>JBMHDP010000319.1:0-8284 GCA_049889335.1 Planctomycetota bacterium
GAGGGGCCGGTGTTCGAGTCGTCGATCGACTCCGAGCGGATCCTCGAGATCGGTCGCGCGCTCCTCGCGCGCGGCAACGTCGACCTCTGCGTCGTGCCGCGGGGATCCATCCGGCGCGACCTCGCGTGGCTGCGCGAACGCGCTCCGGAGCTGGAGTCGGCGCTCTCTCGGAACCCTGGGCGCGTCGACCTATGGCTCTCCACCGGCAGTCCGAGCCGCGCAGATCGGCCGGCCTGCCGCCGCTGGGCGGTCCACGTCGACGCCGGCAGACCAGCACAACCCCTCGCGCTCACGCCGCACGTCGCGACAGAGGCTGACGTCGTCGTCGTGCCGGAGGAGCGCGCGCGCCGCGCGGTCACCTCCGCAGGGCGGGCGGTGACCGAGGTGCACGTCGCCCCGGACGCTGTCGCGCTGCCCGACTGCGCCGAGGCGGCCTCGTCTACCCAGGCGGAGCCCGGCGCGTCTCCTTGGGCCGCGGCTGCTGCTGTGATCGAAGCGATCGCGAGCAGCGCAGGGGCCGAGCCGACGGTCGAGCTGCCGTCCTTGCCCGCGGCGGAAGAGCCGCAGCGGGGTGTCCGTTCTGCGCCGCGGCCCGCCGCCGTGGTCGGGAGCTGACGGCGCGAACATGACCCTGGAGGTCGGATTCGTCCTCGCCGTGCTCGTCGGGACGCTGCTGCTGCTGGGGTTCACCAGGGTGGCCCCCGACGGGATCTTCATGGCCGCGCTGACGGCGGTGATGGCCACGCCGCTGCCGACGACCACGGGCTGGCAGGTCGGCGTGATCGGGGTGGAGGAAGCGATCCAGGGGTTCGCGAACCCTGGCGTACTGACCGTCGCGGCGCTGTTCGTCGTCGTGGTCGGGCTGCGCGAGACCGGCGCCATCGACTGGATCGCGTCCGGGCTGCTCGGTCGCCCGCGCACCGAGCGCGGCGCGCTCGTGCGCGTGATGGCGCCCGTCGCGGGCCTCAGCGCGTTCCTCAACAACACGCCGGTCGTGGCGATGATGATCCCTGCGGTGCAAGACTGGGGTAAGCGCCTGCAGGTGCCGGCGTCGCGGCTGCTGATCCCGCTGAGCTACGCGGCGATCCTCGGCGGCACCTGCTCGCTGATCGGGACGAGCACCAACCTCGTCGTCGCCGGGCTGGTGATGGCAGATCCTGCGATGACGCCGCTGGCGATGTTCGACATCAGCCTCGTCGGCCTGCCCGCGGCCTTGGTCTGCGGCGGCGTACTCTGGTGGCTCGGGCCGCAGCTGCTGCCCGATCACTCGGGGCGGGACGCGGCCATGGACGACGCGCGCGAGTACACGCTCGAGCTGTTGGTGCCCGAAGGCAGCCCGATGGCGGGCAAGACCGTCGACGAGGCCGGCCTGCGCAACGTGCCGGGCGGCTTCCTGATTCAGATCGAGCGGGGCGCCGAGTTGCTCGCGCCGGTCGCCCCCGAGCGGGTGCTGCGCGAGGGGGACCGGCTGCTGTTCGCGGGCGTCGTCGACTCGATCCGCGACCTCGTGCAGGCGCGCGGCTTCGTGGTCGCGACCGATCAGGTCTTCAAACTCAGCTCGCCGCGGCACCGTCGGCGCCTGTTCGAGGCCGTGGTCGCCGATACGTCGGTGCTCTCTGGGACGACGGTGCGCGAAGCGGGCTTCCGCACGCGCTTCCACGGCGCGGTCATCGCGGTGTCCCGCAACGGCGCGCGCGTCCGGGCCAAGGTCGGGGAGATCCGGCTCCAGCCAGGCGACCTGCTGCTCGTGGAGGCGGACCCTGGCTTCGACGTGCGCGCCGGACGGTCGAGCGACTTCCTGCTGGTCCGATCGCTGGAGGACTCCGCTCCCCGCAACCACCGCCGGGCCCCGGTCGCGATCGCGGTGCTCGTGGCCATGGTCGCCCTGACGACGGCCGGCCTCTACCCCATGACGGTCGCCGCGCTGCTGGCTGCGGCCGCGATGGTCGCCACGCGGTGCTGCACGGTGACCGAGGGTCGCCGCGGCGTCGACTGGAGCGTGCTGACGGTCATCGGCGCGTCGCTCGGGCTCGGCGCTGCGATCGAGCAGAGCGGCGCGGCCGCGGTGCTCGCCGACTGCGTGACCAGCTGCTGCGGCAGCTCACCCCGCGGCCTGCTGGTCGCGACCTTCCTCGGCACGGCGGCGCTGACGTCCGCGATCTCGAACACCGCCGCGGTGGCGCTGATGTTCTCGGTCGCCGTCGCCACGGCGCAGGCCGCGGGCCTCGACCCCAGGCCGTTCGTCGTGACGGTCATGATGGGCGGCTCCGCCTGCTTCGCGACGCCGATCGGCTACCAGACCAACCTGATGGTCTACGGCCCGGGCGGGTATCGTTTCGTCGACTTTCTCCGCGCAGGCGTCCCGCTGACGCTGTTGCTCGGGGTGGTCACGGTCCTCGTGACGCCGCTCGTGTTCCCCTTTCGCCCCGCTTGATTCTCACGCCGCCTCGCCATGCTCGACGCCTCCGACCTCTCCTCCCGCCTCGACTTCGCGGTCGCCGTCGCGCGCGCCGCCGGCGCGCGCCTGCTCTCGCTCCGAGAGAGCGGCAAGTGGGAGGACCCCAAGATCCTCGGCAACGTCGGGGACCAGGCCGCCGACGGCTACCTGCAGGGCGCGATCTTCGGCCGCTACCCCGACGACGCGATCCTGTCCGAGGAGACCAAGGACGACCTGGAGCGGACCAAGAATCGCGTGGCCTGGATCGTCGACCCGCTGGACGGCACCAAGGAGTACTCGACCGGGCGGCACGACTGGGCGGTGCACGTGGGCCTCGCCGTCGACGAGCAGCCGGTTCTCGGCGCGGTCGCGCTGCCGTCGGTCGGCCGCGTCCTGACGGCGACCGACGTCGACGCGCGCCGCGAGGCCGCGGTGCTCGGCGACGAGGGCGACTGGCCCAGCGCGTTCGTCGAGGACCCGGGCGCCGCCGGCGACGGCAGGCTCCGCCTGGTCGCGAGCCGCAGCCACACGCCCGAGTGGATGCAGCAGTTCGCCGCCGGGATGGGCGACGCCGAGCTGGTGCCGTGCGGCAGCGTCGGCTTCAAGGTCTCGATGCTGCTGTTCGGCAAGGCCGACATCTACGTGCACAAGGTCGGCTTGAAGGAGTGGGACACCTGCGCCCCGGAGGTGATCGCGCGCGCCGCGGGCTACGAGGTGTGCCGCTTCGACGGCGCGGCGCACCGCTACAACCAGGACAACGCCCGCAACGACGAGCTGGTCGTCTGTCGCCCCTGGCTGAAGGAGCGGGTGCTGGCGGGCCTCGCGGCCGTCGGCGCGTAGCGGACCGTCGCGCGCCGTCGCTCGTCTTCGCGCGCCGGCGCTCAGACGATGTCGGCGTGCTTGTGCTTGTTGGCCGTGAACGTCACGTGGCCGATCAGCAGCGCCGCGAACGCCCAGATCGCGAGCGCGCCGACGTGGCCCCAGAAGCCGGTGATCCCGAGCGCGGGGAGCTCGCCGCCCAGCGCGATCCGCTGCGCCATCAGCAGCGAGAACGCCGGGTTCGCCTGGAAGGCCAGCGACGTCAGCGCCGGGTCTCCGATGAGCTCTTCCATCATCGCGGGGTGCCAGAACACCGGCGAGAGGAAGAACCACGCCATCGAGAAGATGCGCCAGACCTGCTGCACGTCGCGGATGAAGACGTTGGCGTTGGCGAGGAACAGCCCCAGCCCGAGCGTGAGCAACAGCTGCAGGACGAGCACCACCGGCAGGAACAGCAGCTGGAGCCCGGGCGTGAACTTGCCCGTCGCGACGCCGATCGCCGTGACGACCGCCGCGCCGACCAGGTAGAGGATCAGCGAGACCAGCGCCGACGGGATCGGCAGCACCTCTGAGGGGAACGCGACCTTCTTGACGAGGTTGCCGTTCCCGACGACGACGCCGCAGCTCGCCGTCAGCGCCTCGTTGAGCGCGTGGAAGGCGACGACGCCCGAGAACATGTAGAGCGCGAACTCGACCGGGTCCTCGCCGCCGCGTCGGTAGAGCAGCCCGAAGATCACGTAGTAGACCGCGAACATGAACAGCGGCTGCACGAGCATCCACCAGGCGCCGAGCAGCGAGCCGTGGAAGCGGCTCATCAGGTCGCGCTGGAAGAAGTTCGCGACCATGTTCCGGTTCTGCCAGATCAGGTGCGGGAAGCCGGCGAGGGCGCGCAGCCGCGTCCCGAAGCCCGCCGCGCGGGCCTCGGTGTCGTAGGTCCGGACGAGGGTCACGGCCGCTCCTCCGCGCCGGGCTCGAGCTCCCAGCTGTGGTCCTGCAGGAACAGGCCGAGGTCCTTGGTGCGGTTCTGCACGATCAGCGTCTCGTTCGCGGGGCGCTCGTGGAAGCGGTGCACGCCCTGCTCGTCGAACAGCCAGATCGGGAGAGTGAACTCACCGGAAAGCAGCCGCAGGTTGTCGAGCCGGAGGCTGACGTGGCCCTCCTCGAAGTCGAAGACCTCGCCCGCGAACTGCGTCGTGTGCGCGAAGCAGAGGGTCCCGTCGGTCCGCATCGCGCCGATCGCGAGCGTCAGCCGCTCGCGGGGCGCGTTGCGCACGTGCACGCGGACGACGACGCTGTCACCCGGCGCGAAGGTCGTGCGGGGCGCGCCCGTCTCGCCGTCGAGCAGCTGCGCGCCCATGATGCGCGGGTGGTTCTTGCCCTCGGCGTCCTGGACGTCGACGAACGGCATCTCGTCGCTGCCCTCGGCGATCCGGTTCTCGTGGGTCGCGTACTCGTTGGTGACGGTGACCGCGTCCGCGACCATCTGCACGCGTCCCTTGCGGAGCCACACCGCCCGGTCGCAGATCTGCCGGACGTCGTAGAGCGAGTGCGAGCAGAAGAACAGCGACTTGCCCCGCTGCTTGTAGTCGAGGATCTTGTCGATGCACTTCTTGCGGAAGTTCATGTCCCCGACGGCCAGGATCTCGTCGAGGATCAGCATGTCGGGGTCGGCGGACACCGCGACGCTGAAGCCCAGGCGCGCGTTCATGCCCGAGGAGTAGGTCCGCAGCGGCGCGTCGATGAACTCGCCCAGCTCGCTGAACTCGATGATCTCGTCGACCTTCTTCTTCGCCTCCTTGCGCGAGAAGCCCATCATCGCCGCGTTCATATAGATGTTCGCGCGGCCGCTGAAGTTGCGCTGGAAGCCCGCGCCGAGCTCGAGCAGGCTCGTCACGCGGCCCCGCACCGAGTAGCGACCTGCGGTCGGGAAGGTCGTCCCCGTCAGCACCTTGAGCAGCGTGGACTTGCCCGCGCCGTTGGTGCCGACCAGCCCCACGCACTCGCCCGGCGCGACGTCGAAGGTCACGTCCTGGAGCGCTGGGACCTCCTTGTAGTAGCGGCGCCCCCGGTTCCACGGCAGCAGGCCGAGCAGGCGACCGTAGGGGTTGCCGTAGAGGCGGTAGGTCTTGCTCAGCCCGCGGGCTTCGATGACGGGGGGCATCAGGCGTCAGCGGGTCAGGAGGCCTCGCTCTGCGAGGAAGTCGATGACCTTCTGCACGTTGGCCTCGAGGGTGTCCTTGTCGGTGTCGAGCACGAGGTCGGCGTTCGGCGGCGCCTCGTAGGGCGCGTCGATGCCGGTGACGTTCGCGATCTCGCCGGCGCGGGCGCGGGCGTAGAGGCCGTCCTCGTCGCGCGCTTCACAGACCTCCAGCGAGGCGTTGCAGAAGATCTCGAGGAAGCCGTCCCCGACGATCTCCCGGGCCTGGTCGCGCTCGAACCCGAGCGGCGACACCAGCGCGACGATGGTGCTGACGCCCATGTTCTTGTTGAGCGCGGCGAGCTCGGCGGCGCGGCGCTGGTTCTCCCAGCGGTCGGCGCCGCTGAACCCGAGGTCGCGGTTGAGGCCCATGCGGAGGATCTCGCCGTCGATCACCTGAACGAACTTCTCCTGCTCGAACAGGCGGCTCTCGAGCTCGTAGGCGAGCGAGGACTTGCCCGCGCGGGGCAGGCCGGTGATCCACAGCGTGAACGGCTCCTGGCCCAGGCGGGCGCGGCGCTGCTCGGCGGACACCTTGCGCTTGTCGTGCAGGCGCACGTTGCTGCGCGCGTCGTGGCTGTCGCTGCGGCGCGCCAGCGCGTCCTTGGCGATCTTGCGCTCGACGATCATGCCGGCGCCGACCGTGGCGTTGGTCATCCGGTCGATCAGGATGAAGGCGCCGGTGCCGCGGTTGTTCTTGTAGGCGTCGGCCGCGAGCGGCCGTGAGCACTGCAGGTGGATGCGCCCGACCTCGTTCATCTGCAGCTCCGGGGCCGACTCGCGTCGGAGGGTGCCGACGTTGGTGCGGTAGCGGAGGTCGGCGACGGTCGTCGACGTCTGCGCGGACGTGTGCTTGATCAGGTAGTTCTGACCCGCCTTGAGCGGCTTCTCGTCGAACCAGACGACCATCGCCTCGACGTCGTTGGCGATCGCCGGCGCGTTGTTGGGCGTGGCGATCATGTCGCCGCGGCTGATGTCGATCTCGTCCTCGAGCGTCAGGACGACGGCCATCGGGGCGAACGCCTCCTCGAGCTTGCCGTCGAACGTCTCGATGGTCTTGACCTTCGACGTCTTGCCGGACGGCAGCGCGGTCACCTCGTCGCCGACGCGCACGACGCCGGACGACAGCGTGCCGGCGTAGCCGCGGAAGTCGAGGTTGGGGCGCAGCACGTTCTGCACCGGGAAGCGCAGGTCGACGAGGTTGCGGTCCGACGCGACGTGCACGGTGTCGAGGTGGTCGAGCAGCGGCGAGCCCTGGAACCAGGGCATGCTCTCGCCGCGGTGGACGACGTTCTCGCCCTTGAGCGCCGACATCGGGATGAAGTGGATGTCCTTGACGTTCAGGCGGGCGGCGAACTCGCTGTAGGCCTCGCGGATCTCGTCGAACTTCTCCTGCGAGTAGTCGACCAGGTCCATCTTGTTGACCGCGATCACGAAGTGCTGGATACCCAGCAGCGCGCAGATGAAGGAGTGCCGGTGGGTCTGCTCGAGCACCCCGTAGCGGGCGTCGATCAGGATGATCGCGAGGTCACAGGCGGACGCGCCGGTCGCCATGTTGCGCGTGTACTGCACGTGCCCGGGGCAGTCGGCGATCACGAACTTCCGGCGGTCGGTCGCGAAGTAGCGGTACGCGACGTCGATCGTGATGCCCTGCTCCCGCTCGGCCTGCAGGCCGTCGACGAGCAGCGCGAGGTCGACCTCCTCGCCGGTCGTGCCGAACTTCGACGACGCCTTGGTGGTCGCCTCGAGGACGTCGTCGTGCACCTGCTCGGAGTCGTACAGCAGCCGCCCGATGAGGGTCGACTTGCCGTCGTCGACGCTGCCGCAGGTCAGCAGCTTGAGCATCTCGCGGTTGCCGTAGCGATCGAGGTACTTCTCGATGCCGAGCTCGTCCAGTTGGTTCGAGTAGGTCATTAGAAGTAGCCCTCCCGCTTCTTGTCCTCCATGGAGCCGCCCTCGTCGAAGTCGATCACGCGACCCTGCCGCTCCGAGTCGCGGCTGCGCAGCATCTCCTCGATGATCTTCGGCAGCGTGTCGGCCTCCGACTCGACCGCGCCGGTCAGCGGGTAGCAGCCGAGCGTGCGGAAGCGGACCATCTTCATCTCGGGCGTCTCGCCCTCTTCGAGCGGCATCCGGTCGTCGTCGACCATGATCCACGTGCCGTTGCGGCGCACGACGGGTCGCTCCTTGGCGAAGTAGAGCGGGACCATCGGCAGGTTCTCCTTGTAGACGTAGAGCCAGACGTCCAGCTCGGTCCAGTTGCTCAGCGGGAAGACGCGGATCGACTCGCCCTTCTTGACCTCGCAGTTGAACAGGTCCCAGAGCTCCGGCCGCTGGTTCTTCGGGTCCCACTGGTGGAACTTGTCGCGGAAGCTGAACACGCGCTCCTTGGCGCGGCTCTTCTCCTCGTCGCGGCGGGCGCCGCCGAACGCGGCGTCGTACTCCCCGGCGTTGAGGGCCTGCTTCAGCGCCTCGGTCTTCATCACGTGCGTGTGGCGCTGGGTGCCGTGGGTGAACGGCCCGATGCCCTCGTCGACGCCGTCCTGGTTGATCCACTCGACGAAGTCGAGGTCGAGGTCCTTCACCAGCTGGTCCCGGAACTCGATCATCTCGCGGAACTTCCACGTGGTGTTCACGTGGAGGATCTTGAACGGGATCTTGGCGGGCGCGAACGCCTTCTGCGCCAGCCGCAGCATGACGCCGGAGTCCTTGCCGATCGAGTAGAGCATCACCGGCCGCTCGAACTCCGAGGCGACCTCACGGATGATGTGGATGCTCTCCTGCTCCAGTTGCTGCAGGTGGCTGAGCGCGTAGTTGATCATGACGCAGTG
>JBMHDP010000320.1:0-4283 GCA_049889335.1 Planctomycetota bacterium
CTCGCGGTCACGATCGGAGTTGACGCCGAGCAGGGCGAAGGGCTTGCCGTTGAGACGCTTCACGAGCGACCGCTCGTGTGGGTACATGGCCCGGCACGGGCCTCACCAGTCGCCCCAGAAGTCGAGCACCACCACCTTGCCGCGGTAGTCGCTGAGCTTCATCGGCGTCCCGTCGAGGTCCTCACCGACGATGTCGGGCGCGACCTTGCCGATGGTGAGGTGTCGCAGCTCGAACAGCGCGCTCGCGGCCGCCTCCCCGACGGTCTTGCGTCGATAGGCGACCGCGCTCAGCGCCTCGTCTGCGACCAGACGGTCGAACAGCTTCGCCGCGCGCTGCTCGAGCGCGTCGGCGTCCGCGGCGCGGAGCACGTCGACGGCCTCCGCCCCGTAGAACCCGGCGTAGCGCTCCAGGTCCTCGTCGGAGCCCGCGGCCAGCGTGCGCGCCGTGCCGGCCGCCGACTTCAGCTGCTCGGCGGACGTCATCAGCGCCATCGCGAGGTCGTCGCCCTCGGCGCCCGCAGCCACCTTGGCGAGGAACACCGTGACCGCTGGACCCGGGTTCCGCGACAGCACGCCCATCACCGACTGGACGTGCGCGCCCCCCATGTGGTGCTCGCCGAGCACGTCGAGCGCGAAGCCGAGGTCGGCGCCGGTGACGCGGCCACGCGAGATCAACCAGGCCGCCGCGGCGCCGGCGTCGTCGCTCGACGCGTCGGCGCGGACAATCGCGCGCACGCGCGCGACGTAGTCCTTGGCGTTCGGGCGCGCAGCCATGAGCTTGGACATCTCGTCCTTGCTCGCGCCGCTCTTGGACGCCTCTCGGTAGGACGTCATCCAGTCTTTGTTGGCCGCCTCGAACTCCTCTTGGATCGCCGAGAAGGTCTCGGGACCGGTCGACCCGCCCTGGGCCGTCAGGCCGGGGGCGAGCAAGAGGGAGGCCGCCAGCAGCGCCTGGACGACCGCGGTCGTGTGCTTCTGCATCTGCAAGTCTCCTGGGTTGGGGATGTCTACGCAGTCTAGCCCGGCCGTCCACCCGCGCAGACCCGGACGTGCACCAATCCCGCCCCACCCACAGAAAGTCGGAACCTCACCGCGATCCGGCCGTTGCTGCTCCCCCGCCGCCGCTGACAATGTCCGACGCGCCCTCGCGGGCAACGAACCCATGGCTACGACCACAAGACTCCGCATCTCCGCCGCCCTGTTCGCCACAGCCGCAGGCTCCGCAGCGCTCTCGGCCCAGGGCATCCCCGTCGGCTTCGAAGAGAGCTATGCGCTCGCCGAGAACCGCGCGGCCGTCGTCGCGGAGCTGATCCCGGGCACCGCCGACTACTACTACTACCACTGCCGCGAGCGGCTCGACGCGCGCGACTTCGAGGCCGTGCGCGCCACGCTGCCGACGTGGATCGAGCGGCACGGGAGGACGGCGCGGGTCATCGAGATCGAGAACCGCGAGGCGCTGCTCAGCTTCGGCCAGGACCCGGACCGGACCTTCGACTACCTGCGCCAGCGCCTGAACCTCGACTACCGACACGAGCGCGCCGTTCCGGGCGCCCGCAGCGACCTGCCGACGGCGCTCGATCCGACCCTGCTCGCGACGCGCGCGCTGACCCAGCGCGCGTTCGACCGGCACCCGGGCACCGTCGACGGCTTCCGGACGCGCGCGCTGGCGCGCGTCGCCGCCGACGACCTGAGCCCCGAGCAGCTGCACAGCCTGCTGCGCCGGCTCGATCGGCCCGACGTCCCCAATCTGCCGTCGCTCGTCGTGCGCGACCTCGCGCGGCGCGGCAGCCGGGGCTTCGGCTCGCTCGGCGTCCACAAGCAGCTCCGCCGCGGCCAGCTCGACGAGTGCATCGGCCTGCGCCCCGCGCTGCTGCAGGACAGCCGCTTCGTGGCGGCCTACCTGACGCGCCTGCAGCCGAACGCCGACGTCGCCTGGTACGAGGACCCGGCGCTGCGCGCGCAGCACCTCGAGCGGCTCTGGGCGTTCGCGCGTCGCCTGGACCCTTCGTTCAACTCGCTCAAGGCGCACGTGCTGTACCACTGGCTGCGCCACGACCTGATGCAAGGCGCGGCCGACAAGCAGCGGTTCCTCGCCTACATCCAGCTGCCCCGACGCGGCGGCCACGTCAGCAAGCAGCACCTGGAGCGGTTCGCCAACCGCGCGGCCCACGTCGACCTGCGGCGCCAGTACCCGACGCTGCTGGAGCCGATCCGCAGCGACGACGCCCTCGTCCGCGCGTGCCTCGAGCAGTTCTTCCTGCGGGAGGACAGCGTCGACGCCTACAGCCGCTTCCTGGACAAGCGCTGGCTCGAGCGGACGCTCGCGGAGACCAAGCTGCTCGCCGGTCTCGGCGACCCGGAGCGTTGGTACTCGCTGCTGGACGACCCGACGCGCCTGGAGCAGCTCGAGCAGCGCGTGGAGCTGCGGTTCCCGGAGACGCTGTCGACGACCTTCGGCGCCGAGGACGCCGTCTCGCTCGAGCTCGACACCAAGAACGTCCAGGCGCTGGTGGTGAAGGTCTTCGAGATCGACGCCTTCCGCTACCACGTCGAGCGCCAGCGCGCCGTCGACGCCAGCATCGACCTCGACGGCGTCGTCGCGAACTTCGAGCAGACCTTCGCCTACGACGAGGCCCCGATCCGCCGCGTGCGCCGCTCGTTCGAGCTGCCGATGCTCCGTGAACCGGGCACCTACGTGGTCGACTTCGTCGGCAGCGGCATCTCGAGCCGCGCCGTGGTGCACAAGGGCGAGCTGCGCATGATCGAGCGCACGTCCGCGGCGGGACAGGTGCTGCGCGTCTACGACGAGCGCGGGACCCACCAGCCCGACGCCGTCGCGTGGTTCGGCGGCCAGGAGTACGCCGCCGACGACCGCGGCGACATCCTGGTCCCGTTCTCGACCGACCCCGGCGAGAAGCAGCTGGTGCTGCGTCGCGGCGCCCGCTCCTCGATCGTGCCCTTCCTGCATCGCGCCGAGCGCTTCGCGCTCGCCGGCAGCGCGCACCTCGACCGTGAGTCGCTGCGGGCCGACGGGACCGCGCGGCTCGTGGTGCGGCCCCAGCTGCGTCTGACGGGGCACCCCGTCTCGCTGGGACTGCTCCAGGACCCGCTGCTCGTCGTCACGGCGACCGACATCGACGGCAAGTCGACGCGCCAGGAGGTGCGCGACCTCGCGCTCACGGACGGGCGCGAGCTGACGCACGAGCTGCGCGTCCCGCCGCGGGTCACGCGGCTGGACGTCTCGCTCCGCGCGAAGGTCGACGGCATGAACGGTGAGCCCGTCCAGCTGACCGGCTGCGAGCGGAGCTTCGCCTTCAACGGGATCGACGCGACCGCGGAGACGGGCGTGCCGCTGCTGGTCCGCACCCGCAGCGGCTTCGCCGTCGAGCTGCGCGGCAAGAGCGGCGAGGTCCAGGCCGGCCGCGTCTGCCGCCTCACGTTGACCCACCGCGACTACAAGGACCCGGTCACGGTCTCCCTGCAGACCGACCAGAGCGGCCGGATCGCGCTCGGCAGGCTGCCCGGCGTGACCCGGGTCGACGTCTCCAAGGACGGCGGCAGCGGCGGCAGCTTCACGATCGCCGGGCCGCGGGCGCGCGTCCCCAGCGCGCTGCACGCGGTCGCAGGTCAGACGCTCCGCGTCCCCTACCAGGGCACCGAGGTCGCCCCGACGCGCGCCGAAGTCTCGCTCCTCGGCCACGACGTCGACGCGTTCGACAAGCTCGCCCTCGCGGACGGCTTCCTGGAGCTGCGGGACCTCGAGCCCGGGGACTACGAGCTGCGGCTACACGACGCCGGGGAGCGCGTCGTCGTGCGCGTCACCGAGGGAGCGCGCGACGGCCGCTTCCTCGTCGGTCGGGACCGCGCGCTCGCCGCGACGCCGGCGCGGCCGCTGCACGTGCGCGGCATGACGATCGACGACGCGCAGGTCCGCGTCCAGCTCGTCAACACCTCGCCCACGACGCGCCTGCACGCGGTCGCGACCCGGTACCTGCCCGCCTACGACCTGTTCGAAGGCCTGCGCGGCGTCCCCGGCAGCGCCCCCGCGGCCGTCACGCTGGACCGGCTCACCAGCAGCTACGCCGCCGGGCGGAAGCTCAGCGACGAGTATCGCTACGTGCTCGAGCGCCGATTCGCGCGGAAGTTCCCGGGCAACATGCTGGAGCGCCCGAGCCTGCTGCTCCATCCGATGGAGTTCCAGGACGTCTCGTTCAACTCCGCGATCGGCCTCGGCGGCGGCGCCGGCGGCCGGTTCGGCGGCCGCGCGCGCGGGCGGCGCAGCG
>JBMHDP010000321.1:0-4952 GCA_049889335.1 Planctomycetota bacterium
CGCCCCGACCCGCGCGCTCCGGATCGACCTGGAGGTCGGCGCCCAACCGTCGCTCGACGCGCCGGTCGACGTCACGGCCGCGCTCGACCTCGTCGGGTCTCCCCCCGCCCTCGAGGTCGCCGCGCAGCTGCACCGGACCGCCGCGCGGTTCGCCGTCGAAGGCGACCTGCGCGCCGCCGGCCTCAACTCCGCGACGCTCGCAGCCGTCCTCCCGCAAGGCGTCGCGTGCACGATGGAGGCAGGCGCGCTCTCTGCCGGGGTGGAGCTCGACATCGGGCTCGCGACCGGCGGCGTCGCCGGCGCGTTGCGCGACCTGGAGCTGCGCGACGGCGAGGAGCTGCTCGCAGCGATCGCGAACCTGGAGCTGGACGCGCCGCAGCTGGACGCGACGCGCGCCCATGTCCGAACGCTGCGGCTGGCAGGCGCCCGGGCGCAGGTCGCGCGCGCCGGCGCGCGCCTGCTGCTGCCGGGCTTCGAGCTGCAGACGGGCCGAGCGGGCGCCCTGCCCGCGGAGCCAGGCCCTCGCACCGCGACGGTCCTGCAGCTCCCCGCGGTCGAGCTGGGCAGCGTCCAGCTCGCCGTGGAAGAGCTCCGGTTGGAGGACCGCGACGCGCCCGAGAGACCTCCCGTGCGCCTGCGCGGTCAGGTCACGCTGGCCGAGCCCTGGTCCGACGGCCCGACCCGCGCCGAGCATGCGCCGATGCGCTGGCAGGTCGAAGCCGCCGCGGCGCCTGGCGGCGCCCGGCTGCGCGCGGACGTCGCCGCGAGCCCGTTCGCGCCGTCCCCCACGCTCGACGCGAGCGTCGAGCTCTCGGACCTCGACACGACCGCGCTGCCGCTCGAAGAGGCCGGACTGCGCGGCGACGCGAGCGCGCTACGCCTCCGCGCGGCGCTACACGCGCGGCTCGACCTGCGCCGACGCGACCCCGGCCGCTTCGACCTGCAGCGCGCCCTCGCAGGCGAGCTGGTGCTGGAGGACCTGGAGCTGGTCGACGTGGCCAGCGGCGTGACCTACGCGAAGGCGGCGTCGATCGACGTCGTCGCGCGCGCTGTCGATCTCCGCACCGGCGAGGTGCTGCTGCGCTCGGTCGACGTCGACGGCCCGTATGTCGCGACGCGCCGCGACGAGCGCGGCCTGCACGTCGCGGGCTTTGTGCTGCCGGACGAGGAGCGCGCCGGAGCGCCGGCGCCGGCCGACGCGGACGAGGACGCTGCGCCGGCGGCTGCGCCTTCCGAGCCCGAGGTCGCCGTCGAGCGGCTCCGGATCACCGGGCTCGGCTACGACCACCGCGACGTCACCACCACGCCGCCCACGAGCCTGGTCCTCGTGGACACCGACGGCGAGCTGTCGCAGTTCTCTTCCGACGCCTGGAGCGCAGCGCGACCGCTCTCGTTCTCGGTGGCCGTGCGGGGCGGCGAGATCCCGCTGCCGCGACGTGAGGCGCAGCGTTCGATGCTGAGCGGCATGCTCCGCTCGGGCGCGGCGATGCTGACCGGCGCGTCCGACGAGGACGCGCCGGAGCTGCGTCCCCTCGTCGACCAGCTGACCGTCGACGGGCAGCTCGTGCTCTGGCCGCGCCTGCAGGGCCGCGTGCGCGCGAGCGTCGACCGACTCGAGCTGCAGGCCTTCCGCGGGCTCGCGAGCGGCGCCGGCGTCGAGGTCACGGACGGGCTCTACGACGCGCGCGCTACGCTCGAGTTCCGCGGCTACGACGGGGTCCGCGTCCGCAGCGACCACGTCTTCCGCTGGCTCGCGCTCGACGAGCCCCCCAACGGTCCGCTGCGGACCTACCTGCGCCTCCCCGCGCCGCTGCAGACGGCGCTCTTCCTCCTCCGGGACCGGGACGGCGAACAGCACATCCCGCTGAACGTCGAGGTCCCGCGCGGCCAGCAGGGCCGCGCAGCGCTCGCCGACGCGCTCATCGAGGGGCTGACCAAGCTGATCGGGTCGTCGCTCGCGAACTCGGGCGCTCGCGCAGCCTCCGCGCTGACCGGCGCGCTGCTCGGCCGCGGCCCCGACGCGCCTGCGCTCGCAGAGACCGTCCGGTTCGAACCGGGCTCACCGCTGCCCGCGGCGCTCTCCCTGGAGGCCGCCGCAGCCGCGCTCGACGGCGACCCCGCGCTCGTCGTCGTCCTGCACCACCACTTGAGCGCCGACGACGTGGACCACGCGCGGCGGCTCGCGAACCCGCCGGCGGAGGTCGTCAAGCAGACGGTCGCCAAGCTCGAGCAGGAGCGCGACGCCCTCGAGGTTGAGCGCGCGCCGCTGGCCGCAGATGTCGCCGCTCTCTACGGCGCCGGCCTCGTGCAGGAGGCGGTCACGCGGCAGCGCGCGCTCGAACGGGTCGAGACCCAGCTGGGCGAGCTGCTCGAGGCCCTCGGCGGCGCGCTGGAGCAGTTGGACGGGGACAACCGCCGCGCGGCCGCACGCCGGACGCGAGCAGCAGCCCGCGCGCTCGCCGAGGCGCGGCTCGACACGATCTCCGAATCGCTCCACAAAGCACTGCCAAATCTTGGCTTGGGACGCATCGAACGACGCGCCGGCCGCGCGCTCGCGACCGCCGGCCTCGGCCCGGGCGGCGAGGTCGTCCTGACGCTGCGGCGTCGAAGCGCCCAAGCCAAGGGCGGTGACGAGCTACGCCCGCAGCTGCGCCGATGATCTGAGCGCCCCTCCTGTGGTCGATCGACGCGGGATGACGTTCAATGGGGGCCGGAGGAGTCCTCGCTCCGGACCCAGACGTGCCATGAATCGAAGCTACCTACGCATCGCGTCTCTCGCGCTGAGCCTGGCCGCGGCAGCGGCCCACACCACCGCGCAGACCTCGGCCCGCAACCCTCAGCGACCCGACCGACGCGTCGAGGACGTCCGCCCGACCAAGGACGTCCTCCGGGACGCTTCGAAGATCGACGCGCTGCTCGCGCGCGGCCTGCGACGCCTGCGCGTCGACGCCCAGCCGCTCGTCGACGACTCGACCTTCGTCCGCCGCGCCTACCTGACCATCGTCGGCAGGATCCCGACGCTCAAGGAGACCGAGGCGTTCCTCGCCGACCAGGCGGCCGACAAGCGCGCGGCGCTGCTCGACCTGCTGCTCGACAGCCCCGGCCGGACCAGCCACTTCAGCAACTTCTGGTTCGACCTGCTCCGCGTCAAGTCGCGGCACCGCCAGCTGAGCGGCGAGCCGTTCGCGCACTTCGTCCGCGCGGCCGTGCAGTCCGACATGCCCTACGACGAGTTCGTGCGCGCGCTGGTGACGGCCGACGGCGCGGCGCACGGCCGCGACAACGGCGCGACCGGCCACCTGATGCGCGACACGGGCATGCCGCACGACTCGATGGCCAACACCGTGCGCCTGTTCCTCGGCACCCGGCTCGAGTGCGCGCAGTGCCACAACCACCCGTTCGACCACTGGACCCAGAAGCAGTTCTTCGGCATGGCGGCGTTCTTCGGCGGGATCAACTACCGCGACCCGGCGGCCATGGCGAGCTACCGCGGCATGCGTCAGAAGCTCGCCGACGAGGACCAGCGGACCCGCGCCGCCGCGCTGCGCCTCGTCCGACGGGTCACGCAGGGCGTCCACGGCTCCGGCAGCGGCGTCGAGAAGCTGCCCAAGGACTACCAGTACGACGACGCGCGACCGATGAGCCCCGTCAAGGCGGACACCATCTTCGGCGCCAACGTCAAGCTCCGCTACCCGTCGCAGACCGCGTCGCGCTCGCAGAGCAAGCGCGCCAAGGCGCGGCGCCGCACCCGCAAGGTGCCGCAGGCCAACTCCCGCGAGGCGCTGGCCGGCTGGATGACCGACAAGAAGAACCCGATGTTCGCCAAGACGATGGCGAACCGCATGTGGTCGCGCACCTTCGGTCGCGGCCTGGTCGAGCCGATCGACGACTGGAAGAAGAAGACCAAGGCCGTGCACCCCGAGCTGCTCAAGGAGCTCGAGAAGATCCTGGTCAAGCTCGACTTCGACCTGCGGCAGTTCGAGCGCGTGCTCGTGCACACGCAGCTGTTCCAGCGCGCGGTCGAGCCCGCCGACCCCGAGCCCGGCGTCGCGCCGGCCTTCGCCGGGCCCGTCCTCCACCGGATGTCCGCGCCGCAGGTCTGGGACTCGCTCCTGACGCTCGTGTTCGACGACCTCGACGAGCGCCTGCGCGCGCCCGACGCCCGCGCGGCGTCGGTCTACGCCTACCACGACCAGGTCAAGGACGCCGACGCCGAAGAGATCCTGGCGATGGTCAAGGGCGGCGGCCGCAGCATGATGCAGTCGATGGCGCGCGAGCAGCGCGCCGAACAGCGCGCGGCGACCCGCCGCGACCAGCAGGCGCGCAAGCGGGCCCGCCCGCTGCTCCGCGAGCTCGAGGAGGCGCGTCGGGACGGCGACCTCCGCAAGGTCGCCGAGGTGCGCAAGCGCCTGGAGCAGATGGGCGTCAACCTGGGCTCGCGCGCCGCCAAGGGCGCCGAGAAGGACCTGCTGCGCGCCAGCGACCTGGAGCAGCCCGCGCGGCTGGGACACGTCCTGCGCCAGTTCGGCCAGTCCGACCGCGAGACCATCGACGCGAGCACCGACGTGGCGACCGTGCCCCAGGTCCTGACCCTCATGAACGGCTTCCTCGACCAGCGCGTGCTGAACGGGGAGTCCGCGCTGCGCCGCGACCTGCAGCTCGCCGACGACGGCGCCCGCCGGGTGCGCGTCGCCTATCTGACGATGCTCAACCGTGAACCGAGCGCCGCAGAGCTCGAGCGCTGGCGACGCCTCATCGCCGTGAACGGCCGCAAGGCCATCGAGGACCTCGTCTGGGTCCTGTGCAACAGCAACGAGTTCCGCTTCGTGCGCTGATCCGCCGCACCCTGCATCCAGGAGACAAGACATGTCGCTTCGCAACACGATCCGCGGCGTCGACCTCGACACCCGCCGCACCTTCCTCTCGGGCATGGCCCGCTCGATGTTCGGCGT
>JBMHDP010000322.1:0-7622 GCA_049889335.1 Planctomycetota bacterium
CTAGCCGGGTCACCTGGCGCGCCGAAGCCCGCGGCGCGCCGGTCGACGGCGACGCGTTCGTCGAGGCCGTGGCGGCAGCCTGCGCGGCGTGGAACCGGACCGGGAGCGTCCGGTTCGTGCGCGCCGAGCCCGGGGCGGACGCTGACGTCACGCTCGGGTGGCGGCGCGGACACCACGGCGCGTGCGAGCCGTTCGGCGTCGCCAAGACCGTCGCGCACTCCGGCCCTTCGTCGCCGGGCACCTTCGTGCACTTCGACGCCGACCGCGCCTGGGACCTCGCGACCGAGGGCGGCTACTCGGTGTACGGGGCCGCCCTGCACGAGCTCGGCCACGTGCTCGGGCTCGGCCACAGCACCGCGAAGGACTCGGTCATGCAGACCGGCGAGGTCCGAGCCCGCCCGATCTCGCCCTCCGACCGCCTGGGGCTCCAGTCCCTCTACGGGGGCGGCGTGGACGCCCCCGGAGACCTCCGCGTGAGCGCGACAGACGGCGCGACGATCGCCACGCTGCGTGGAGTCGCGCCGCGCGGCGCCTCGGGCTTCGCGAACTTCGACGTCGACGGCGACGGCCGCTGCGAGGTGGTCGTCTGGCGCACGGACCGCGCCGGGCGCGGCGCGCTGACCAGCTACCACCTCGACGACGGCGGACTGGTCCGCACCACCGGCCCCTTCTACGGCATGGCCTCCTACGCGAACGGCGCCACCCACGGCGTCGCGACGATCGACGGCGTGCGGCTGTTCGTGACGCAGTTCCCGGGCGGCCGCGTCGTCGCGCGGCGCTTCGACCGTCACGGGCTCCTGCAGCCCTACACCGACGCGGCCGCGGCCGCCGTCGCCGCGCCGCGACGCGGCGACGTGGACGGGGACGGCCGGACGGACGAGGTCGGACGCGTCGGGGGCTAGCCGCGCCGCGCGAAGCTGGTCCGAGGCCCCACCGCAGGCCACACTGGCGACGTGCCCGCTTCGCCACGCAGAGTCCGCGCCGTCGTGCTGCTCGGCGTCGCCGCCGCGATCGCCGGGATGGCGCTGCTCCTGCAGCAGCTCGCCGGCGGCCGCCGCGACGCCCCCGCGCTCGTCTACGGCCGCCCGATCGACCGCGAGGACGTCCCGACGCTGTCCCCCGCGCGCGCCCCGGGCGACGTGGGCGAGCGCGCGCTGCGCCACTGCGAAGCCCTGGTCGGGTTCGGGCCACGCCACTTCGGCCGGCCGGGCTGGTCCCGCCAGCTCACCTACATCGTCGATCAGCTGCGGGCCCAAGGCGTCGAGGCCGCGCGAGACACGTGGACCGACCGTCGCGAGCGGATCACCTTCAGCAACCTGCGCGCGACGATCCCTGGGAGGCGACCCGAGCGGATCGTGCTCGCGTGCCACCACGACACCAAGTGCACGAGCGGTCACCCGCACCCGCACCAGAACTTCCCCTTCGTCGGCGCCAACGACGGCGCCAGCGGCGTCGGGCTGCTGCTCGCGCTCGTGCCCGCGCTGCTCGCGCGCGACGGCGAGGCCACGGTGGAGCTGGTGTTCTTCGACGGCGAAGAGAGCCTCGACTTCGACTGGAACGAGGCCCGCGCGCTGTTCGGCAGCCGGCGCTACGTCGCGCGACACCTCGAAGCCCGCGCGGGCGGCGCGGAGCCGCCGATCGTCGCGGTCGTGCTGCTCGACATGGTGGGCCGCGCCGAGCTACACATCCAAGAGGAGCTGTATTCGACGCCCGCGCTGCGCCGACTGTGCTGGGCGGCTGCGAGCGCGTGCGGCCACGAGGGCGCGTTCTTCCGGGTCGCGGAGGGCGCGCAGGACGACCACGCGCCGTTCTTGCTCGCCGGCATTCCCGCGGTCGACCTGATCGACCTGCGCGGCAACCCCTACTGGCACACGCCGCTCGACACGCTCGAGACGCTGTCGGCGACGAGCCTCCAGACCGTCGCGGACGTGGTGCTGACCATGCTTCCGGCGATCGACGCGCAGTTCTTGCCGAACTGAGCGCCCGCGCTTCCGACGGTCTACCGGCAACGATCGCGGAAAGAATCCCGGAACAATGGATAGCTAGGTCGCGATTGCGCTCATCGACCGGCTCGATCTACGCACTGCTGCGCAAACGCAAGCCGAAGCAGCGCGCGATACGCAGATGAACTAGGTCGATTTATGCGTGTGGTTCTTTACGACAACTTCGCGGACTTACCCATGAGACCGCGTTTCTACCGAACCTCTCTCCTACCCAGGACCACACAGATGCGTTTCCTTTCGCTCGCGCTCGCCGTCTCGGCGACGCTCACGGCACAGTCGCCGCTGACGACGACGTTCGCCAACAACAACGGCCAAGACGGCAACATGTTCGACGTCGTCGCGACCAACGCCGCCGGCGTCACGATCCGCAGCTTCGACATCAACTGCGACGCCGGCACGTTCGACTTCGAGGTCTACAAGCTGACGACCCCGGGTCCGTACGCCAACTCGGTGAACACCGCGGGTGACTGGACGCTCGTCGGCAGCGCGGTCGGCGTCGTCGGCCAGGGCGCCGGCGTGGCCACCCAGCTGCCGATCTGCGTGGAGGAGTACATCCCGGCGGGCGCGACGCAGTCGTTCTACGTCACGGGCACGCAGAACCTGTTCCCGATCAACTACACGAACGGCACGGCGACCGGCGCGCTCTACGCCTCGAACGCCGACCTGGAGTTCTACGAGGGCGCGGGCCTGCAGTACCCGTTCACGGCGAACTTCAACCCGCGCGTCTTCAACGGCAACATCTACTACGACATCGGCAACACCGTCGGCGCGGGCTGCGCCTTCGCGGGCGCGACGAACTACGGCGCCGGCTGCGGCGTCGTCGGCTACTCGTCGATCTACGAGGTGATCCCGACGCAGGCTCCGTCCGACATGCAGGGCCTGATGATCACCGGCCTCAGCCTCGGCCCGGGCGCGGGCTACCTGGTGCAGGTCGTGCCCGGCGCGGGCGCGATCGCGCAGGGCGCCAACGCGCAGATCATGCCGCTGGGTGACGACGACTTCCAAGACTCGGCCACCGTGGGCGGCACGCTCGGCATCTTCGTCGGCTCGAACGGCAACATCTCGCGCGGCGGCGCCAACGGCAACGGCTTCGTCCCCGACGTGAGCGTGATGCTCGGCAACGCGTTCGAAGGCCTCTACGCCTGGACCGACCTGCACTCGGCCAGCGGCGGCGGCAGCGGCGACATCTACTACGAGGAGAACGGCACGGAAGCGACCGTCACCTACCTCGGCGTCGCTGGCTGGAACACCGGCCTGCCGAACACCATGCAGTTCAAGTGGGACGTCGGCACGGGCAACTGGTCGATCGAGCTGGAGACCGTCGAGGTCACCAACCCCGAGGACATGCTGATCGGCTTCAGCCCCGCGGGCCAGAGCCTCGACCCGGGCGCGACCGACCTGTCGGCGCTCAACGGCGGCGGCGTCCAGATCCTCGAGGGCTTCGACTCCAGCGCGCTGGAGCTGAACAGCAACCGCCCGCTGCTGGGCACCAACTGGGACCTGACGACCTCGTTCATCGACCCGGTCTCGCCGTTCGTGATCACCTTCCTCGGTGACGCGGCCGCCGCGCCGATCCCGTTCACGGCGATCGGCCTCAACGCCCCTGGCTGTGACATCAACCTGCTGACGACGGTCGCCGACCTGCTCGCGCTGCAGACCGGCGGCTCGGCGACGGCGTCGCTGCCGATCCCGAACAACGCGGCCCTGAGCGGCACGATGCTGAGCGCGCAGTCGATCTGCCTGACGCTCAACAACCCGGCGAACATCTTCTCGTCGAACGGCGTCACCGGCACGCTCGGCAACTAGCGCACCGCCGGACCGCGGCTCTGGCCGCTGCTGTATCCACCGGGTGCCTCCGCCTGGTCCGCGCCCGCCTGGACGACGGCCGCCCGAGCCGGGCAGGCCCGCCGCGGCGGACGCGGCGCGAACGCCGGGGTCGCGCTCCCGCGTGCGACACGCGCCGCGTCGCTCTGCGCGGCCCTAGTAGTTCTGCGCGAGGTTGTCGGCGACCTGCGTCATCGACCCCTTCACCGCCGGCGCCAGTCCGGCCACCGCGCCGATCGCGGTGACGCCCGCCAGCAGCCACAGCTCCCACAGGCGCACCTGCGACCAGTCGAGGAAGACGCCGGTGAGGTCCTCGACGAGCCCCTGCAGCGCGTAGGCCGCGACGTGGCACAGCGTGAGGCCGAGCAGCGCGCCGAAGAACGACAGCAGCGCCGCCTCCCCGGTGATGATCGTCAGGATCTGCGCCCGGCGCGCGCCGAGCGAGCGCATGATGGCGATCTCGCGGCGCCGCTCGTTCATGGTGTTGTAGATGGCGACCGTGATCGACACCGCCGCGACCAGCAGCACGAGCCACGCGATCACCGCGAGCGCGTCGGCGGCGTTGCCGATCTGCCGCAGGAACTTCGGCACCACGTCCTGCGGCCACGCGACCTGCGCCTCGGGGTGCGAGCCGAACTCGCGGCGCAGGATCTGGGGCCCCATGTGGTCGAGGGGATCCGCGATGACGGCCGTCAGCCCGATCCGGCCGACCTCGGTCGGCATCTCGCGCAGCTGCGCCGGGCTCTTGCCGGCGACCGGCGGGTCGAGGAACACGCCCTGCTCGTGGCCGTCGATCAGCAGGTGGATGCCGAGCGGCAGGTAGATCGTCGAGTCGATCGGTGAGTTGGTCGGCGCGAGCACGCCGACGATCTCGCACGACGCCTCGGGGTGCTCGTGGCTGCCGAACTCCCCCGCCTTGCCGTGCACAGGGGTGACGACGCTGCCGAGCTCCAGGCCGAGGGTCCGCGCGACGCGGGCGCCGACGACGCACTGGCGCCACGACGGCTGCAGCTGCGGGCGCTGCGGGCGCTGGTCGGGCGGCGTCTCGGCGCGCAGCGCGTTCTCGTAGGTCGTCAGCTGCTCGGCCATCTCCATCAGCTGCTGGTAGGAGAAAGAGAACGGCCCGCCCTGCGCGAACGCCAGCGGCGCGCGGCGCCACTCGAACTTCGAGAACATCTCGTCCGTCGTGGCGATGACCGGGAAGTTGAAGCTGCTGATGCTGTCGCCGCGCGCCTGCGGGATCGCGAAGCGCACCTGGCTGCGGCGGCCGATGCCGCGGCCACGGCGCAGCTTCTGACAGACCTCGAGCGGGATCAGCCCGGGCGCCTCGCCGACGTTGAAGATCGTGTTGAGCACCAGCTCGAGCTCGCTGGCGCCGTTGGGCCCCGCGATCGCCTGGTAGCCGCCGATGCTGCCCTCGTAGCGGGCCGCGGTCTGCTCGGCCATCGTGAGGATCGCCGCGTAGAGCGCCGTCGCGACCACGATCGACAGGGTCGTGAGCACCGTCGCGACGAGGCGGATCCGCAGGTTGCGGAGGCTGATCGAGACGAGCCTCACGAGACCGCCTCCTGCGGGCGCAGCGTGGCGAGGTCGACCGTGCGCTGCATCCGCTCGGCGGACTCCGGGTCGTGCGTCACCATCACCACGGTCTTGCCCGCGTCGGTCGCGAGCCGGAGCAGCAGGTCGAGGACCTGGCCGCCGGTCGCCTTGTCCTGGTTGCCCAACGGCTCGTCCATCAGCACCAGCTCCGGGTCGTTGATCAGCGCCCGGCAGATCGCGACGCGCTGCACCTGTCCGACCGAGAGCTCCGACGGACGATGGTGAAGCCGCGCGCCGAGGCCGACCTGGTCGAGCAGCGCTTCGGCGCGAAGGCGCGCGTCGCCGCCCGCGCCGCGGCCGAACAGGGCGCCCATCAGGACGTTCTCGAGCGCCGAGAACGGCTGCAGCAGGTTGAACGTCTGGTAGACCATGCCGATGTGGCGGCCGCGGTGACGGTCCCGCGCCGCCTCGCCGAGGCGGTCGAGGCGCTGTCCGACGATCTCGACCTCGCCGCGGTCGGCGCGCAGGATGCCCGCCAGGATGTGCAGCAGGGTGGTCTTGCCGGTGCCGGAGCGACCGATCAGGGCGACCTGCTCGCCGGCTTCGATGTCGAGACGGTCGACGGCGCAGGCCAGCACGGCCTGCGCTCCTCGGGCGTAGCTCTTCTGGACGTCGCGGAGGTGGATCATGGTCGGTCGGGCGGGCGAGGAGGATACGGGTCCTCGACCTCGACGGTCAGTTTTTCCAGGCGGCCGCGACCCAATCGAGCTCACGCTGGATGCGCTGATGCAGCGGCGCGTCGCCGAAGGCGTCGCCCAGGACACTCCACGTGTAGGTCTCGACCTCCAGGAGCGGCGGCGCCTCGGAGGCGGCGGCGAGGCCGCGGAGCACGCGGAGCACCTCTTGTTGGGTCGAACCGAACGGCCCGTCGAGGTCCCAGTCCAGCGGGACGTGGTAGTGCGTGCGGACGCGGCCCGCGGCCTCGAACTCCGCGCGGCGGGCGCGCACGCCGTCCAGGTCGAGCGCCCGCAGGCCGCTCGCCGCCCGGGTCTGGTGCAGGTAGCGCGGCTCCTCGAACGCGAGCAGCTGTTCGAGCGCTTCGGGGCTCCGCACCTCGAGGCAGGACGAGACCTGGATCTTCGGCACGGCCACGCCGCGGGCGCGCAGGTCGCCGAGCGCGGCGAGCGGGTCCTCCTCGAGCACGGCGAGGTGGCACAGGTCGACGCAGACGCCGAGGTGCCGGCGGAGGAGCTCGACGGGCACCGTCGTCCAGGCGCCCTCCTCGAACAGCCAGCGCTCCAGGAAGTCCGCCGTCGCGGCCACGGTCTCGAGCAGGCAGTTCGGCTCCGGCTCCAGCGCGAGCACGCAGCAGACGCCGGTGCGTCGCTCGACGTCGGCGAGCGCGCTGACGGCGCGCGCGAGGTTGCGCGCCATCCGCCGTTCGTCCGCCGCCGGCGCGCCCGGGCCGCGGTAGCCCAGCGGCAGCGTGGACATCGGCAGCACGTCGCCGGGCGCCATCAGCCGCGCGCCGACCTCGGCGCAGCGGCGCGTGTAGAGCAGCCGCTCCTCGTCGCCCCAGTCCGGCGCGTAGACCGCCGTCTTGACCACCTCCTGGTGGAAGTCGCCGTAGGGGAACACGTTCAGCGTCCAGAGCGGCGCGCCAGCCGCGGCGAGCGCGTCCGCGAGGCGAGCGAGCGCGTCCTCGTCGCGCTCGAGCTGCGCGGCGAGGGCCTGCGGCCACCAGCCCCCGAGGCCGAACGGTCGACCCGCCGCCCGCGCCGCGGCGGCGACCGGGGCCACGTGCTCGCCGAGCGACGCGAGCTGACGCGCGAGGTCCGGCGCCGGGTGGACGTTGGTGCAGTAGGTCAGTCGCGGCGCGGACGCTCCCATGGCGGCAACGGTAGCGCGAATCGCGACAGGTTGGTTGTCGGCCTGCCGCCCGGATTGCCGATGTCCCCGAGAGCCGCGGCGTCACGCCGCGCCGAGGACCAAGATGAGCGATCGCCCCGAGACGCCGACCCAAGGCGACCAACAGGCCCACGACTACCGGATCGCGGCGATCCGCCACTCGACGTCCTACCGCCAGGCACACACCGACGAGGACTTCATGGGCCGCAAGGAGCTGCGGCCGGTGCGGCTGCAGCTCGAGCTGCTGAAGCCCGAGCTGATCCAGCAGGAGCAGGGCGTGCGCTCGACGGTCGTCGTCTTCGGCGGCACCCGCGTGGTCGAGAAGGCCGAGGCCGAGCGCCGCCTCGC
>JBMHDP010000323.1:0-5962 GCA_049889335.1 Planctomycetota bacterium
GTGAGCGCCGCGAGGCGCCGCGCGAGCGCCGCCGCGTCCCCGCGCTGCGCGGCGTCCTGGGGCGCGAAGACCAGCACGGCGCCGCGCTCTTCACCTCGACCGCTCGGCAGCTCTTCCACGATCAGCGCGGACACGCGCGCCCGCGCCGCCCGCGCGCGCAGCAGTTCCCACGGCGGCTCGTCCAGCGAGGCGATCGCCGCGGCTGCCTGGGCCTCCGGGTCGAGGGCCGCGGCTTCACGGCAACCGGCCTGCCACGCCTGCGACAGCTCGCGCGCGTCGTTGGAGGAGTGGTAGGCGCGCGTCACCGCGCCGCCGTTCGCCGTGACCCGCACGGTCACCACGCAGCCCGCGGCCGCGCCCTCGAGGCGCGAGACCAACAGCCGCAGCACCTGCGCGGCCGAGGTCTGCGGCGACGCGAGGGCGTCGTCGACGAGCTTCTCGAGGGGATCTTGGGGGGCGCGCATGGCGGCTCGGCGGGGGCGGATCGGCGGGGGCTCAGGATCGGCGACGCACAGCGGCGACCGAGGACGAAGCACCGTAGCGACGCCCCCTGCCCCACCTATTGGGCAGAAGTGCGCACTGACCGACAGCTTACATCGCAGGAGCCGATCTGTCCGTCGGCCCGGTCCGGACTCAGCGACCGGCTCGTCCCGGCGCAGAGCCCGCGTCGCGCTCGTAGCTCCGCTCCGAGCGGTGCGGGCGCAGCGGCCATGCGTCCGTGCGGAACGGGTAGGCAGGCAGCTCCGCGCCGTTCATCAGCGAGCCCAGGGGCAGGTTGGACCACGCGTAGCGGACCGCGACCGGCGACGGCACCTGCGCGCAGAACACCTCGAGCGACGTCTTGTCGACGACCCGGGCGTCCGCGACGTGGAACTCCCGGTCGTCGCCCGCGACGTAGAAGCCTGACGCCAGCGCCTTGTCGAGGCGGAGCCCGTCGGCGGTGCCTGGCTCGAAGCGCACCAGGATCCGATCGCCCTGCTGCTCGGCGGACGCGAACACCGGCCCGCGCCAGGGCAACGGGCGGCCGTTGGGAGCGCCCACTCCGTAGACCTCGGCCAAGGCCCAGCGGGCGGCGCGCTCGGCGACCGGGCGCTTGTGGCGCGGGTGGATGTTGCTGTCGGAGTTGAGGTCGAAGGTCACGATCAGCCCCGTGCCCGGCGTCCGCTGCCACGTGTCGAACTGGACCTCCCGCACGGCGTTGGTGTGGTGGTTCATGTCGTAGGTCATCGTCCGTCGGGTGCTCCACCCGCCGATCTGGACGAGGCCGATGGGCAGCGCCGGCTTGCCGAACAGCGCCCGCCACTCGGCGATCACCGCGGGGTAGGTGTCGGGGAACGGCACGAACATGTCGCCGAACGCGTTGTTCTCGCCCTGGAAATACAGCGCTCCGCGCACCGTGAGCCCGGCCAGCGGCGCCAGCATGCCGTCGAAGCCCGCGCCTGGATGTCGCTTGGTCCGCGGGTCTTCGTACGGACCGAAGCCGGGCTTGCGCGGCGCCTTCTTGCCCGCCGCCCGCGCCGCGTCGCGCTCGACCTCCCACGCGGCCAGCGCGGCCTCGTAGCGCCGCCGCGCGCCCTCCTCGCCGCCGCCTTCGCGCCAGACGGCGACCTCGCGCTCGAGCTTCTCGAACATTGGCGCGACCGAGGGCATGGAACGCAGCCGCGGCTTGGACACCCAGAACTGCGCGGCGGTGCCGCCCCAGGACACGTCGACGAGCCCGACCGGGACCTTCAGCCGCCGCCGCAGGCGCTGGCCGAAGTAGTAGCCGACGCCGGTGCAGGCTGCGGCCGTCTCCGGGTCGATCGAGCGCCACCCCGTGCCCTGGCCGCCGTGCTCGGGCCGAACGTAGTCCCGCCGCGGCGCGCCGCGCGCCTCGAGCGGCAGCCGCACGTAGCGCATCCCGAGGTCGTCGGCGCAGGCGATCTCGAGGTCCGCGTCGCGCGTCCCGCCCAGCCGCCACTCCATGTTGCTCTGGCCGCCGCAGACCCAGACCTCGCCGACGAGCACGTCGTCGCACGAGAAGGGCGCGCCCCCCAGCGACAGCGTCATGGCGCGTCCTTCGGCGCTGGCGGCCAGCGGCGCCAGGGTCACCTGCCAGCGGCCGTCGGTGTCCACGGTCGCCGCGCGCCGCTGGTCGGCGAAGCGGAGCACCGCCTCCTGGCCCGGCGCTCCCCAGCCCCAGACCTGCACCGGCTCGTCGCGCTGCAGCACCATGTGGTCGGCGAAGATCCGGGCGAAGCCCGGCTGCTGCGCAGAGACGGCGACGAGCGGGACGGCGAGGGCCGAGAGGGCAGCGGAGCGCGCGGTTCGCATGGGCGAGAGCTTACGCCGAGCGGCGATCCGCTCGACGCGCTTGTGAACCCAGCCGCGATGTCCGTATAGCTATCCGGCCGGCCGCGGTGGCCGGCAGATCCCCCACGTGACCATTCGAATCGGCGGAGTCCCCTACGGCGTCGGCGCGCCGCTGCTCGGCGACCTGGGCCCGCGCCCGGACGTCGAGGTCGTGCGCGCGCCGCCGACGACGATGATCCCGATGCTCCGCGCCGGCGAGCTGGACGCGGCGCTGCTGTCATCGGTCGAGGCCATCCGGCGACCGGGCTACACCGTGGCCGGCGGCATCGGCATCGCGTGCAAGCGGGAGATCCGATCGGTGCGCGCGTTCCGCCGACGCGGGCGCCCCGTGCGCACCGTCGGCTGTGACCGCAGCTCGGCGACGACCGTCGCGCTCTTGCGCCTGCTGCTGCAGACCCCGCGCGCCGCCGACGTCGACGGCGAGGCCGTGTTCGAGACCGTCGCGCCCACGCTGCTCCCGGACGAGCTCCCGCAGGACCTCGTGATGCTGATCGGGGACCCGGGCCTCAACGCCGATCCTGGAGACCGCGAGGTCTGGGACCTCGGCAGCGAGTGGGTGAACTGGACGGGGCTGCCGTTCGTGTTCGCGCTCTGGGTGCTCCGACCCGGGGTCGACCACGACGCGGTCCTGCCCGTGCTCCGCGAGGCGCGCGAGCGAGGCCGCGCGCGCGGGGCCGTCGACGGGACCGAGGGCGCTGCGCACTACGAGCTCGACGAGCGCGACCTCGCGGGCGTGCGTCGCTTCTGGCGGGAGTGCCGGACCGCGGGGATCGGGTCCGAGCCCGACCCGGAGTTCGTCACGCGCTGATCGTCCGGAGACGGCCGCGGGCGCGACCGAGCCAGGGAGCGCTCCCACAAGGAGGACAGAGGACCGCGCGGCCCGGCGCGGCAAGCCGCCGCCCGGCGCCGACGCCGGTCGCGGAACGGGCCGTCTCACGGGGCGCTGCGCGTCCTGGCCTGGCCTCACCTGGCCTGCGTCTACGCACTTGTGCGGACGCTCACCGCGTGCACGCCCGATCGTATGGCCACCCAAGCATGTATTTTGTCCCGACCAGCAGACGGTCTGCCGCGTGACCCGGCCTCGTTCTTCGCGGCTCGGATGACCGCATCCGCGACCCGGACCACGCGGCCAAACCCGGCATAAATTCCCCGGCAAGCCCCGAGACGACAGACTCTTACCTTCGCGCGAGCCTCGCCGCACGGCGGCCCCGGCGCAGCCCTTCGGCTCCTGCACGCCGGCCGACGAGGCGTCTCAGAGCTCGCCGAGAGCGCCATGGCAACGGCGCGTCAGGCTCGCAGAGGGGGGCCACAGGAGCGAGCGAGCGCGCTATATCGCAGGCATCATGAAGCCGCTGAACCTCGCCACGATCCTCGCCACGGTGGTGACCTCTGCTTCTCTGCAAGCGCAAGCGCAGCAGGGGCTCAGGTTGTTCTCCGCCCCCGGAGGCACCCACCAGCTTCAGCTCGTCGACTCCGAGGGTGAGCTCGTCCACACCTGGGCGACGCCGGACGACACGCTGGCGACCCACTTCGGGCCGGACGGTAGCGTCTTCTGCACCACCTTCGACCCCAACAACGCCTTCCCGGGCGTGACGGGGCGGCTCCAGCAGCGGGACCTCGACGGCAACATGATCTGGGACGTGCTAATCAACAGCCCCCAGCGCTTGATGCACCACGACTTCCACGTGCTGCCCAACGGCAACGTGCTCGTGATGACGGTCGACAACCTGGTGCGCGCGAACGCCCTGGCCGACGGCCGGAACCCGGCGCTGCTCGCCGCGAACACGTGGCTGCCGGAGACGATCATCGAGATCCAGCGCACCGGCCCGAGCTCGGCGCACATCGTCTGGGAGTGGCACGCGGCCGACCACTGGATCCAGGACTTCGACCCGACGCTGCCCAACTTCGGCGTCGTCGCCGACCACCCGGGACGGATCGACATCAACTACCCGCCGGTCCCGCTCAACATCGTCGGCGACGTGCACCACTGCAACGCGATCGACTACGACCCGGTCAACGATTGGATCATCATCAGCGCGCGGGAGCAGGACGAGGTCTGGCTGATCGACCACTCTACGACCACCGCCGAGGCCGCCGGCAGCACCGGCGGCCTGCGCGGCCGCGGCGGCGACCTGCTGTGGCGATGGGGCAACCCGGAGGCCTACGGGCGCGGCACCGCGGCCGACCGACAGCTCTTCCGGCAGCACGATCCGCGCTTCATCCCGGCGGGCTACCCCGGGGAAGGCAACATCACCATCTTCAACAACCAGGTGACGCCGACCCAGTCCGCGGTCATCGAGATCGAGCTGCCGGTCGACGGCCAGGGCATGCCGTTCATCGAAGCCGGCAGCAACAAGTTCGGCCCGGCGGCGCCGGTCTGGACCTACATGGCGCCCGGGTTCTTCTCCGGCTTCGTCTCCGGCGCGCAGCGCCTCCAGAACGGCAACACCCTGATCTGCGAAGGGCAGTTCCGCCGGCTCTTCGAGATCGACCCCGCCGGCAACATCGTCTGGCAGTACGTCGACCCCGCGCCGGGCGGCTTCATCTTCAAGTGTGACTTCGTCGACCGGAGCATGTGGACCCGGACCCAGGAGTTCTCGCGGTCCACAGGGGGCGCGATGTCCTCGACGACGCTCAATGACTCGGACCTCGCGGGCTACACCTACGTCCTGCTGGCCTCGTTCAGCCCGGAGGGCACGACCCCGCTGCCGGGCGGCTTCGAGCTGCCGTTCACCGCGGACATCGTGACCAACGGCATGCTCTCGTTCCCGAACTCGCCGCTGTTCGTCAACACGCTGGGCACGCTCGACGCGCTGGGACGCGCGGACTCGCAGATCGCCACGCCGCCGAACTTCCTCAGCCCGATCTTGCTGGGTCAGCAGCTGGAGGCCGCCTACGTAATCGTCGACGCGGGCGGCGCGATCGAGAAGGTCACGAGCTCGACCCTGGTCACGATCGTCCCGTAGCGGCGACCGCCCTGGGCCTCGTCGCCGCCGGCGGCCGGCCGCGAACCGGCGTCACCAGCGGCCCGTGCTCGCCATCGACGCCCAGGGCTCTGCGGGCTCGCGCGCTTCGCCGGCCTGCAGCAGCTCGATCGAGATGTTGTCGGGCGAACGCACGAAGGCCATCCGGCCGTCGCGCGGCGGACGGAGGATCGTCACGCCTGCGTCCATCAGCCGACGGCACACCGCGTAGATGTCGTCGACCTGGTAGGCGAGGTGCCCGAAGTTGCGGCCTTCGCCGTAGTCCTCGGGGTCCCAGTTGTAGGTCAGCTCGACCTGAGCCTCCTCGTCGCCGGGCGCCGCGAGGAAGACCAGGGTGTAGCGACCCTTCTCGCTGTCCTTGCGGCGGAGCTCCACGAGTCCGAGGTGCTGGCAGTAGAACTCCAGGGACTGCTCCAGGTCGGAGACACGCACCATGGTGTGGAGATACTTCATCGTGGAGGCTCGCGGGATGGCGTCGTCGACCCAGCCGACGCCGTCATGAGGACCGAAGGGCGCGGCGCGGGACGGCGCCGAACATGGTGGGCGATGAGGGACTCGAACCCCCGACATCCTCCTTGTAAGGGAGGCGCTCTAGCCAACTGAGCTAATCGCCCGCGGAAGCCGAC
>JBMHDP010000324.1:0-7689 GCA_049889335.1 Planctomycetota bacterium
TCGTTCTCCACGAGCCACTCGTGCCGCGGCGCCGGCAGGCCGATCGTCAGCGCCTTGGCGTAGTCCGGCAGGTCGTCGCGGTCGCCAGCGAGCACCTCGGGCAGCAGCACCTCCTCGCGCGGGTGCAGGTCGAACCAGGGCTCGGGCGCGTACATCGGCACGTGCGGTCGCCAGAAGCCCGCGGCCAGGAAGAACGGCCCGTCGTGCTCCTCCGCGAGCTTCTGCGCAGCCCAGTCGGCGACGCGGCGATCCGGCATGTGCTCGTCCTTCTCCGGATACGCGCCCCAGTCCCACAGCGGGTGGCCGACCGGGTACGAGAGCTTGTCCTCAGGCCGCGGCCCGAAGCCCCCCATCGCGCCGCCGTAGTCGCCGAAGAACGGCCGTTCGTCGCCGTGGTGGACCTTGCCGACGCCGAACGTCGCGTAGCCCTCCTCGGCGAAGCGCTGCACCAGCGTCACCGTGTCCCGCAGCGACGGCTCACCGGCCAGCGCGGGCAGCAGGAAGTACATGCCCGTGGTCGACGGCAGCCGGCCGGTCATCAGCGACGCGCGCGACGGCGAACACACCGGCGCCTGGCAGTGCGCGTTGGCGAACAGCGTGCCGCGCGCGGCGAGCCGGTCGATGTTGGGGGTCTTGGCCTGCGGGTGCCCGCCGAGCGCGCCGACCCAGTCGTTGAGGTCGTCGACGGCGAGCAGCAGCACGTTCGGGCGCGGATCCTGGGCCCGAACAGGGGCGACGAGCAGGCCCGAGACGAGCGCCACGAGGGGCGGCCAGCACACGCGCTGTGACATCACCTCCCCAAGCTAGCAGGCGCAGACTAGGATGCCCCGCGCAACACGATGGAACGCTTCTACCCGATTGGTACTCCCGGCCAGCCCTGGACCGACGCCGACAAGGCGACCTGGGCGCAGCAGCAGGCCGTCCAGCGCAGCTACCGCGACGAGGTGCTCGACAAGATCGACGCGCTGCGCGACCGCTTCGACGTCACCCAGTACGGCGCGCTCGCCGTGGACCCCGAGCGCTACCCGCTGTTCGCGCTCGCGCCGAAGGCGCCCAAGGAAGGGCTGCCGTGGGTGCTGCTCACCGGCGGCGTGCACGGCTACGAGACCAGCGGCGTGCAGGGCGCGCTGCTTTTTGCGGTCGAACACGCCGCCGACTACGCGGACCGGGTCAACCTGCTGATCGCGCCGTGCGTCAGCCCGTGGGGCTACGAGCGCATCCAGCGGTGGAACGCCGACGCGCTCGACCCCAACCGCTCGTTCTTCGCCGAGAGCGGCTGCGGCGAGTCGACGTCGCTGATGCAGCTGGTCGCGTCCAAGGACACGTCGTGGCTGGTGCACCTCGACCTGCACGAGACCACCGACACCGACGAGACCGAGTTCCGCCCGGCCAAGGCTGCCCGCGACGGCGAGGCGAACGAGCCCGGCACCATCCCCGACGGCTTCTACACGGTCGGCGACAGCGAGAACCCCCAGCCAGCCTTCCAGGCCGCGATCATCGCGTCGGTGGCCGAGGTCACGCACATCGCGCCGCCCGACGAGAACGGCCAGATCATCGGCGCCGACGTCGAGCAAGACGGCGTGATCCACTACCCGGTCCACCGGCTCCACCTGTGCACCAGCGTCACCGACGCTCCGTACAACAGCACCACCGAGGTCTACCCGGACAGCGACAAGGTCACCGACGCCGACTGCAACGCAGCGCAGGTCGCGGCCGTGCGCGGCGCGCTCGACCACGTGCTGGCGCAGTAGCTGCTGCGCCTCAGGAGCGAACCCGCGGACCTCGCTAGGGGCTCCGCGCTGCTCAGCTGCGGGTGACGGCCGCTGTCGCAGCCGCCGAGATCACGACGGCCGCCGCGGCCGCCTGGGCTGCCGTCACCGCGGCGCCCGTCGCGCCGCCGTCGAGCTTGCCTGCTGCGATCGCGTCGATGCGCTCCTTGCACGCCGCGATGCGGCCGCGGCCGAAGATCTTCGCGAACATGTTGCTGTGTCGCGCCACGGTCACCAGCGCTGCGATCCTGGGGTTCACGTCGCAGGCGTCGGTGAAGAGGACCCGCTCGAGCTCTAGGATCAGCGCACGCTCGATCTCGGGGACGACCTCCGGGTACACGCGGACACGGAAGATCCAGAGCACCTTCTTCTCGACCATCCGCAGGACGCCGCGGTCGCAGAGCCGCTGCGCGGCTGCGTGGTAGATATCGGCGAATCGGAGCCGCGCCGCGTCCTCGAGGCCGGGGACCCTCACGCCGAGGATGTGGTGCAGCGCCTGCTTCGCCGCGATCGGCCGCTCGCCGTCCGAGAAGCGCTTCAGGCAGGCGTCGAGCAAGTCGTCGTCGAGCGGACGCTCGTCGACGACGGTGCAGGTATCCGCGTCGACGTCGACCGCCAGCCGATCCTCCAGGACCAGGTCGCACAGCACGGCGCCTGCGAGGACAAGGTCCCAGAGGCTGACGCTGATGGTCCCCTGATCGTCCTTGACGATCAGCAGCAGCGCCATCTCGTAGATCCGGAGAGGAGGCCCGCTCACGTCCATGGCGGCAGGGTATCAGGCGCACACTGGAACGGCACAGATCGCATCGAAACCAGCAGGCGGCGCCGCGCCCGCCTACGCGCGAGCGCAGGAGCCTGGGGGCGGAGACGAGCAGCTACTTGCTGCCGATCAGCTCGAGCATGCCGTGACCGAGCGCTGTGCCGACGTCCATGTAGACGCCCGCGTTCTGGTGGTAGTGGAAGCCCTGGTCGCGCGGCGAGACGTCGGCTGCGCGCCAGAAGCCGCGAGTCTCGACGGTCTTGACGTTGCCGACGTAGCGCGGGTAGTTGCCGGCATCGCCGCTGACCGCGAGCTGCGCGTCGGCGACCGCCTTGGCCAGGCCGTCCATCTCCCAGCCGCCGAAGCCGATCGTCGCCACGACGAACGGCGCTGCGGGCGCCTCGAACTCCGCCCGCAGCGTGTCGATCAGCTGCACGAGGTTCTGCTCGTAGCGCGCCGCGTGCACCGCGCTGCCCTGGTCCTTGTGCCCCTGCCACCAGACAAAGCCCGCGATCTCGTGGTCCCGACCTGCGAACTGCGGGAAGCTCCGGTCCCAGTCCGCGAGCAGCGCCTTGGCCGCCGAGAAGCAGTCGTCGTACTGCTTGCCGGCGTACCAGTTGATCGGCGTCGGCTCCGAGCCCTCGTCCCAGCGATCGGGCGAGTCCTTGTAGCCGGCGTAGACCTTGCCGCCTTCGACGAAGCGCTCGCTGCCCGGCGGCAGGAAGTCCCAGCCGAGCGAGCGGTTGCCCTGCGACGCCTTGAGCAACAGCACCGGCGCGTCGTGGTGGTCGCCGACCACGTGGCCGAAGCCGAGCTCCGGACCGATGCTGTTGCGGCTCGCGCCGCAGCCCGGCTGCAGCCACTGGTCGGCCGTCGCGGTGACGACGCCGCGGTAGTAGACGTCGTCGCGCACCCGCCACGCGCCGTCTGCGGTGAGCAGCTGCGGGTAGTGGCCCTCGCGCTTCACCAGCGTCGTCAGCGTGCCCGGGATGTCGACGCGCGCGATCCAGCCGAGGCCGTTGGCGCGGTCGTTGAGGTAGACGATCTCGAACGGCGCCGCCTGCCCCGCTTCGAGCTGGACGTGGGTGTGCTTCGCGGTGCCGCCGGGCTCCTTTCGGTAGACCTCGACCCCGCCGACGGTCATGACGTTGTAGGTCGAGTCCCCGTAGCCGGGTCGGAGCTCGTAGAGGCCCGATGTCTTCACCGAGAGCGTCCCGCGCACGATCTGCACGCCGCCGCCCGGGTACGGCGTGGGGCGCACCCCGCCAAAGGCGTCGAGCCGCATCGTGCGCGTCGCGGTCTGCGCGGCGTAGTCGACCGCTGGATCGTAGGGACCCTCGTAGACCGACAGGACCGGGTCGACGAACTCGTCGCCCCAGCGCGAGCCGCCGCCGTTGACCTGCCCGATCCCGACCATGTTGGACTGGCCCGACAGGATGTAGACCTTCACCGGCGGCGCATCGACGCCGCCGTTCGGGAACACCTGCGCGGACGAAGGCGAGCACAGCGCTGCGCAGACAGCCGCCGCGACGGCAGGGACGACTCGTCGGACAGGAGCGCGCATGGCAGCATGCCACGCGATCGGCGGCGTCAACGCCAGCCGGAACTTCGCGCGCTCCTGCGGGCGGGCCCGCCGCGCCCCCCGGTCACGGCGTCAGCGTGACGCGCGCGCTGTTGGACGCGAAGTCCCACGGCGAGAGCGCGTAGGCGAACGAGACCTCGCGACCCGCGAGCAGCGGCACGGGCGGCACCACCAGCTGCGCCGCGGCCGCGCCGTCGACGTCGAGCGCCCCGACGAAGTCCTGAAAGGCCGCGGCCGCCGGGTTGGCCGACAGGTAGGTGAGCGCGTCGACGTTGAGCGGCAGCACCGGCCCGCCGGGGAGCGGCGTGCCCGGCGCGCTCCCGGAGAAGCTCGCCAGCAGCAGGTAGGCGCGGCCTGCGTTGGCGCGACCGGCAGACAGGGCGAGGCTCACCGCCCCGCCGCTGCTCGCCGGGACGCTCGGCGCGCCTGCCTGCAGGAACACCCGGTCGAGGTAGGCGCGGTGCGGCGTCGAGAACGCCAGCCCCGCGTGCACGTCCCAGTTGACCGACCACGTCATCAGGCCACGCAGCGACGGGTAGCCGTCCGGGTCGGCGAGCGGGTAGCTCCCGCCGGGCGCGCCGAGCATCAGCCGGTCGAGCGCGGCGTGCACCGAAGGCGCCGGCGTGAAGCCGCTGCCCGCGGCCGACGTCGACGCCGGCAGCCCGATCGCCACCTGGTCCGGCTCGAGCGGGGCGAAGGGGACGCCGTTGGCGGTCGTGAAGCCGCCGATCAGCGCGTCGGCCATCGCCACGTGGAAGTCGACGGTCGCGGGCGTGTAGATCTGGCCGTCGCGGCCGAACATCGTGCCCGAGTTGTAGTGCTGCACGTGGACCCAGTCGAAGCGGTCCCGGAACGCGTGCAGCAGCGGCAGGTACGAGCCCCACACCCCGGCATACGCGCTCATCCCGCCCTGGACCATCGCGGTCTCGGGGGCGGCCGTGAGCAGGAAGTCCTGCGGCAGCTGCGCGAGCAGCTGCCCGAGCCCGCTCAGGAAGTGCACGATCCGCGGCGTCGTCGGGTTGCGCAGGTCGGCGTCGCCGGCCTGGAGCGAGAACGAGCTGCCCTCGAGGTCGACGTCGAGGCCGTCGAACCCGTAGGCGGTGATGATCTGCAGCATCGACGACGCGAACGCCTGGGCGTCCGCGGGCGAGTCGACGACCACCGGGTGGTTGGCGCCGCCGATCGAGATCAGCACCTTCTTGCCCGCGGCCTGGAGCGCGGCGACGTCGTCCGCGAAGCCCTGGGCGGTCGGGTAGATGCTCGGCTCCGGCGTGAACTGCATGGTCGCGCCGTGGACCGCCGTCGGTACAGCGAACGCCACGTCGACGACGTCGTAGGCGTCCGGGATCGCGGTCAGCGGCAGGGAGTTGGGATAGCCCCAGTTGTGCCAGTAGCCGACGAGCACGCGCTCCGGGGCGCGCTGCGCGGCCGCGGTCGCGGCGGCGCCGAGGGAGCAGGAGAAGAACAGGAGCAGGGACGGGACGATGCGCATCGTGGACGAGTCGGGTGCGCGCCTCGAGGGACGCGGGCCGGTGGCCAGTTTCGAAGAGGAGACGCTCGGACCGGGTCCGGCCGGCCGATCCGCGGCGCGACCGTTGGCTGCGTCCCGGCCCGAGCGAGGGCAAACCCCAATCGGTGCGCGGGCGCCGCTCCTGATGCTCGTAGTCCCGCGATGAACACGCGGCGACGCCACACCTCCGGGTCCCGGCACCGCCCGCGAATCCGCGCGGGGACCGCCAGCGAACGACGTGCCATGCGCGCGACGGCCCTGCTGCTCCCCCTCCTCCCGACGGCGGTCCTGCTCTCCCAGCAGGAGCCCGCCGTCCAGCCCGAGCGCACGCTCGTGGACTTCGCGCGGCCGGGCGAGGCCGCGCGCTGGCGCACCGTCCTCGACGGCGTGATGGGCGGCCGCTCGACCGGCAGCTTCGTCGTGGAGGAGGGCGCCATGCGCTTCACCGGCGTGCTCAACACCAACGGCGGCGGCTTCTCGTCGGTCCGGCGCCCCGGCAAGGACCTCCGGCTCGGCCAGGACGGCGAGGTCGGCGTCCGCCTCCGGGTCCGGGCCGACGGGCGCAAGTACACCCTGCGGCTCCGGCAGCCGACCGAGCGACGACGCTTCGCCGCCTCCTACCGCACCCAGTTCCAGACGGAGAAGGGCGACGGCTGGCAGGACGTCTACGTGCCCTACAGCGCGCTGCGGCCGACGTGGCGCGGCCGCAACCTCGACCTGCCGCCGGTCGACCCGACCAAAGTCGACGAGCTGGGCCTGTCGATCGACGACAAGATCGACGGGCCGTTCCGGATCGAGATCCAGCAGTTCGCGACCTACGGCGCGTTCGACCTCGCTGCGCTGCGCGGCGACCGCCGCCCGCTCGTGGTGTTCGCGCGCGACGCCGGCGACGAAAAGCTGAAGCAGCAGCTCGCGGCGTACCGCGACGCCGCGCGCGGCTTCGACGAGCGCGACGTGACGCTCGTGGTCGTCTACGAGGAGGGCGCGTCGTTCGCCGGAGACCGGCCGCTGTCCGCGCGCGACTGCGAAGCGCTGCGCGACCGCTTCCGGCGCAATCGTCGGGGCGCCGAGGACGGCTTCGCCGCGCTGCTCGTCGGCAAGGACGGCGGCGTCAAGCGCACGTCCTACGAGCCGCTCGACACGGGCGACCTGTTCGGCCAAATCGACCAGATGCCGATGCGGCGACGCGAGGTGCGCGAGCGCCGTCGCTAGCGCACGTAGCCGGTCATCTCGAGGTAGCCGCGTCCGCGAACCGGCCGCCCCGCGCGCGTGCCCTGGACGCCGACCGCGCCCTCCCAGTAGCGCACCAGCGTGTGCAGCTCTTGGTCCGCGAGCAGCGGCGTCACCTCGAGATCAAAAGCAGGCTCGGCGCACTGCAGACGCCAACGCGCCGGATAGGCCGCGCCGCCGTCCGGCGCGGCCCACTCGCCCGCCGGGGTCGCCGTGACGTTCTGCGGGAGGAGACGGGTCGCGTCCCCGTTGGCCGCGACGAAGCAGCCGCGGCTCCAAGGGTCGCTGCTGCCGTCGCGAAGCCGCAGCCGGTACCACATCACGTCCGTCCCGTCGTCGAGCTGCAGCGAGAACCAGTCCCAGCCGACCTGGTCCGGACCGAGCGCCGACGTGCTCCACTCGCGGTCGATCCAGCCGTCGCCCGAGACCTCGTAGCGCTCGTCGTCGACGACCAGCGCGCCGCGGATCGGCAGCCGCGTCATCGAGTAGTAGATCGACGCGTTGCCGCGCGCCGCGCTCTTCTGGCTCAGCCCCCGGTCCCCTTGGAGGACCAGCGGCTTGCCCGCTGCCACGGTCAACTCGATCGAGAAGCCCAGATCCGACGCGCGCAGCTCGAGCGGCAGGAACGCGGCCCCGGCCGCCGCCCGCGCGGACCAGTCGACGCAGCGCACCTCGAACGGCGCCCCGTCCCGACCGCCGACGACGAAGCCGAGCTCGCCGGCGGCGCGCGTCATCCGCTCGGCGTGGTGGAACACGCCGCCGTCGACGTCGGTCACCGCGGCGTGCGCGAACACCAGGTCCCGCGCGGCGAGCGCGCCCGCGCGGTCCTGTGCGCTCG
>JBMHDP010000325.1:0-4146 GCA_049889335.1 Planctomycetota bacterium
TCGTGCAGGGCCGCGCGGAACGCGTCGAGGTCCTCGGGGTGGCGTTCGCGCAGCGCGGCGGCGTCGACGCCAGAGCAGGCCGCGCGCAGCATCTCCAGGTCGCGCCGCACGCGCTCGGCGACGCGCGGGCCGTCCTGCTCGCGCCCGAGCCGCCCCGCGGAGTCGGCGGCGACGGCGGTCACGAACGGCTCGAGCGGGTAGTCCTTGGCGCGGAAGTGCTCGTCGTAGATCCGGGCGAGCGTGCCGTGGCGGAGCTCGTCGCAGTGCCGCACCAGGAGGTGCAGCGCGGCGACGTGCTTGCACAGCGTCGCCGTGCGTTGGTCCATCAGTCCCGGCCACCGCCGCTGCAGCAGCTCGATGTGCGGGATCCCGCCGCCTTCGTGGCCCTTGTGGTGCGGGAACGCCTCGGGCGGCGTGTCGGACTTGCCGAGGTCGTGGCAGAGCACGGCGAACAGGGTCGCGGTCCGGTCGCGCTCGTCGAAGTCGCGGGTCGCCTGCACGGCCCACTCGAGCGCCAGGACCAGGTGCAGCCCCTGGCTGACCTCGGGGTGCCACCGCTGGGGGCCGGCCGGGCGGCCGTCGAACTGCGCGGCCAGGGCCTCGGAGAGCGTCGCCAGCACGCCGACTTCGTGCAGGTCCAGCAGGCAGCGGCCGGGGGACCGCGTCTTGGTCACGATCGCGCGCAGCTCCAGCGCGACCGCCTCGGCCGGCAGCTCGAGCAGCAGCGAAGGGTCCAGCTCGCGGCGCAGGTGGCGGATCGCGGGGTCGACGACGAAGCCGTGCTCGTGGGCCTTGCGGAAGTAGCGCAGCCAGCGGATGCCGTGTTCGCGCACCCGCTGGGCAGGGTCGCCCACCGGCGCGACGAGCCCTGCGCGATAGTCCGCGAGCCCGCCGAACGGATCGTGCACCTCGCCGGTCGCGAGCTCGACGGCCAGCGCGCCGATCGTCATGTCCCGCTCCGAGAGGTCCGCGTGGATCCGGTCGCGCATCGGCGCGCCCGCGTCGCCGGCGCGGAACGTGGTGACCTCGACCCGCGCGCCGCCGAGCTTGGCCGCGAGCGTGCCGCGCGCGACGTTGCCGTCGGTCGTGGGGACGAAGCAGCCGCGCTGCTCGAGCAGCTCGCGACCCGCGTCGGGGTCCAGCGCCCAGGCGAGGTCCAGGTCGCTGGACGCAGGTGGGTCGAGCCCGGCCGCCCGACAGGCTGCCGCGAGCGCCTGCGAGCCGACGACGCAGGCGCCGAGCTCGGGCGCTGCGAGCCACGGCGCGTGCTGCTGGACGAAGGCGACCGCGTCCACGGGTTATCCGGCCGGCGTCGTGTCGGTCACCACCTTGAAGGTGAGGAAGCCGGCGTAGCAGAGCGCCATCGCCGCGCCCAGCAGCCGCGGCACGCCCTTGGCCCCGCGCAGCACGCAGACCAACAGGATCGTCGCGACGACGGTGACCCCGAGGTCGGCGAACGCCGGCGCGAACGCGAACGGCTTGAGCAGACCGGCGCCGCCGAGCACCGCGCCGATGTTGAAGATGTTGCTGCCGATCACGTTGCCGATGCAGATCTCGGGCTGACCGCGCAGCGCGGCGACGGCGGAGGTCGCCAGCTCGGGCATGCTGGTCCCGATGGCGATGACCGTCAGCCCCACGACGTTGGGGCTCATGCCGCAGTCCTCGGCGACCACCGCAGCGCCTTCGACCAGCCAGTCGGCCGAGTAGGCGAGCACGATGAAGCCCGCGCTGAGCAGCAGGGTGTGGACGAGCCACCCGCGCGCGTTGGCGGGCGGGCGGTCGTCCTGCACGCCCAGCGCCAGCCGCTCGCGGCGCTCTCGCGCCAGCAGCTGGCCGACGAACACCACCAGCACGGTCAGCATGATCGCCGCCTGCCAGCGCGCCAGGAACGCGCCGAAGAAGGGCAGGCACAGGAGCCCGGTGAGCACCATCAGGAAGCTGAGCTCGAACCAGCGCGTGCTGAGCTTGATGGCGCGGATCGAGGCGGTCACGCCCACGATCAGCAGGATGTTCGCGACGTTGCTGCCCATGACGTTGCCCATCGCCAGGTCGGCGTGGTCGTCGGCCGCGGTCAGCGTCACCAGCAGCTCGGGCAGTGACGTGCCGATCGACACCAGCGTCAGCCCGACCGCCATCTGGCTCATGCCCAGCGTCAGCGCGATCCAGACCGCGCCGCGCACCAGCAGCTCGGCGCCGACGACGAGCCCCACGAGGCCGACCAGGACGGCCAGGATCGGCAGGTCGCTGGCCCAGGTCGGACCCTGCGCGAGGAGCAGCATGGCGAGATCCTACGCGTCCCCCGGGAGCGCTGCCCGACATTTGCTGCCGGCCGCGATTCTCTCCAGGTGGCCATGCCACGGGCCGATGGAGAGAGATGCGCGCGCTGCAGACGTCGGCGCTGCTGGGCCTCCTCGCGCTCGGCGGCTGTCTGGAACTCGAACAGAAGATCACGCTGACGGCGGACGGCGCCGGCCGCCAGGAGGTCCGCCTCTCGACGAGCGAGCGCTTCCTGCTCGAGCTGAAGCGTCGCCAGCCGGCGGCGCAGCTGGGCGCGGCGGGCGATCCGACGGCGCTGTTCTCGGAGGAGAAGGCCCGCGCCGAGCTGCACGCTTCGGGGCTGACGCTCGTCGAGCACGAGGTCGCGGCCCGCGCGGGGCGCCGTGCCGTCGAGCTCGCCGCGACGTTCCCGGACTTCGCGGCGCTCCGCCGCAGCCCGCTCTGCGGCTCCGCGGCCGAGTGGGAGCTCGTCGCCGGCCCCAAGCCCGGGCTCGCCAAGCTGACGCTCTACCCGCAGGGCAAGGTCGCGTGGCAGCAGGCCCGCGAGCGGGCTGCCGCGATGAAGCGCGAGGTGGATCCGGTGCTCAACGGCTACTTCCGAAAGCAGCAGGAGAAGCTCCGGGGCCTCGACGTCGTGTTCCGCTTCGAGGTGCCGGGCGACGTGCTCGTGTGGACGCGGAACATGGAGAAGGTCTCGTCGCGCGAGGTCGTCGCGCGGGTCCGCGCGGCCGATCTGCAGCGACCCACGGACCTCGTGCGCCGGCTCGCGCCGCGCTACGAGGTCATCTTCGACGCGCGCGCTACCCGGCTGTTCGACGCGGCGGCCACGAGCGCGTCGGCCCCGAAGCCGACGCCGCTGCGCTAAGGTCCGGAGCCGAAGGCGATGTCCGGCTTCGCGCGTTGGTGCTGCACCGTGCTCGGAGGCGTCTTGATCGGCGCCGGCCTCGTGCTGCACGGTCAGGTCGCGCTCGCCCGGTTTCTTCGCGACGAAGTGGACAACACGTTCTTCCTCTGGCGCGTCATCGGGGACGCGACGTTCGCGTTCCAGGGGAGCGAGACCCGCATGGCGCTCGCGATGGCCGAGGTGCCGGCAGACGCCCTGGTCGCGAGCGACCGCGCGGCGTGGGCGCTGGTGCTGCTCGGGGTCGCGGTCGCGTGCGTCGGGCCGATGCTGGGCGGCGGCGCCGGGCGGAGGGCTACGAAGGGTCCGAAGACCTCGAAGGGCGCCTAAGGCGCGGACGCGGCGTCCGCTACACGTCGCGGAACTTGCCGCCGTTCTCGCGCGCCATGCGCCGCATCAGCTCCTTGGGCGACAGGCTCAGGTTCTGCTGCGCCGCCATGACCTCGGGCGGGGTGCGCGAGCTGATGAACACGGTGTTGATGCGGACCTCCTTGAAGCGGTTGATCTCCTGGGTCAGCCGGAGGATCTCGACGGGGTCCATGACGTCCCCGACCGACGGCGCCCCGTCGGACAGCAGGAAGATCTCGTCGACCGTGGTCTCGTAGTGGTTGCCGTAGACCAGCGTCTTGATGCCCAGGGCCTTCTCCATCCCGCTCCACAGGTTGGTGCCGCCGAGCGGCCGGAGCTTGTCGACGAAGCGCGCGAAGCGCTGCTTGTTGCGCTTGTTGGCGACCACGAGGTCCTTGCTCCACGCCTCGGCTTCGTCGTCGCCGTTGAAGGTGACGAGGTTGAACATCGAGTTCGGCGCGAGGCCCTCGATCGCCTTGAGCAGCTCACGCTTGGCGTAGTCGAGTCGCCTCGTGCGCGCGCCGCCGTCGTCCATGGGCCACTCCATGCTGCCCGAGAGATCGAGGATGAATACGACCCGGGTGCCCTCGACGGGGATGCCCACGAAGCCCTTGGCGGAG
>JBMHDP010000326.1:0-8858 GCA_049889335.1 Planctomycetota bacterium
GCCGGCGCTCTCGTGCGCCGCGGGGCTCGGCGCGGTCGCGGCGCTGCTCGGCCGGCGGACGCGACGCTTCGCGCCGACCCTGGCGTTGCCGGTGCTGGCCTGGCTCGGCTACCTCTGCGCGATCGGCGGGGACCACTTCCCGGGGCTCCGGCTGCTGCACGGCGCCGTCGCCCCGATGGCGCTGCTGGTGACGCTCGGCCTGCTCGCGCTCCCGTCGGCGACGGCGCGTGCGTTCGCCGCGCTGGCGCTGACAGCGCTGGCGAGCGCGACCGACGCGACGGTGGCCCGCAGCCACCCCGGCAGCAAGGCGGCGCGCGCCGAGACGTGGGAGTGGCACGGCGAGGTCCTGGGCGAGGCTTTGGGCGCCGCCTTCGGCCGCGTCCAGCCGCTGCTGGCCGTCGACGCCGCGGGCGCGCTCCCCTACTTCAGCAAGCTGCCTGCGCTCGACATGCTCGGCCTCTGCGATCGCACGATCGCGACGACGCCGTTCCCGGCGTGGCTGGACACGACCAAGCCGGGCACGCCCAAGCCGCCGGGCCACCTCAAGGGCAACGGCGACTACGTGATGACGAGGCGGCCCGACCTGATGGTCTTCTCCAACCCGCCCGGGCTGCCGCTGCCGGTGTTCGTGAGCGCGTGCGAGTTCGAGGACGACCCGCGCTTCCTCGACGACTACCGGCTCGTGCTGCTCGATCTGGGTCGGCCGGAGCTGCGCGCGGGCGGCGCCCAGCCGCACCTCGCCGCGCTCTGGGTGCGGCTGCAGGGCCGCGCGGGCCTCGCGCTCGACGGGCAGGACCTCGTGATCCCCGGCTACCTGTTCGGCGCAGCCGCGCTGCCGGGCCCCGTGGTCCGTCGCCACCAGCCGCCGCCGGACGACGCGGCCGCGGAGATCGCGGCCGCGCAGCACCTACAGCAGGTCGCCGCGCACTACACCGCGCGGACGAACGTCGCCGCGCCGGCCCCCGACGGCGCCCTCGAGCTCGTGCTCGGCGCGCGCGCCGAAGCGTCCCTCGAGCTGACGCTGCCCGAGGCCGTCGGGCCGTTCCGATGGGAGGCGCGCTGCGTGCCCGACGGCGTCGCGGCCGCGCAGGTGACGCCTGCGGGCGCCCCCGAGGCTGGGCGGGCGCGGGTGACGCTCCGGGCGTCGGAGCGCGGCGGGCGGATCCGCCGGGTCCTGCTGCGGCAGCGGCCGCGCTGAGCGGCGAAATCGCCCCTTCACGCGCGATTCACGGGCTCCGGGCTGGCGCTGACGCATCCAGCGGCTGATATGGCGTCAGAGATCCCTCCACCTTTCGACCGACAACCGAGACCCTGAGCGCCATGATCCCCTCCCTCGTCAAGATCGCCGCTGCCGGCGCGCTGCTCCTCGCGAGCGCCACGGCCCAGTTCATCCCCACCGGCAGCGTCGTCGTGCTACGCGTCGGCGACCCGAACGGGATCGCCCTCGGCAACAGCGCGCAACCCGTGTTCCTGGACGTCTTCGACTCCCAGACCAACGCGCTGACCAACACGATCGAGATCCCCAACAGCGCCAGCACGCCGCCGGCCACGGCGCCGTCGTTCACGCAGAGCGGCTTCTCGTTCACCGAAGGCAGCCTGAGCATCTCGGCCGACAACCGCTACCTCGTGCTGGCGGGCTACGACTCCGCCGTCGGCGGCAGCGCGCCGAGCAACGCCTCGGCGCTGCTGGCCGCCCGCGTCGTCTGCACGGTCGACACGCTGACCGGCGTCATCGACACGAGCACGCAGCTGATCGACGCCTTCGACGGCAACACCTTTCGCGGCGTGACCAGCGAGGACGGCCTCAGCTTCTGGGTCTCCGGCTCGGGCGGCACGAGCGGCTCGGTGCGCTACGCCGCGCTGGGCGCGACCACCTCGACCGACATCGTCACCAGCCCGGCCAACGGCCGCTGGGTCGGCATCCACAAGGGGCAGCTCTACATGACGAGCGCGTCCACCGGCGCGTCGGCGCAGGGCGTGCTCCAGGTCGGCGACGGCCTGCCGACGTCGCTCGTCGGTCAGGCGGTGCAGCTCCCGGGCTTCCCGCTCACCCAGCAGATCGCCGACGGCGCGCCGCACGGGTTCTGGTTCGCCGACGACCAGACCGTCTACGTCGCCGACGACTCCGGCTTCGCCGGCGGCGGCGCGATCTGCGGCATCCAGAAGTGGACCGAGAGCGGCGGCACCTGGACGCGCCAGTACAACATCCAGACCGGGACGGGCAACTGCGCGGTCGGCGTGACCGGCATCGTGCGCAACGGCGTCGCCGAGATCTGGTTCACGGACGCCGCGCCCGGCTTCGCCAACGACCTCTACAAGGTCGTCGACACCGGCCCGACCGCGACGCCGGTGCTCGTCGCCGCGCAGCCGGTCAACAGCGACTACCGCGGCGTCGCCGTCGTCGGCTCGACCATCGTCACGACCCCCGGCAGCTGCAGCGCCGCGCGGCTCGACGTGACCGCGAGCGGCCTGCTCGGGACCACCGTCAGCTCGCGCGTCCGCAACACCGTCGGCTTCCCGGCGATCAACGTCAGCCTGGCCGCCGCCGGCCTGCCGCTCGGCACCTGCGGCTGCACGATCCTCTACGACGTCGGCTTCTTCGTCTTCGGCGGCGACCTGACCTTCACCCTCCCGGCCGCGCCGTCGCTCAGCGGCAGCGTCGTGAACCTGCAGGGGCTCGACATGTTCGACTTCACGACCGGCTGCCCCGAGATCGTGCCCGGCCTGCCGCTCGCGACCACCGACGGCAAGAGCGTGCTGCTCTTCTGAGCCGCGCGCTCACCCGGCGCCGCGCGACGGCGCCGCTACCCTGACGCGCCGAGGGGGGCTACGCTGCGGGCAGGCAGCCGCGCCCCACCGAGATGAGCTCCCCTTCGCCGCGACTCAGCCGCCGCCACCTGCTGGCGCTCGGCACGTTCCTGGTCCCGCTGACCGTGCTGGCGGTGCTCGGCTGGAACGAGCTGCGCCGCAGCGGCGCGCGGACGGAGGCCTCGCTCGAGCGCGAGGCCCAGCAGTTCCTGGCGAGCGCGCGGCAGGCCATCGAGCAGCGCATCGAGCTGCAGGTGCCCGCCGCGCTCGCGGCCTCCCAGCGGCTGCTGCGCGAGGAGCCGCCCACCCGCGCGGCGCTGCGCCTGCGCGAGGAGGCGGGCGTCGAGGCCGCGCTCGACATCCTGCTGCTCGACGAGCGCGGCGACGTGCAGTGGCCCGTCCTGCCCCTCTACAGCTACAGCCTGCCGCTGGCGCGCGAGCCGGAGACGCCCGGCACGTCCCAGACCGGCGAGCGGGCGCGGTTCGCTGACCTCGCCAAGGCAGAGCTGCTGATGGCCAACGGCCACGGCGAGGTGGCGATCGACCTCCTGGAGGGCTTCCTCGCCGACCTGGAGGCCAGCCTGCCGACCGACGAGGGCGGCGGCTACTCGATCAGCAACCTCCGCGAGGCCGAGGTCCACGCGAGGTTCCGCCTCGGCGCCCTGCACCGCGCCCGCGGCGCGACCGAAGCCGCGCGCGACCAGTTCGAAGGGGTCGTGCGCGCGACGCAGGCGTTCCAGGGCTACTCGCGGCAGGTCCGGGAGATGGTCCCGTTCCGCCTCGTCGCCCAGAGCGCGCTGGCCGAGCTCGGCAGCCAGGACGATCGCGCCGACCTGCTCCGCGCGATCGCCGAGAACGACTACACGCTGGTCTCGGACGGGCTCACGTCGGCGGTGGCCGACCGCCTCGCCGCGACCTTCGCGCCGGACGACGCGCGCCGCGCCGACGTCGAGCGCTACCTGCGCGAGAACGAGCAGCGCGTGCTGACGCGGGCCTTCGCCGGCGAGTTTGAGCTGTGGCAAAAGGGGCAGCTCCGCGCCCGCCTCCAGCGCATGGCCGCGACCACCGACGACGCCGCCGCGGGCGAAGAGCGCGTCGTCACCCGGATCGAGGACTACCTCTCGCTCCTCGCCGTCCGGACCGCCGAGGACGACGAGCGCATCGACTACCGCGGCGCGTTCGTCGCGATCAACTTCGACCTGGCTACGCTGCTCGCGCCCGCGCTCGAGCCGTTCGTGCGCGCCGACGGCAACTTCGTGCTGGGCGTGACCGTGCCGGACGGCGGCGCGCTGGTGCCCGCGCCCGACGACGTCCCCGCCAACTTCCTCGCGCCCGCCGTGCGCACCTCCGGGCTGACCTTGCGCGCCTACCCGGCTGACCCCGTCCGCATGCTCGCGGAGGCGGACGCGGCCTCGACCAAGCGCACGATCCTGGTCCTGGCGCTGTTCTTCACGGCGCTCGGCGGCGCGCTCTGGTCCTGGCGCTCGGTGACCCGCGAAGCCGAGCTGGCGGCGCTCAAGATCGACCTCGTCTCGCGGGTCTCCCACGAGCTCAAGACGCCGCTCGCGCTGATCCGGATGTACGGCGAGACCCTGGGGATGCGCCGCGCGAAGGACAGCGGTCAGGCCGCCGAGTTCGGCACGATCATCGCCCGCGAGTCGGAGCGCCTGACGACCCTGATCCAGCGCATCCTGGACTTCTCCCGCCAGCAGGCCGGCACGCTCGACTACTCGGCGGAGCCGAACGACATCGGCGAGCTGCTGCGCGCCACCGCCTACGCCTACGCGCCTCACCTCGAGGAGAACGGCGTGATCCTCGTCGACAGCCTGCCGCTCGGGATCACCGTCACCTGCGACAAGGACGGCCTCGAAGGGGCCATCATCAACCTGCTGGAGAACGCGACCAAGTACGGCGGAGACCGCGGCGACGAGCGCGAGGTCGAGCTGCTGCTCCGCGCCGACGACCAGCACGCGATCGTCGAGGTCTGCGACCGCGGCCGCGGCATCCCGGAGACCGAGCGCGCGCGCGTCTTCGAGGGCTTCTACCGCGCCAGCAACAGCGGTGAGGTGCGCGGCGCGGGCCTCGGCCTGGGCATCGTGCAGCACTTCGCGCGCGCGCACGGCGGCGAGATCGCCGCGCTCCCGCGCGACGGCGGCGGTACGATCATGAGACTCACGCTGCCGCTCGCCGCGGCCAGCCCGGGCGACGACAAGCGGCACGAACCGAGCTAGACTGAGAGAACGTTGAGCACGCTGACCGACACCGAGATCCTCGTCATCGAGGACGAACCCGACCTCCGCGCGGGCCTGCAGCACAACCTCGAGCTCGAGGGCTACCAGGTCAGCGTCGCCGCCGACGGCCGCGAGGGGCTCCGAAAGGCCCGTGAGGGCGGCGCCAGCCTCGTGCTGCTCGACCTGATGCTGCCGGAGATGCCGGGGCTCGAGGTGCTGAAGCACCTGCGCGAGACCGGGCACGAGACGCCGGTGATCATCATCTCGGCCAAGGGCCAAGACCGCGACAAGGTGCACGGCCTCGAGCTCGGCGCAGACGACTACCTGACCAAGCCGTTCGGGCTCAGCGAGCTGCTCGCGCGGATCCGGGCGGTGCTCCGCCGCACCAAGAGCGGCGCCAAGGCGGGCGCGCGACCGGACGGCGGCGTCAGCGGCGTGATGAAGTTCCCCAACCTGACGGTCGACTGGCGACGCTTCACGGTCTCGCGCGACGACACCGAGGTCCAGCTGTCGCGCTACGAGGCCGAGATCCTCCGCATGCTGATCGAGCACCGCGGGGAGGTCGTCAGCCGCCAGGACCTGCTCCGCAAGGTCTGGGGCTACGTGCACCTGCCGACGACCCGCACGGTCGACAACCACATCGCGCGGCTGCGCAAGAAGCTCGAGAGCGACGTGGAGAACCCCGTGCACGTGGTGACGGTGCACGGCCTCGGCTACCGGTTCGAGTCCAAGCTGCTGGAGGGGGCGTGAGCCGCGCGGCGTCGATCGCGCTGGTGGCCTGCCTCGCGGCGGCGACCGCGGCGGCGCAGAGCGGCAAGGCCGCGGCGGCGCGGCAGCGTCACGACAGCAGCGTCGCGCTGCACCGCGCGTGGCTCCGCGAGCACCTCGACCTCGACGCGCAGGCGGCGCTCCAGAGCTACGAGCAGCTGCGGCGCTCGGCGCCCCCGACGCGCCCCGAGCGCTGGATCGCGATCGCGCGGCTCGCGGAGCTCGGCCGCCTGGGGGTCACGCACCCCGAGCCGGGCGCGCTGCCGATGCAGGCGCCGCTCGAGGTCCAGGAGGCGCTCGAGCAGCTCGCCCAGCCCGTCCCGTGGCAGCGGGTGCTGGCCGATCCCGACCGCGAGGTCGAGCTGCCCAGGCTGCGGCCGGCGACCGAGCGCGTGATGACGTGGGGACGCGACCAGGTCGGCCCGACGGTGGACCAGCGCTGGATCATGCAGATGCGCGACCGGGACCGCTCCGGCATCGGCGACACGCGTTGGCGCAACCGGAACGCGGCCTTCACGCTGCTCGACGTCGAGCTCGAGGGCAAGAAGGCGCGCGCGGACTCGCTGCGCCGGCTGATGTTCGTCGGCTGGAAGCCGCCCGCGCTCGAAGAGGGCGTCGAGGCCGCGCTGACGCGCGCCCGCGGCCGGCTCCGCGACATGATCGAGGGCGAGCGCTCGAGCCGCTACCGCGTCCGGCTCCAGTCGCTTGAGCGGCGGGTCGAGGAGCTCGCCGAGCGCAGCCACGAGGACGCGCTCGCGCTCATGATGCGCCTGCCCTTCCTCGCCGAGGAGCTGCTGCTGCCGGTCGCGCCGTCGGTCGAGTCGACGGACGCGCAGGGCCGCTGACCCCGAGCGGGCGCGCCTGCGGACACGCTCAGCGGGCCGCGTCTGCCTCGCGGCCGCGCCCGACCTTCGCGGACGCGGCCCACTCGTCGAACACCGTCCCGCCGTAGAGGTCGAGCGGCTCGATCTCGGGACCGAAGGGCGCGACCTCGAGGGCGCCGTAGAGCGGGCACAGCCCCAAGTCGACGAGGTGCGCGACGCCGTAGATGCCGTGCTCGAGCACGTGGTAGAACGTGGTGAACGGCAGGACGGCGACCTGCGCGGTCGCGCTGCACCCGGTGCCCTCTCGGATGGCGCGCGACGTCGCGAGGCCGTCCGTGGCGCCGCCGTAGGCCATCAGGACCGGCGCCCCCACGCCGAGCAGCGCGTCCTTGCCCGCGCGGTGGAACGTCCCGCAGGAGGCCAGCAGAACGGTCAGGGTGGCGAGGACGGAGAGCAGGGTGGAGCGAACGGTCACGCGAGATCCTGAGGGGCGCAGCGGGGGCGACGGCGCGCCGCGCGGCGCCGCCGGTGAGGCCCGCGACAGGACGCCGCGCCTCACCTCAGGATCGGAACGAGTCGCGGCCTCGGGGACGAGCCCGACGGCCAGAAAATCCGACTTTGTCCGATGTCACCGGCGTCAGGATCTGCGCCGCCGCGGCAGCCTGCGTCCGCCGCCCCCGCCTGCGCCCCAGGGGCGGCTATAGTCCGGGTCGCAGGAAGCCGACGAGATACTAGCTGCAGGCTCTCTGCTCCCGACCGAATGGCGAACCGCTCCCCGATGCCCTGGCTCCCCGCTCTCGCGCTGCTGACGACGACCCTGGCGGCGCAGGCTCCGAGCCCGCTGCCGATCCCGCTGCCGGTCCCCAAGCCGACGACCGACGGGGCTGCGGCCACCCCGCCGCAGGACGCGCCGCCGCCGCTCGAGGCGCGCCGCTACCGCGGCACCTACAGCGAGTCGGTCTCGCGAGAGCTCTTCGGCGCGTGCGACGGCAACGGCGACGACCGGCTCGACGTCCTCGAGGCGGTCGACGCGTTCGACCTGCTGCCGTCGCCCCGCGACCACAAGGGCTACGCGCGGTTCGACCCCGACCGCGACGGCTTCGTCACCTGGCCGGAGTTCGACCAGCGCTTCCGCAAGAGCCTGGAGACGACCGGCAGCTTCCGGATCCGAACGCGGCGCGTCTTCTCGATGCCCGAGGCGCCGCCGCAGAAAGCGACCGCGCTGCAGAAGTTCCTGCGCGCCTTCGACCAGGACGGCGACGGCGAGCTCTCGCCGGGCGAGGTCCAGAAGATGCTCAGCGCGACGGGCCTGCCCGTGACGCTGGCGGCCCCGCTGATGGCGACCGACATCGACGCGTCGGGGTCCATCAGCGAGGCGGAGCTGGCCCCGTGGTTCCAGTCGCTGCCGCTCAACCAGCTGCCCCAGGTCGCGGGCGCGAGCACGTTGCCGCGGCCGTGGTTCGACGGCGACGCCGACAAGGACGGCGCCATCGACCTGGACGAGCTGCGGTCGGTGCTGCAAACGCTCGACCCCGGCTTGCTCCGCTGGGCCCGCGAGCTGTTCCAGCGGCTCGACCTCGACGGCGACGGCGCGCTCCGAGCGGACGAGCTGCAGCCGCCTGCGCCCGACCCGGCGCCGACCGATCCGGCCGACGCCGAGGCAGGCCCGGCGCGCTGAGCGCCGCGCGGTCCTAGGCGAGGATTCGCAGCCGCCTGTGGTCCCCGGGGCGCGCCGGCAGTACGACGGCCTCATGCACCGTCTCCGGGCCACGTCGCTGATCCTCGCGCTCCTCGCCGCCGGCCTCGACGCGCAGCAGGGCGAGCCGCCGCGCACCGTCGCGGAGTCCTCGGACTACGCTCAGACCTCCCGCGCCGCCGACGTCGCGCGCTTCGTGCAGGCCTGCAGGCAGCTGCCGCACGGCGACCGGCTGGTGGCCGGCGCGATGGGCCGCACCCACGAAGACCGGGAGATGCTGCTCGTGCGCACAGCGCTGCCCGGCGCAAACCCCCTCGCCCACCTCCGCGTGGTCGTCATCGGCAACATCCACGCCGGCGAAGTCGAGGGCAAAGAGGCCGTCCAAGAGCTGCTCCGCGAGATCGCGCTCGGCGAGCACGAAGCGCTCCTGCAGCGCTGCACGATCTGGTTCGTGCCGATCTACAACGTCGACGGCAACGAAGCCGTCAAGGTCGGCAACCGGCGCGGCCAGAACGGCCCCGACGCCGTCGG
>JBMHDP010000327.1:0-3734 GCA_049889335.1 Planctomycetota bacterium
GTGCGCTCGGCGCAGCACATCAGCCACTCCTTGTAGTGACCCGGCGACGACGGGATCGACTTCGGCGGCGCCTGCCAGGACTCCGCGCGCGCGGCGGGGCCGAGCTGGTGGCGGTTGTAGTCGCTGATCAGCCACCCCTCGTCGCCGAGGAAGAGCACGCCGTTCCGCCACTCCTGCAGACCTCGTGACTCGAGCTTTTGCTTCGGTCGGTCGGCGGTCGCGTGCCAGTGCAGGGTCAGGCCAGGCCGGTCGCCGCGCGGCCCGAACTCATATTCGCAGCGGAGGCCGTCAGGGGCGCACTCGGCGTCCGGCTCGGGGCCGTGCGCGACCAGCGACCGCGGCGCGTCGAGGTCGAGCGCCCACCACGCGAGGTCGGTGAAGTGGCAGCTCATGTCGGCCGTCGTGCCGCCGCCGAACGCCCAGTAGCGGCGCCAGCCCGCAGGGTGGTAGCCCTTGGAGTAGGCGCGCTCCTGCGAAGGGCCCAACCACGTGTCCCACGAGACGTGCGCCGGCGCTTCGCCGGTCTCGGGGAGCTGCTTGGCCGACCAGTTGGTGCCGTTGACGAACACCACCACCTCGCGCACCGTCCCGACGGCGCCTGCGCGGATCGCCTCGACGACGCGGCGGTAGTTCTCGTTGGCGTGGATCTGGGTGCCCATCTGGGTCACGCAGCCGTTGGCCTGCGCGGCGATCAGCAGCCGGCGCGCCTGGGCGACGGTCTGCGTGAGCGGCTTCTCGCAGTAGACGTCGAGCCCGCGCTGGAGCGCGAGCATCGCCGGGTGGTAGTGCGTGTGGTCCGGCGTGCTGATGACGACGCCGTCGAGCGCCTCGCACTTCGCCGCGTCCTCGAGCACCTCGCGGTAGTCCGAGCACGTCTGCGCGTCGGGGAACTGCTCGGCGGCCTTCTTGAGGTGGTTGGCGTCGACGTCGCACAGCACCCGGATGTCCTGGTCCTTGACCCCGTTGAGGTTCGCGCCGCCGCGCCCCGCCACGCCGATCACCATCAGCCGCGCCTTGTCGCGCGGGCGGCGCCGCTCCTCGCTGCGGAGCGGGCTGGTGACGGCGGGGAGCGCGAGGCCGGTTGACGCCGCAGCGGCGGCGCCGAGGAAGGAGCGGCGGGTCGAGGACATGGTCGGATCATGGCTCATCCGACGGGCCCAGAACAGGCCCGCAGCGTAGCATCGAGCCCCGCCATGACGACCGAGTCGACGCCGCCCGCACCTCCTACGCTCGAGCAGATCCAGCGCGCGCGCCGGACGCTGCTCGGCCACGTCCGCGAGACCCCTTCGTGGCGGTGGCAGGGTCGTCACATCGCCACGCTCGCGCCTCCGGGCGCCACGGTCTTCAACAAGCTGGAGCTGTTCCAGCACGCGGGCTCGTTCAAGGCGCGCGGCGTCATGCTGCGCATGCTCGGCCTCGACGACGAGGCCCGGGGCCGCGGCGTCACCGCCGTCAGCGCGGGCAACCACGCGATGGCCGTCTCCTACGTGGCCCGCGCGCTCGGCTCGCACGCCAAGGTCGTCATGCCCAGCAACGCCAACCCGGCGCGCGTCGCGGCCTGCCGCGAGATGGGCGCCGAGATCGAGCAGCACGACGACATCGGGCAGGCGTTCGCGCGGGTCGAGGAGATCGAGCGCACCGAGGGGCGCACCTTCGTGCACCCGTTCGAGGGCGAGCACATGGCGCTCGGCGCGGGCACGCTGGGCTTCGAGTTCCTGCGACAGGTCGGCCAGCTCGACGCGCTGATCGTGCCGATCGGCGGCGGCGGTCTGGCCGCCGGGGTCGCCAGCGCAGTCAAGCAGCTGCAGCCACGGTGCAAGGTCTACGGCGTCGAGCCGGTCGGCGCCGACTCGATGCACCGCAGCTTCGCCGCGGAGGCCCCGCAGCACATCGGCAAGGTCACGACGATCGCCGACAGCCTCGGCGCGCCGATGGCCATGCCGTACTCGTTCTCGCTCTGCCGGCGGTTCGTCGACGAGCTGGTGCGGGTCGACGACGACGAGCTGTGCCGCGCGCTGTGGCTGCTGTTCGCCGACGCCAAGCTGGCGGTCGAGCCGGCCGGCGCGGCGACGACCGCCGCGATGCTCAAGCTCAAGGACGCGCTCGCGGACCAGCGGATCGGGCTGATCGTGTGCGGCGCCAACATCGACGCGGCGTCGTTCGCAGACTACGTCCAGCGAGGCGCGCCGTAGCCGGGCGACGCGGTCACTTGCCCGCGCAGCTCTGCAGCGCCGGGATCACCGCGTCCTCCCGCGTCAGCTCGCGCGGCCGGCCCTCGTCGAACCGATCGGCGAACACCTCCTCGACCTTCGCGAACAGGTCCCCCGCGCTCCGCACGCGCACCAGCTGCTCCCGCGCCCACACCGGGTCGGCGTGGTATTGCGCGTACTTGATGACGTGCATGCGGACCGGCGGCAGCGCGCGACGGTCGTCGCGGTAGAAGGGCGCCGCCAGCTCCCAGTGGCGCGCGATCGCGGCGCGCTGCTCGGCGCAGGTCGGACGCAGCGGCGTCCGGCCGGCGGCGAGGTCGCGCACCTGCTGGAAGACGAACGGGTTGCCGATGCAGCCGCGCGCGACGGTGACGCCGTCGACGCCGGTCTCGCGCACCATGTCGAGCACGTCGTAGGCCGAGAACAGGTCGCCGCTGCCGAGCAGCGTGAAATCGCCGACCCGCTGCTTGGCCCGCTTGAGGAACTCCCACCGGCTCGGGCCGACGTACTTCTGCTTGACCGTGCGCGGGTGCACGGTCGCAGCGCACAGGCCGCGCTCGATGCCGCCCTCGAGGATGTCCCAGAAGCGCTTCTCCGCCTCGGGCGAATCGTCGGTGCCGCGCCGCATCTTCACCGACACCGGCGCGTCGCCCTGCACCGACTGCACCACCGAGTCGATGATGCCGAGCGCGGTGTCGGTGTCCTGCAGGAGCCAACCGCCGCGCCGACGCCCGAGGACCTTGTTGACCGGACAGCCGAAGTTGATGTCGACGACGTCGTAGCCCGCCTTGACGAGCTCGCGCGCCGCGTCGCCGAAGGTCTCCGGCTGGCTGCCCATCAGCTGGCCGCCGACCGGGTGGTCGAACTCGGGCACCGACAGGATGCGGCGCTGCAGCTTGCCCTTCTGCAGCACCAGCGCGTCGAGCACGACCTCGTTGATCGCGTAGGTCGCGCCGTGCTCCCGCGCGACGGCGCGCATCGCGAGATCCGAGTAGCCGCTCAGCGCGGCCTGCACCGCAGGCAGGCCGACCTCGACGTCACCGATGTGCAGCGACTGCTTCACCCCGCTGAGCGTGCCCGATCAGACCTCAGGCGGCCAGGGGGCCGCGGCGAACTCCGCCAGCCGGGCCGCGAAGGTCGCCTCGTCGCGCACGCAGCCCGCAGCCCGCGCCAGCTCGGCGCAGCGCAGGTAGTGCGCGCGGTCGCGCGCGAGGTCCTCTCGGTTGACCAACAAGGAGTTGTCCTGCTGCCCGTTGAGCCACGCGAGGAACGCGAGGCCCGCCTTGTAGTGCTGGGTCGGCGCGCAGAAGACGTGCTGGCCGAGCGCTTCGCAGCGCGCCATCGCGGCGGTGAAGCCGTCGACGTCGCCTGCCCGCAGGCGACCGAGCGCCGCCGTCGTCGGCCGCGCGGTCGCGTCCAGGATCCCGAGCAGCGCGTGGCTGAAGTCACCGAACGCCACCTCCCGGTCGCCGACCATGGTGGTCCGCTCCGGCGCAGCGCCGTCGCCGTTGCCCTGCAGCAGCC
>JBMHDP010000328.1:0-7193 GCA_049889335.1 Planctomycetota bacterium
GTGCCCGGTCTCGCCAAGACCCTGCTGATCTCGACGCTCTCGCGGGTGCTGTCGCTGGACTTCAACCGGATCCAGTTCACGCCGGACCTGATGCCGACCGACATCACCGGCACCGAGGTCATCCAGGAGGACAAGGCGAGCGGCGCGCGTGAGTTCAAGTTCCTCCCCGGCCCGATCTTCGCCAACGTGATCCTCGCCGACGAGATCAACCGAACGCCGCCGAAGACGCAGGCCGCGCTGCTCGAGGCGATGCAGGAGTATCAGGTCACGGTCGCCGGCCAGCAGCACGCGCTCAAGAAGCCGTTCTTCGTGCTCGCGACGCAGAACCCGATCGAGCAGGAGGGCACCTACCCGCTCCCGGAGGCACAGCTCGACCGCTTCATGTTCATGGTCAAGGTCGACTACCCGTCGGAGGAGGAGGAGCGGGAGATCCTGCGCCGCACGACGGAGGACCGGGACGTCGACATCCAGCCGGTGCTCGGCGCCGAGGAGATCTTCGACCTGCAGAACATCGTGCGGCGCGTCCCGATCGCCGACGCGGTGCTCGACTACGCGCTGCGCATTACCCGGCAGACGCGCCTCACCACCGGCGACGCGCCCGACTGGGTCAAGGAGTGGCTGCAGTGGGGCGCGGGCCCGCGCGCCAGCCAGAACCTGGTGCTCGGCGCCAAGGCGCACGCGCTGCTGCAGGGCCGCTTCTACGTCGCGGCCGAGGACATCCGCGCGGTGGCCAAGCCGGTCCTCCGACACCGGCTGATCACGAGCTTCGCGGCCGAGGCCGACGGCGTAACCACCGACAAGGTCATCGAGCGGCTGCTCGACGAGACCCAGCCCAACGACTCCGCCGTGCTCAACGACGGCAAGCTCCCCAAGGTCGTCTCGCAGTAACGCCGCGTCCCGGCGCTGGGGTCGCCCGGCCCCAGCCGCCGCTTCGCCGCCCGCACCGCCGCGCCCCACCGCAGCAGCATGACCGACACCCCCACCAACTACCTGGACCCGCGCGTGCTCGACAAGGTCGCGCGGCTCGAACTGCGCGCGCGGCTGGTCGTCGAGGGGTTCGTCACCGGCATGCACAAGTCGCCCTACCGAGGGTTCTCGGTGGAGTTCGCCCAGCACCGCGAATACGTGCCCGGCGACGACCTGCGCCACCTCGACTGGAAGATCTTCGCCAAGGCCGACCGCTTCGTCATCAAGCAGTACGAGGAGGAGACCAACCTCCGGGCGCACCTCTTCCTCGACCAGTCGGAGTCGATGCGCTACGCCGCCGACGGCGCGATGTCGAAGTTCGACTACGGCGCGACCGCGTGCGCGTCGCTCGCCTACATGATCCAGCAGCAGGCCGACGCGGTCGGGCTGACGCTGTTCGACGAGGCCGTCGCCAAGCAGATCCCGCCGTCGAACACCCGCCAGAGCCTGGGCAACCTGTTCCAGTCCTTGGAGGCAGCCCAGCCGCGCGAGCAGAAGACGCGCATCGGCGGCGTGCTGCACGAGCTCGCCGGGCAGCTCCGCCAGCGCGGCATGGTGATGATCTTCAGCGACCTGTTCGACGATCCGGCCACGATCGTCCAGGGCCTGCGCGAGATCCGCAGCCGCGGCCATGACATCGTGGTGTTCCACGTCATGGACCACGACGAGCTCGAATTCCCGTTCGAGCGGATGACCATGTTCGAAGGCATGGAGCAGCTGCCCGAGCTGCTCTGCGACCCGAAGTCGCTGCGGGACGCCTACCTCGCCGAGGTCAACGGACACGCCGAGGAGCTGCGCAAGGGCTGCCTGTCGCAGCGCGTCGACTACGTGCGGATCGACACGATGAACCCCCTCGACGTCGTCCTCACCTCCTACCTGAGCGCGCGCGCGGCGCGCGGCAAGCGGAACAAGTAGGCGCCACCGGTGCAGTTCCTCAACCCAGCCCTGCTGGCAGGCACCCTGCTCTTCGCGGTGCCGCTGCTGATCCACCTGCTCAACCGGCAGCGGCACAAGCGGCGACCGTGGGCCGCGATGGACTTCCTCCTCCGGGCCTACCAGAAGCAGCGCAACCGGCTCCGCAACGAGAACCTGCTGCTGCTGCTGCTGCGCTGCCTGATCCCCGTCCTGCTGGCGCTGGCGATCGCGCGGCCGCTGCTGCGCGAGGCCGTCGCGCTGCTCTCGAACGGCGGCGTGGTGCACCACGTGTTCGTCCTCGACGGCTCCTACAGCATGGGGCTCAGTGAAGACGGCGCCCAGAGCCCGTTCCAGCGCGCCCGCGCGCTCGTCGGCCGCGCGCTGGACCGGTTCGAGAGCAACCCGAACCGCAACGACAAGGTGACGATCGTGCACGCCGGCGTGCGGCCGCGGTTCCTGGTCCGCGAGGACCTGGACGTGGCAGCGGCGCGCGCGGCGTGGCTGCAGACCACCAAGCCCGACGACGCTGCCAGCGACCTCAACGACGCGCTCGGCCAGGTCGCCGACGCCCTCGCGGAGGCGAAGGACGCCGCCACGCAGGTCTATGTGCTGACCGACATGCAGGCGCGCGCCCTCGGGGACGCCGCGGCAGGCGACGGCGAGGCGACGGGGCCCGAGCTCACCGACACCCTGCGCGACCAGGTCGAGCGGCTCCAGGCGACCGAAGGCCTGCAGCTGCACTGGATCGACGCAGGCCCGATGTCGACCGGCAGCGGCGGGCGCGTCGACAACGTGCAGCTCACCGACCTGCGGCTCGTGGACCCGACCGCGGTGCAGAAGAGCCCGGCAGAGGTGCTCGCCACCGTGCGCAACCTCGGCGCCTCGACGGCGACCTGCGAGGTGACGCTCGAAGTCGACGGCGGGGAGCCGATGCGCCAGGTCGTGGAGGTCCCCGCGGGCGCCGAAGCGGAAGCGGACTTCCAGCTGACCTTCCGCGCGCCCGGCAAGCGTCGCGTCCAGGCGACGCTCCTCCAGGACGCCCTCGCGGCCGACGACCAGCGCTTCTTGACGGTCGAGGTGCGGGACCGGATCCGGGTCCTGCTCGTCGACGGGCGCGACGGCGGGGACCCGCTCAAGAGCTACGCCTACCTGTGGCGCGCGATGCTCGACCCGGACGAGAACGTGCTGCCGACCTTCGCGGTCGAGGTCGTCGACGTCGTGACGCTGCTCGGCGGCCAGTGCGCGCCCAAGGACTACGACGTCGTCGTGCTCGCCGATGTCGAGCGACTCAACGCGCGCGCCGCGTCCGCGCTCGAGGACGCGCTGCGCGCTGGCCGCGGCGTGCTCTGCCAGTTCGGCCCGCAGTGCGAACACGAGTCCTTCAACATCCACCTCTACGCGGCAGGCGACGGCCCGATGCCGTTCCGACTGCTGCCTGCGCTGGGCGGCGCGCCAGGCAGCTCGACGGTCCGAGCGCCCAGCATCGCCGATCGCGAGCACCCCTTGCTGCGCGAGTTCGACGAAGACGTCTACCGCGAGATCCTGCAGGCCATCCCGATCTGGCGCTGGCACGGCGTCGCGCCCGACTCGCTGCAGGAAGGCGCGAGCGTCGCGGTGCAGGTCACCGACGCCGAACGCACGCCGCTGTTCGTCAGCCGGGCGTTCGGCGAGGGGCAGGCCGTCTTCCTGACGTCGCCGATCGGCAGCGAATACGACGCCGAGCGGTGGAACCGCCTGGACGACCCGCTGGTCGCCTTCCCGCTGCTGCACGGGATGGTGAAGTGGCTGGCGCTGCCGGCCGCCGACCCGTTCGCTGCGCAGGTGGGCAGCAGCTTGACCTGCTCGCTCGACGCCCGGCCCGAGGCCGTGGAGGTGACCCGCGCGCGCCGCGACGGCCGCCCCGCCGCCGCGCTGCCCGCCGCGGCGCAGGCCCTCCCGGGCGGCCGGTTCGCGCTGCCGACCTTCTCGGACACGCGGTTCGCGGGCTTCTACGAGTACTCGCTGACGCTCGATCGGGAGTCGGGCAAGGAGCCCGCGACGCTGCCGTTCGCCGTGAACGTCGACCCCGTCGAGGGCGAGCTCGTCTACCCGAGCCACGCCGAGGCGAAGGCCGCGCTCGGCCTCGAGCGCGTGCTGGACACGCTGCCGGCCGTCGCCGAGAGCGACGAAGGCCCGGACCGCAGCGAGCTCGGCCCGACGCTGCTCCTGCTGACCCTCCTGATGGTCCTCGGGGAAGCCGCGCTCGCGCGCTTCGTCGCCGCGAGGAGGTCCTGACATGACGCGCCCGGACCTCGCCACGCTCTGGCTCCCTCAGGAGAGCGCCGCCGAGACCACCACCTACGTGGAGGAGGCGTTCCGCTTCCTCAACGCGCCGCCCCTGTGGGTCCTGGCCCTCATCGTGGTGCCGGGCTCGCTCGCGTTCGCGTGGTGGTCCTACAGCGGCCTCCAACGGCTCGAAGGCTCGACCCGCGCCGTGCTGTCGACGCTCCGCTGGCTCGCGGTCGCGGCGTGCCTCGTGCTGCTGTTCCAGCCCGCCTACGAGATCACGACGTTCCGCAAGACCCGGAACCAGGTCCACGTCCTGGTCGACGACAGCGCGTCGATGGCGCGCAAGGACCGCTACCCCGCCGCCGACCAGCGAGACGCGCTGACCCGCTGGGTCCCCGGCGCGCTCGGTGAGCAGACCCGCGCGGAGCTGGTCCAGCAGGTGCTGGAGGCAGACGAGGGCCTCCTGCCCCAGCTCCGCGAGACCCACGACGTCCGGCTGTTCCGCTTCGAGCGCAAGCCGACGCCGATCCGCGCGCTGTCCGAGCTCACGGCGCGCGGCAACCGCACGGCGCTCGGCGACGGCCTGGACCTGCACCTGCAGTCCGCGGCCGGAGCCAACCTGGACGCCGTCATCCTGGTGAGCGACGGGCGCAGCAACGCGGGCCTCGACCCGGTCGAGGTCGCCGCGGGCTACGGCCTGCGCGGGATCCCGGTGCACACCGTCGGCGTCGGCGACCCGGAGCCGCCGCGCAACGCGTGGGTCGTCGGCCCGCCGGGACCCAAGGAGGCGCTGCGCCAGGAGGACGTCGCCTTCGACGTCACGGTGCGCGCCGAAGGCCTCGCCGGCGAGCCGGCCCGCGTCGAGCTCCGCGGCAGCCGCGACGGCGGCCCGTTCGTGCCGCTGGCGACCGTCACCGACGTGCTCCCGGCAGACGGGGAGGCCACCCGCGTGCGCGTGACCCACGCGTTCGACGAGGCCGGGGACTGGACGCTCAAGTTCGCGCTCGCGCCGGCCGAGGACGAGTCCCAGCTCGACGACAACGAGGACACCCGCTTCCTGCGCGTCAACGACGAGCGGATCCGGGTGCTGTTCTGCGACGACAAGCCGCGCTGGGAGTACCGCTACGTCAAGAACGCGCTCAAGCGGGTCGACCCGAGCATCGAGATGCAGGCGATCCTGTTCGACGCGAGCCCGCGGTTCGTCCAGGAGCACAGCGACGAGCTGCGGCCGATCAAGGACCTGCCGCGCACGCCCAAGGAGTTGCTGGATTACCACGTCATCCTGCTGGGCGACGTCCCGCCGGAGCGGATCGCGCCGACGGAGGAAGGACGGCGGCGCTGGTTCCAGATGCTGGTCGACTTCGTGGAGTTCGGCGGCGGGGTCGGCTTCCTCTTCGGCGACGCTGCGATGCCCGAGCGCTACCGCAACACCCTGGTCCAAGACCTGCTGCCGGTCGTCCTCGAGGACCCGAGCTGGCTGGCGAACAACCGCCCGACGCGGGACAAGGAGTTCCGACCGGTCCTGGAGAACCCGCTCAACCCCCACGAGATCCTGCTGCTGCAGCGCGACCCCTCGTTCAACCGGCGGCTGTGGGAGCAGGGGCTGCCCGGCTTCTTCGTCTACCACCCGGTCCAGCGCGCCAAGCCCGGCGCGACCGTTCTCCTGCGTCACCCCACCGACCGCAACGCCTACGGCAACCGCCCGATCGCGGTCACCGCGCCCTACCCTCGCGGCACGACCTTCTTCCTCGCCACTGACGAGACGTGGCGTTGGCGAGACCCGTACGCCGAGCTCTACATGGACGCGTTCTGGCGCAACGTCGTGCGTCACCTCGCCCGCGGCCGCCTGGAGCGGCGCAACGACCTGGTCGAGCTCACCCTCGACAAGGCCCTGTGCGAGACCGGGGACCGGGTCCGCGTGCAGCTGCGCGTCACCGACAGCGAGCTGCAGCCTCAGATCGCCAACGAGCAGACGGTCTTCCTGCGCAGCGCCGAAGGAGCCCCGGAGAAGCGGGTGCTGCGTTCGGTGCCGGGCGAACCCGGCCTCTACCAGGCGAGCTTCACCATGGCCGAGGCGGGCGCCTTCAGCTTCCTGGCCTTCGCCAACGAGAACCCGGCCGACGCGGTGCTGGCCAGAGAGGACCTGCTCGTCCGGATCCCCGACCAAGAGCTGGCCGACTCGAGCCAGGACGCCGAGCGTCTCCGCGACGTGGCTGCCGCCAGCCGCGGCGCAGACGCGAGCGCGCGCTACGTCTTCCTGGGCGACGCGACGGACCTGGTCCCCGAGCTCGCGGAGCGGAAGTCCTACGAGACCCGCGAGGACACGCGCACCCGACCGATCTGGGACACGTGGTGGTCCCTCGTCGTCGTACTGTCCGCTCTGGGCGCCGAGTGGCTGCTGCGCAAGCGAGCGCGACTGATCTGACCGACCAACCCACGCAAGCGACGATGCAACGGCGACCGACAACCTGGCTCCTGAGCGCGCTCACCGCCGCGCTGCTGGCGACCTCTGCCACGGCGCAGTGGTCGCCGATCCGCACGGTGCCCAAGCCGATCGACTTCGCCACCAGCCAGAACGACAACCTGTTCTCGCTGGTCCGTTCGCAGGACGACATCCACGCGCTGGAGACCGCCATCCGCGAGCTCGCCGACGGCAAGCAAGAGGCGGCCGTCCGCCGCCTCCACGAGCTGATGCGCGTCGACCCGGTCGGCGTGGTGCCGGTCGCCCCCGGCCGCTACCTCGGGACGCGCAGCGCGGTCGTCGCCGTGCTCGCCAACATGTCGCCGGCGGCCAAGGAGCTCTACGAGGAGTTCGCGGCGCGAGAGGCAGGCCTGCTGATGTCCCAGCCGCTCGCGACCCTGTCGCCGGCGCGGCTTCTCCAGCTCGCGAACCGCTTCCCGACCTCGGCGCGCGGGCTCCGCGCCCGGCTGCTGCTGGGGGACCGCGCGCTGGAGCGCGGCGACGGCCTGCTCGCCAGCGGGCACTACCGGGCCGCGCTCGACGCGACCGCCATCGGCAGCCGCGACGAGCGTCGCGCCGCCGA
>JBMHDP010000329.1:0-5627 GCA_049889335.1 Planctomycetota bacterium
AGGCGAACTGCACGCCGGACGCGCGGACGGCAGGAGAGTCGGTCATTTGCGGGTCCACACCATGGCCACGAACAGCAGGGGCAGGTAGACGATCGACATCACGAACGTCAGGCGCATCGCGACGTCCCGTCGGGTCAGCGCCGCGAACAGCGTAGGCACGAAGAACAGTACGTCGAGCAGAACCGCGGCGACCGCGTAGCGCTGGTCGCACATCTGGGTCACGTAGGGGATCAGGCTCGCGATCCCCAGCCCCGCCACGTAGAGCAGCATGGTCGTCCCGGTGCGCTGGCCGGTCGGGTCCAGCGACGGCAGCATCTGCATACCCGCCCGCGTGTAGTCGTCGCGGTAGCGCCACGCGATCGCCAAGAAGTGCGGGATCTGCCAGCAGAACAGGATCGCGAACAGCACCAGCTGCGGCATCGCCAGCTCGCCCGCCACGGCGGCGTGGCCGACGACCGGCGGCAGCGCGCCCGGGATCGCGCCGACCAGCGTGTTGAGCGGGGTGCGCGTCTTCATCGGCGTGTAGACCAGCACGTAGCTGAGCACGATGAGCGCGCAGAGACCGGCGGCCGTCACGTTCAGCTGACCCCCGGGGCGTGAGCCGTCGGGCGCCAGCGGGGCCGCGCCGAACAGCACCAGGAGCACGCCCACGACCGAGGTCACGAGCCCGAACAGGAGCACGCTGCGCGGCTGCAGGCGCCCGGTCGGCAGCGGCCGGCCCTGGGTCCGCTCCATCAACGGGTCGAGGTGCCGCTCCCGGTACATGTTGAGCGCCGCGGCCCCGGCCGCTGCCAGGAAGTTCCCCAGCGTCGTGAAGACGAGCAGGTCGAGCGGCGGGCTCGACGTCTTGGCGGGCCACGCCATGAAGGCGCCCGCCACCACCGCGAACACCGCCAGCGCGGAGAGGCGCGGTTTGCTGAGCTCCCAGTAGGAGCGCAGCACCCCGACGCGGGCGGAGGTCATTCGACGCCCGGACGCCGCGTCGCCCGGAAGACGTGGGCCGCGAGCGCCGCGATCAGCACTGTCAGCAGCGCGCCGACGAGCACGTGGAAGGAGATCGTCGTCGCGGCGCCGAGCCGGTCGACGTTCTCCGGCGCCTTGCCCGCCTCGTTGCGGATCGCGAGCGCGACGAACCCCAGCACGATCTGCACGATCAGCAGGCCGATGATCGCCTGCGACAGGCCCTTCACGCCGCGGGTCCTGCCGAGCTTCCCGACCGCGAAGGCCGTGGCGATCGTCATCACCAGGAAGACCACGAACGCGTTGCCGACGTGCGTCCAGAGCGCGTGGCTGTTGTTCGTGTGCCGCGCCACGGCGCCGACGACGGTCTGCGCCACCACCACCACCAGCGCGAACAGGACCAGCTTCCGGCCCGCGCCCGGCGCGACGTCGCGCGCGATCTCGGTGGCGCGATAGCGGCTCGAGAGTTGGTAGGTCAGCCAGCCGAACGTCGCGAGCGTCAGCTGCGCGAGCGTGCCGTGCGTAACGGAGGTGACCGCCGGGAGGTTCAACAGCACGCCCGTGCCGCCGATGACGCCCTGCGTGAGCACCAGGCACCCGCCCAGGAACGCCGTGCGGGTCGCGCGCCGGTCGGCGCAGCCGGTCACCGCCAGCCAGATCCACAGGCTCAGGGCGATCAGGCCGACGCTCGAGGCGAACAGCCGGTGGAAGTGCTCGAAGAAGTGCGGCAGCTGCGTGTAGCTGCTCTCCGGCATCAGCTGGCCGTCCGAGAGCGGCCAGTCCGCATACGCCATGCCCGAGCCGGTGCTGGTCGTCAGCGCGCCCCAGAGGATGGTCACCGTCGTCACGCCCAGCATGGCGACGGCGAGCCGGAACGGACCGCGGGTCCGGGGGACCGTGAGTTCAGGCTGGGCGGAGATGGTGCTCATGGGCGCGGAGGGCCCGTGAGAATGCCCGCCAGCGGGCCGATTTTCAGCGCCGACTCAGCGCGAGAGGACCCGCGTCGCCGGGGGCGCGGCCGCGCCGCCCTCGAAGGCCTCCCACATCGGCCGCTCGCTGGCGCGCAGGCCGCTGGCGTCGACCTCCCGGTCGATCTGCTCGCCGGGGCTGGACTTGGCCGTGGCGAGCAGCTGTTCGAGCTCCGCGTCGGCGGTCGCCGAGAGCTTGGAGGCCGACTGCAGGTAGCCGATCGCGGCGCGGGGCTCGCCCAGGCGGAGCAGGCAGACGCCGAGGTTCTTGTGCGCGGCCCGGGTGGCCGCGGGCGGCACGCCCTCGCCGGGGGCGAGCGACAGCTCCGCCACCGCGCGCTGCCAGAGGCGCTGCTCCATGAGCTTCTCGCCGCGGTGCAGGTGCGTCAGCACGGCGGTGTCGAGCTTCGGGCCGAGCTTCTTGAAGGTCAGCACCTCGACCCAGGGGATGTTCTGGAAGGTGTTGCGGACGACGCCCGTGCACTGCACGCGCGTGTAGAGCGGCATCGTGTAGAGCTGCTCGACCTGCGGGTTCGACTTGTTGACGAACAGCATGCCGAACACGTCGTTGTAGGCCGTCTCCTGCCAGATGGGCTGGTCGTCCCCCCACGCGTAGAAGTTGGTGAACTCCGTCGGCGTGAACTTGGTGAAGAACGGGTTCGAGATCCGGCCGAGGGACGCGAACTGCGCCGTGAACTGGACCTTGACGTTGCGGTAGGCGTCCGGGTTGGCGCGCAGCGCCTCGATCGTGGCGCGGACGGGCTTGCCGAACTCGATGTCCTGCGCAGGGAGCGCGCAGGCGCCGATCAGGCACGAAAGAAGCAGTGCAGTTCTCATGGCGTGTGTCGTAGGTCTCTCGGTGTGGTCTCGGGCTGCGGTCAGTCGGTGATCCGCTCCATCAGCTTGCGCAGGGCCGCATCCATCAACTCGTCCGGCAGGTCCTGCCCCGACCGCACCAGCTCGCGCAGGAACACGAGCCGCTGCGCCTTGGTGAGGTCGCGCTGCATCAGCTGTTCGACGATGCGGTCGACGTCGGTGTCGGACTTGGTCAAGTTGTTGGAACCCGGGTGCGTGTCGGGGCGCGGACGCGCCGCACCCCGTCGGGCTATCGACGCGCCGAGACGCCGGGCTTGACCCTCGCTGCCACGCGGCGGCCGGCCGACGCGCGCCGGGGAGGCCCCGCGTCCTCCGCGCTCGGTGCCACCGTCGGGACAGCAGCCTCCGCGGCGGGCCAGGGTGTCCAGGAACGCGACACCCAGGCCGCGCAGGCGACCGCTAGGACTCCCGCGCCTTGGCCTTGCGCTTGTGCACGACCTCGGGCGCTTCGCCCTGCCGCCAGAGCATGGCGATGACGCTCGAGCCCCACTCGCGCAGGTCCACGTCCAGGTCGCCGTCGAAGTCGTCCTCGTCGAGCACCCCGCTCTCGAAGTGGAACAGCACGCAGCCCCCCGGCGCCACGCGGTCCATCAGCGCTCGGGCGCGCGCGACGGACTTGACCGGGTCCTCGGCGACCATCGCGTAGGGCGGGTCGAGGAACACGACGTCCGGCGCGACCTCGGCGTCGCTGGCAGCGTCCGGGTCCTCCGACGCGTCCTCGCGCGCCGCCCCGAAGGCCGATCGGTGCATGACCGGCGGGTCCCACGCGTCCGCGCGCAGCACCACGGCGCGGTCCACGGCGTCGTCCCCGAGCGACTCCAGGTTGTCCCGCAGGGTGTCGATGGCCTTTCGGTCCTTCTCGACGAAGAGCACGCGCGCGGCTCCTCGAGAGAGCGACTCCATGCCCGATGCGCCGGTGCCCGCGAACAGGTCCCACACGAAGGCGTCCTCGAGCTCGCCGCCGAGGATGTTGAAGACCGCCTCTCGGACCTGCCCCAGCAGCGGGCGCGTGCCGCGGCCCCGAACCGCCTTGAGGGAACGACCCCCGTATTCACCACCGATGATGCGCAGGCTCATGCGGCTGCGATCGTGGCAGGCAGATCCTCGCGACGCAACCACGACGCCGCGCGCGTCCAGACGATAGAACAGACCCCGTGGATCCCGGTCCGACACTCCTGGCGCTGCGGTTCGAGGGCCAGACCTACGCCCTGGAGCCGGGCCGCAGCTACCTGCTCGGCAGCGCGGCCGAGTGCGACCTGCGCGTCCCCGGCGCAGCGCCGCACCACGCCCGCCTGGACGTGACCCCTGACGACGCGACGGTCGTCGACCTGAGCGGCGCAGAGGGCCTGCTCCACAACGAGGTCCGGGTGGCCTCCGCGCGCCTCCGGCCCGGGGACCGGGTCGCCGTCGCGGGGGAGCTGATGGTCGTCGCCGAAGACGACGGCGCTGCGGCGCTGGTGCCGATCCCCGCGCTGCGCGAGGCCGCCTCGCAGCGGCGCATCCTGCAGGTCCGGGCCGCGGCCGCGGCCCTGCGGCGCCAGGACCGGAGCTTCGCGGACCTGGTGGCCGAAGGCCTGCGCGACGCCCCGTGGCTCGCCCTCTCGGTTGCGCTGCACGCGCTGTTGATCCTGCTGCTGGCGATCTACGCGCCGCGCTTCGAGGTCTCGGGCGACGGCGTCGCGACGATCTCCGTCGACGTGCGCGCCGGCGCGCCGATCGGCGACGGTCCCCCCGCGCCGCCCGAAGTCGTCGTCGAAGAAGCCGACGACTTCGACGTCGAGGACCCCGACCCGCTGGAGGACCTGACCCCGGAGCCGGTGTTCGACGGCCCTGTCGAGGCGCCGCCCCAGCCGACCGAGAACCCGACGCTCACCGTGCGCGAGCGGCCGCAGCGCAGCGGCAGCGGCGGCAGCGCGCTGCTCGCCGAGGACGGCGTCGGCTCCGGCAGCTTCCGCGAGCGGGTCGCGGAGCTGCAGGAGAGCGGGCTCGAGGTCGTGTTCGTGTTCGACAGCACGGGCTCGATGACGCGCACCATCCAGGACACGAAGGCGACGATCGCGGACATGTGCGAGGTCCTGCGGGCGCTGGTGCCCGACGCGCGCGTCGGCCTCGTCACCTACCGCGACCGCGGCGAGCGCGAGGACTACCTGGTCCGGTCCGTCCCGCTCGCGCTCGACCACTGGCGCGCCAGCAACTTCGTCCAGCACGTGACGGCTGAGGGCGGCGGCGACCGGCCCGAGGCGGTCCGCGCTGGCCTCCGGGCCGCGATCGGGCTCCGCTGGCAGCCGCGCGCGCAGCGCGTGATCGTGCTGGCGGGCGACGCGCCGACCCACAAGCGGGACCTGGAGGGGCTGCTGCGTGACGTGAAGGCGTTCGCCCGGAACCGTCGCTCGTTCGTGCACACGCTGATCACCAGCCCCGACCGCGCGGGCGCGGACACCCACGACCAGTTCCAGCGCATCGCTGCGCACGGCCGCGGCGTCTGCGAGCCGCTGCAGAACCACGAGCAGGTCCTGCAGCGGGTGCTGACGCTCGCCTTCGGCCGCCAGTTCGACCGGGACATCGACGCCGTGCTCGCCGAGGCCGCCCGGCAGCGCGGCCAGGTCGACACGGCGTCGCTGCACCTCGTCCGTCGCGCCGGCCCGCAGCTCGCGGCCGCGCTGCGCCGACACCCGGTGCCGCCGGCGCTCTGGAACGCGGTGGTCCGCAAGCCGCGGGCGGCGGTCGCCACCGTGGTGCGCGCCCAGCACCGCGCCCCCCCCCCCCCCCCCCCCCCCCCCCCCCCCCGGGCGGCGGCGCGGCACCCCGGGCGGACGCAGGAGG
>JBMHDP010000330.1:0-3660 GCA_049889335.1 Planctomycetota bacterium
GGTCTCGATCCACACGACCAGCGCGGCCCAGGCCCCGGCGATCAGCACGTCGAGGATCAGGGTCCGGAACACCGGGCTGCGCTGGAAGTCGAACAGCACCCGCCACCACTGCTTCGGTTCGTAGGGGATCATCGCGTCACGACCTGTCAGGAGCGTAGGTGGCGGGCGTCGCGCGCACAAACGCGCGGCGCCCTGCTCAGCTGGCAGGCGCGACGACGCCTCACTTGACGACGGCCACGAGCTCGTCTTGGCCTGCGACTACCGAGTGCGTCCGCCGCTGGGGCCTCCTCGAACTTCTTCTCGCGGGCGCCTGGCCGCTCGACGCGGCCGTCGATGACGAGCACACAGGCGGGCGGCCCGGCGGGGAGGCGCAGCGGCAAGCTGGCGCCTTCGGCTCCTCGCAGGCTGACGACCGCGCGCTGCTCCTCGGTGCGGGCGGAGCGGTGCGCGGCTTCCAGACAGCCTCGGACGCCTCCGGGGCCCAGCCGGCGGTCGCCGTCGCCGGGCACGGGGACGGCGCGGTGTGGCCCGTGCAGGCAGCGAGCGCCAGCGTCAAGAGCGCAAGTCGGGGGCTCATCCCCGCATCCTGGCCTGCGCCGGCGGGGGAGGGGGGGGGCGCGCTACTTCTTGCGGCCGACGACGATCGAGATCCAGGCCTCGTCCATGTCGCCGACCTCCTTGCGGCGGAAGACGCCGTTGCCCTCCATCGTCTTGAGGTCGGTGCCTTCCCACATGACGTGCACGTCGTCGAACCCGGCCTCCTCGAACAGCTCGCGCAGCTCGGCGAGGGACCAGAGGCGCCAGTCGTAGACGAAGGCGTTCTTCATCATGGTGCCGTCCGGAAACTCGAAGTGGATCGCGCAGACGAAGCGGTGGCTGATCGGGTCGTAGGAGCGCTGCTCCCAGTGGTAGTCGAAGCCCTTCTTCTTGGTGACGTCGGTCTTGGCCTGCATGACGTCGGGGCCGCCGAGCGCGTCCATGTAGAACACGCCGCCCGGCTTCAGCGACTTGAACACCGTCTTGATGTAGCCGCCCAGGGCCTTGCGCGTCGTGAACACCTGGTAGCTGAAGTTGAGCGCGAGCACGCAGTCGACCTTGGGCGCGGTGACCTCCAGCACGTTCTTCTCCAGCAGCTGGAGTCGCCCCTGCTGCTCGTCGTCGAGCAGCGTGCGCACGTTGTGCTCGATGCCCCAGTCGAGGGTCGGACGGTGCAGGTCGACGCCGACGGCGGTGTTGTCCTTGTGGTTGCGGACGTGGTGGCAGGCGAGGACCGCGGTCCCGCAGAAGTCCTCGCGCAGCGCGCGCAGGTCGCGGCCGGTGTACTTCTTGAACCAGCGCGCGTAGGTCTTGGAGTCGAGCTCCGGCGCCTGGACCGAGAGCTGGTAGAGCACGTGCTTGTCGGCCGTGCGCGCGGTCAGCGCCTTCTTCTTGGCCTTCTTCTTGGTCGTGGCAGACTTCTTCTTCGGGGTCTGTCGCGCGGGGCGGGTCTGCTGCTTCGATGCCATGCCGAGGTGTTACCGCACCGCGCCGCGTGACTCCACGGTGCTCTCGGGCTCGTGCCGCCTCAGCGGCGGCGGCTGACGGTGCAGTAGGCGGCGCCGGCGCGCGTCGGGTGGGCTCGCTGCGGGGAGCGGTCGATCGCCCAAGGGCCGACCATGCGATCGCAGGCCAGCAGGAGCACCGCGTCGGCGTCTGCCGCGTGGTGCGCTCGCGGCGTGAATCGGTCGCTCGTGTAGCGGGCCGTGTTCGAGAGGCGCACCTCGTCGATCTTGCCCGAGAAGTGCGACGTGGGCCGCCCGCTGCGGTCGACGTCGGCGCCGATCATCAGCGGCAGCTTGTTGCGGACTCGTCGACCGCTGCCCTGCTTGCGGGCGACGACCTCGCCGTCGAGGTAGAGCCGCACCTCCGCGCCGTCGTACACGCCCGCGACGTGGTGCCACGTGCCGGGCTCGAGCACGGCCGCGGCGGTGCGGGCGGTGACGTAGCCGTCGTCGAGGTAGACGGAGAAGTCGAGCACGCCGTCGCTGCAGAAGATCCCGAACTCGCTGCTCTCGGTCTTGGCGAGCATGCCGCGGCGGCCGCTGTAGTCGTCGCCGTTGCACCAGCACTCGAGCGTGATCGGGCCGTCGGGGAGCTTCACCGCGCTGTGCTCGAGCTGCAGGCAGCTGCTGCCGTCGAGCACCAGGACGCCGTCGGTGGCGGCCTCCAGCGCCTGCAGGCCCGCCGGCGGCGGCAGCGGCAGGGTCATCGAGCGGGTCGGGAGGCCGACCCGGCGCTGCTTGGCGAGGTAGTCACAGCGGATCTCCATCGTCGGCAGGGAGAAGGGCGCGGCCGTCGCCGCGCGCTGGACCGCGAACGTGGTCGAGGCCTTGCTCTTGGGCGGCACGACGAGGTGCTGGTGGTCGGGTCCGAAGGTCCAGGGCAGCCCGTCCTGGGGGATGACCTCCAGCTCGATCGCGCGGGAGCCGACGTTCTGGAACTCCAGCGTCGCGACCGCGTCGACGGCGCCGTCGGCGGTGATCGCGGGCCCGTCGCCGAGCGCCACCAGCGAGGTCGCGCGCGGCTTGAGGCTGCGGTGGACCTGCAGCGCCTCGCGGGCCATCTGGTCGGAGATCTGCTGCGGGTCCATCACGCCCCCGACCGGCACCGCGGCGACCGTGACGCCCTCGGGCCGCACGGTCACGACGTGGTACTGGTGCAGGTAGCCGGCCTCGGGCGCCTCCATGCCGAGGTGCGCGCCGACCGACGCGACGGTGTAGTACTCGATGCCGTCGCGCGCGCCGCTGAAGCCCATGTAGTGGATGTGGCCGGCGAAGACCGCGCGCACGTTGCCGTTGGCCGCGAGCGCCGCGTGCACCTTCTGCCAGTCGTCGCCGTACTGCTTGAGCCAGCGCGGGTGGTGGAGGAACACGAACACGTGCTTCGCCGCCTTCGCGGTCTGCAGCGTCTCCTGCAGCCACGAGAACTGCTCGTCGCTGATGCGCTGGCAGTCGGGCTTGTTGAAGTTCTTCTCGCCGGTCTCGGGGTTGCCCTCGTCCGAGTAGAGCACGACGAACCAGCAGTCCTTGTGCCGGACGGCGTACCAGAGCGGGCCGAACACCTGCTCGTAGTGCCCCTCGTGCTCTCCCTGCGGCTTGCCGGGGCCCCGCCAGTAGACGTCGTGATTGCCCGCGACGGGGTACCACGGCATCCGGAGCTTGCTCATCGAGGCCCGGTACTCCTCGGCCTGCGCCATCCACGGCGCGGTCGTGTTGTAGCCGTTGATCAGGTCGCCGACCGTGAGCACGAGGTCGGGGTCGAGCAGGTTGGTGTCCCGCACCGCCTGGTCGAGCACCTTGATCCCCTCGACGGGGCCGCCGGTGCGGTCGCCGAACACCACGAACCCGAAGGCGTCCTCCTCCTTGGGCAGCTCGAGCAGCTGCGCGCCGGCCGGCCGGTTCGTGAGGATGCGCGGGGTCTGCGCGAGCGCGACGCCCGCGAGCGCGGCCGAGAAGCACAGGAGACGAGCGAGCATGTCACCCACAGTGGCGTGCGCGCGGCCGCCCGAAAAGTCGCAGGCCGAGAACTTCTGGCCAAGACGCCGCGCGCGCGGGGGCGAGGCGCCGCGCGCGCGGGGATCGCAGGGCGCGCGAGGACGGTCCCGGGGTAGGATCGGCCGCG
>JBMHDP010000331.1:0-2907 GCA_049889335.1 Planctomycetota bacterium
GGGGGCGGCCGCGACCGTGAGCACACCCGCGGCGGCGGCCTTGGGCTTCAGCCCGAGCCGCGCGCCGAGCCGCTCGATCGCCCGCACGGCGGCGTCGACGTCGACCGGGAAGGCGCCCTCCAGCAGCGTGTCCGGCCCGAGGTGACCGAGCGCCACGTGGGCGTCCGTGACCGTCGGCTCGGTGCCCGCGCCGTAGCACGCCGGGCCGGGGTCGGCGCCCGCGCTCTGGGGGCCGACGCGCAGCGCGCCGCCGGCGTCCGCGTAGGCGATGCTGCCGCCGCCGGCGGCGACCGTGTGAACGGGCACCGTCGGCAGCGGCAGCGGCAGGCCGGCGATGCCGCCTTCGTCCGACACCGTCGGCTGCTCCTCGACCAGGCAGACGTCGGCGGACGTGCCGCCCATGTCGAACGCGGCGGCGCGGCCGAGCCCCAGGTGCGCTGCGACCTGACGCGTCGCGAGCACGCCGCCGGCGGGCCCGGAGAACATCGCGCGCGCCGGGAACGTGGCGGCCTCGGCCGGCGGCATGATGCCGAGGCTGGATCGCAGCAGGCGCAGCGTGCCCGGCCCCATCGCGGCGGCCACCTTGCGCGTGTAGCGGCCGACGACGGGCGCGATCGCGGCGTTGAGGATCGTCGCCGAGTAGCGCTCGTACTCGCCCGCTGCCGACAGCAGCGCCGCGCTGCAGGTGATCGGCACGCCGGGGAGCGCCCGCGCGATCGCGTCGCGCAGGGCGTGCTCGTCGGCCGGATCGGCCGGCGCGTGCAGCAGCCCGATCGCGACCGACTCGGGCCGCAGCTTCTTCACCGCGCCGACCGCCGCGGCGAGGCGCGGGCGCGTCAGCGGCCGCGCGATCTCGCCGTCCGGTCCGCGCCGGCAGTCGACGCCGACCCTGAGCCGACGGGGTACGGGCGGGACCGGGCGGCTGGGGTCGAGCGCGTAGAGGTCGACGCGCTCCTGCCTGCCGACCTCGATCAGGTCTTCGAAGCCCGCGTTGGTGACGAAGGCGGTGCGGGCCAGCGACCCGGTGAGCACGGCGTTGAGCCCGACGGTGGTGCCGTGGACGAGGTCGACCTCCTCGGCTGCGCGGTCGCGCGCGGTCGCCAGCCCCTCGAGGACCGCGGCGGCCGGATCTGCGGGCGTCGAGCGCACCTTGGAGACCTCGGCGCGGTCGCGGCGCACGCGCACCACGTCGGTGAAGGTGCCGCCAGTGTCGATGCCGATGCGCGCTGCCACGAGGGGCAGCACGGTAGCGCGGCGCGCAGGATCAGACGAGACCTTGGCGCGCGACCGCGGCGATCGCTTAGCTTGCCGGGTCGATGCTGCTGATCCTCGACCTCTACCAGATCGAGCTGCGCGCGCTGGCCGCGTTCTTCCTGGGCGCGATCCCGTTCGCGTGGGTGATCGTGCGGGCCTTCAAGGGCGTCGACGTGCGCGCGATCGGCAGCGGCAACGTCGGCGCGACCAACGCGAGCCGTGCGTTCGAGGGCCGGGGCGCCCGGCTGGGTGCGTTCCTCGCCGTCTACGTGCTCGACGCCGCCAAGGGCGCGCTGGCGGCGTGGATGGGCCTCGTGACGGGGCTGCTCGCGGGCGTGATCTGCGGCGCCGGCGGCGTGCTCGGCCACTGCTTCACCCCGATGCTGGGCGGCCGCGGCGGCAAGGGCGTCGCGACCGCGACGGGCGCGCTGCTGGTGCTCGACTGGCGCGTCACCGTGATCGCGCTCGGGGTCTTCTTCGCGGTCCGCTTCACGACCGGGCACGTGTTCCTCGGCAGCCTCGCGCTCGGCGTCGGGCTGGCGGCCTCCGCGGTGCTGCTCGACGTGCCCGAAGCGCTGGGAGCGCGACTGCCGCTGACGGTGTTCACGTCAGCGCTGGCGCTGTTCCTGGTCTGGACGCACCGCAGCAACCTGCAACACTTCCTCGGGAGGGACAAGACATGAGGGTCGCAGTCTTGGGCAACGGCGGCTTCGGCACCGCCATGGCGCTGACGCTCGCGCGCGCGGGCCACGCCGTCTGCCTCTGGGGGCACGACGTCGAGTACACGGCGTCGATCGCGGCGACGCGCCGCAACCCTCGCTACCTCGCAGGGGTCGAGCTCCCGGCGGCGATCGAGGTCACCGCGGACGCGGACGCCGCCGTCGGCGCGGCCGAGGTCGTGCTGGTGGCGGTGCCGACGCAGCACGTCCGCGCGGTCCTCTCGGGGATGGCCGACCGGCTCGCCGCCGACGCCGCCGTCGTGTCGCTCGCCAAGGGGCTCGAGCAGGCGACCGGCAGCCGGCCGTCGGAGATCCTGGCCGACGTCCTCGACGCGCCCGACCGCGTCTACGTGCTCAGCGGGCCGAGCCACGCCGAGGAGATCGCCCACGGGCAGCCGACGACGGTGGTCGTCGCGGGCGCGAGCGAAGCGCGGCTCCGCGCGCTGCAGGCCGGGCTGCAGACCGAGTGGTTCCGCGTCTACCGCAACGGGGACCTGCTCGGCGTCGAGCTGTGCGGCGCGCTCAAGAACGTGATGGCGCTGGCGGCCGGGATCGCCGACGGCCTCGGCTACGGCGACAACGCCAAGGCGGCGATCCTGTCGCGCGGCCTGGTCGAGATGCAGCGCTACGGGCTCGCGTGCGGCGCTGATCCGCAGACGTTCTTCGGTCTCGCCGGCGTCGGCGACCTCGCCGTCACTGCGTTCAGCAAGCACGGCCGCAACCGCGCCTTCGGCGAGCGCATCGGCCGGGGCGAGACGCTGGAGCAGGCGCTGGCGTCGTCCCCGAAGGTTGCCGAGGGGGTCTGGACCGCCAAGGTCGTGGAAGCGGCCAGCAGGGCGCGCGGCGTCGAGATGCCGATCGCCGGCGCGGTGGCGAGGGTGCTCTACGAGGGGCTGCCGCCCGAGCAGGCCGTGCGCGCGCTCATGGAGCGCGA
>JBMHDP010000332.1:0-3166 GCA_049889335.1 Planctomycetota bacterium
GGGACCGGTACCCGGGGTGTTAGCGGGCGTCAGCTCGCCGAGACGGCGACGAACTTATCTGCCGTGAGCGTCTGCTCGCCGTCCCAGCGGTAGGCGGCGAGCAGGCCGCCCTTGCCCGCGCTGAAGTCGACGCAGGCGCCCTCTGCTACGCAAACGTAATGTCGATGCGGCAGTGGTCGCTCGGTCCCCATTCGTGCGAGTTGTTCCGCGCAACGACTTCGACTCGATCAAGCAGCGTTCTGGAAGCGAAGACGAAGTCTAGTTGACGCGTTGCGGTAGCGGGCGTCTGCGAAGTCGAGTGGTAGGTCGGGACATTCTTGCTCGTCCGCGGTAGCTCATCCGGCCACGGGTCTGCCTGCCGGCCGTGCGGTGCCTGTGGGCCGACGAAGTGGAGTCCCATGGCTTCCATTCGGTCAAACACCGTCTGGTAGCGCCGCGCCCAGTAGGGGCTGCCGTCCTCGCCGTGGCCGTGCAGTATGTTGAAGTCACCGGCGACGAGGATGCGGTGACCGCTTTGGCGTCCGACGAGCGCGGCGATGTCCGAGACGAGCCGGTGTGCAGCCGCATCCGAGTAGATCCAGCTGCTGCCGGTGGATTCGTGCGGGTCTTCCCAGGTGGTGTAGGCCGAGATCACGGTCACTGGCTCGGCGTCCTCCAGGTGCACGATGGCGCCGGCCAGGCTACCCGGGCAGCTGATGCCCCACTGGCTGGAGTCGGTGCTCAGGGGACCGGTTGCGATCCGCGCGATGCTGAGTGTGTCGCGCAGTTGGGCAATGCTCGTGCGCCAAGGACGGTGCTTCGAGCCAGCGGTCACCCAGGGCGCAGTCTCGACACCCACCTTGCTTGCCAAGTCGGCGGGCGGGGCAGTCGCCTCCTGTAAGAGCGCGATATCGGCGTCGCTGTTCGCCAGCTCACGCCAGCAGGCGTCGCGTCGAGCCATGTTCCAGGAGGTGATCCTCACTTCGGCAGTCTCCAATGGGTGTTGGTTCGCGCTGAGCTTCGTCTCGTGTATGTGGTAGAGGCTCTCTGCGCCGCGGCCTTGCTTCCTCAATTCGTCGGAGCTGAGCATACTATCCGTGCATGACGCGGAGCCCGCGGTCGTTCGCTGCGCGTCCGTATCCACCGCTGCTACACCGCGCTCAAGCGCGCTGAGCTGGTGGAGCAGGAGGGGGACGTCGGCGTCGACGCGGCGCTGGTGAAGGTCACGCAGGACGCCAAGGCGCTGCTCGAGAACTCGTTCGTCATCGAGCGGTTCTGGCGCAACCCGGAGTGGGACCAGGTCCGCCCGCAGCGCGGCCGCGCGACAGGCTTCCGGGACGACGTGATCGGCGGCCGCACCGCGCGCGCGCTGCACGCGCTGCTGATCGCCGTCTACTTCTTGCGGTGCCAGATCGTGCACGGCGGCGCCACGCTCGGCAGCAGCCTCAACCGCCCGACCGTCGAGCCCGCGGCGCGCATCCTGAAGCTGCTCAGCGGCCAACTGCTGGCGGCCGTGACGGAGCACGGCCTCGAGATGCAGTGGGGCGCGATCTGCTACCCGCCGGTGCGCCCGGCTTGAGCGCTGCCACGCCTGGGTGAACGCGCGGGCCTTTCCAGGCACTGGCGGAGCACGCCCGGATCGATCCCGCCGCCTGGTCCTTGGGCCACCGGCCCGAGGCACTTGCCGTCCGGGGTGAACAGCCACGGCGAGTCGTAGGAGCCGCCCATGGGGTAGTAGCGGTGCTGCTCGACGATCAGGTGGCCTCCGTGCGTTCCGTCTCGGAGGACCTCGAACGAGCTGCCCGGGCAGACGTAGCGGCGCTCTCCCGTGTGCACGGCGACCGCGTGCAACGCGTGGCTCGTGACCCAGCCGGTGCTCAGGTAGTAGAGCTGTTGGCCGTCGGGCGAGAACTGCAGATTGTGCAAGTCTGAGTGACCTTCGTCGCCGCGAACCAGGAGCCGCTGGTCCGAGCCGTCGGGCTTCGAGTTCCAGATCTCGGTGGCCTCGTGCAGCCCGGGACCGAGGCTCTCGACGAGGCGGTCCGGGGTGCCGCGTCGAAAGGCGACGAGGTCGCCGCTCGGCGAGGTCACCGACTCCGGGGAGCGGCTGCGTGTCGACTGCGTTGACGAGGCGGCGACGGAGGCCGCTTCTGGAGTGTGTTCTGCGCAGCCAGCGAGGACGAGGAGCAGCAACAGCGATCGATCAGGAATCACGTAGAGGGGTGGGGTGCTTGGAGGGGTCGGATTGCGTGCCGCAGCGGTCATGGGGCGCCGCCACGCGCGCAGCGCCCATCAGGACCCTAGAACACGAGGTCCCGAGTTCCTGCTGGGGAGAACTGCGCAGCGCGTCCGCTGTCGATCCTTGGGCGGCGGACTTGGAGGCGTCCACGGCTAGGATCTGCGAATGATGCGTCGCGCTGTCGTGCTCTTGTTGGCTGCGTCTCTGGTCCGGTCCGCCGTGGGACAGGCTGCCACTGCGTCGGCGGCGCCTGCCCGGCCACACCTCACCGCCCTCAGCTACAACATCCACTACGCCGTCGGCATGGACGGCAAGACCGACCTCGCGCGGATCGCGCGCGTCATCCGCGACTCCAAGGCCGGGATCGTTGGGCTGCAGGAGATCTCCAACAAGGCGATGGCCGAGGAGCTCGGGCGGCTGACGAAGATGAAGGCGGTGTTCGGGCGGTCCAAGGAGAAGGACTCTCAGTACGGGGACGCGATCCTGTGCCGCTACCCGTTCACCTACGTCGGCAACGAGTCGATACCGTCGGCCAGCTCGAGCCGCTACCAGGCGATGGCGGTCGACGTCGACCTGTCCGATGTGTTCGGCGACGACACGAAGGTGCGCTTCGTCAACACGCACTTCGACTGGCTCCCGTCGATCGGATCGCAGGAGGCGCGGCTGGCGGCTTGTGAAGTGATCGAGCGGGCCTTCTTCACAGGCTACGGAGGGCCGGCGCTGCTCGCGGGCGACCTCAACGCCGTGCCGGGGAGCGCGCCGCTCGAGCGGCTCACCGCGCAGGGGTGGTTCTTCACGGACCTCGACAAGCCGCGGCTCACGATCGGCACGCCCAAGCCTGATCGGCAGATCGACTACGTGCTCGTCCGCCCGCAGAAGGCGTGGCAGGTCCAGCGCGTGCACGTCATGGACGAGCCGGTCGCGTCCGACCACCTGCCGATCTGGATG
>JBMHDP010000333.1:0-6050 GCA_049889335.1 Planctomycetota bacterium
CGGACCGCGTCGGCGTGCTAGACGACGGCACCGGCGCGGTGCTCGCGCGCGTCGAGGTCGGCGGGACGCCGGGCGCGGCGGTGGACACCCGCGACAAGCGCGGCCCGCGCGGGCTGGCGCTGCACCCGACCGCGCCGGCGCTCTACGTGATGAACGCGCTGTCGAACACGCTCATCGTCATCGACACGCTGAGCGACGCCGTCGTGCACGAGCAGCCGGTCGCGACCGTCGACCCGATGCCCGCGCGGCTGCGCGAAGGCCGTAAGTTCCTCTACGACAGCAAGCTGAGCGGCAACGGCACGATGTCGTGCGCGGCGTGCCACGTCGACGGGGACACGGACGGCCTCGCGTGGGACCTCGGCGACCCGGGCGGCGCGCTGCGCGCAGGACCGCAGCAACCGTTCCCGTTCAGCTCCGGCATCCAGCCCTACCACCCGATGAAGGGCCCGCTGACCACGCAGACGCTGCGCGGCCTCGAGAACGTCGGGCCGCTGCACTGGCGCGGAGACAAGCCGGACTTCCACGCCTTCAACGCGACGTTCGACGGGCTGATGGGCGGCGCGCTGCTCGGCAACGAGGACATGGCCGACTTCGCCGACTTCGCGACGGCGATCCGGTTCCCGCCCAACCCCAACCAGCGCCTCGACCGCGCGCTGCGCACGGCCCCCGCCGACGCCAACGAGGCCGCGGGGTTCCTGGCGTTCCACGCGCCGGTGCCCTTCGGGATCTTCGGCACGATCAACTGCAACATCTGCCACACGATCCCGACCGGCACCAACGGCTTCGTCGTGAGCGCGCCGCTGGCGGCCTCCCGGCAGCAGCTGAAGGTCGCGCAGCTGCGCAACCTGTACCGCAAGATCGGGATGTCGCGGACGCCCGGACCGCAGAAGAGCGGCTTCGGCTACTCGCACACCGGCGCGGTCGACTCGGTGATGGCGTTCTTGAGCCGGCCCGTGTTCAGCACCTGGCCCGCGCAGGACATGGACGACATCGCGACCTACCTGATGGCGTTCGACACCGGGACCGCGCCGCTGGTCGGCTTCGAGCGGGTCGTCTCGCCGAGCACGGTCGCCGACCCGCAGCTGCTCGCAGACGCGCAGCTGCTGAAGGCGCGCGCGCAGGCGGGCGACATCGACCTGACAGCGCGCGGCGTCGTCGACGGGGTCGAGGTCGGCATGCTCTACGACCTCGCCACGAACCTGTTCTACGCCGACGACCCTGCCGTCGGCCCCTACTCCCTCGCGGCGCTCGGCCTCAAGGCCCAGGCCGGCGAGGCCGCGGTCCAGCTGCTCGGCGTCACGCCCGGCTCCGGCGAGCGGCTCGCGCTGGACCGGGACCTCGACGGCGTGCCCGACGGCGTCGAGGCGGCCGCGAGCTACGGGGCCCCGTCCCCCGGCTGCAGCGGCGCACCGACGCTGCGCGCCAACTCCGAGCCGTTCGTCGGCAACGCGCAGTTCGCGCTGACGATGGCCAACACGCGACCGATCACGATCGGTATCCTCGCGCTGTCGATGGGCCCCGCGCAGCTCAGCGCGCTCGGCGTCGACGTGCACGTCGACCCGCTGCTCGCGACCACGGAGAGCGTGCTCAGCGACAGCCACGGCGAATCCGTCCGGGCGATGCCGCTCCCGCCGGACCCGACGCTCAGCGGGACGCAGCTGTTCGCGCAGACGATCTGGCTCGACCCGTGCGAGGCGCGGCGGTTCACCGGCACCGCGGGCCTGATGGTCACCGTGCGGCCCTAGACCTGCCGCTCCGCAGACCGACGCGGCGCGCGCTTGCGCTCGCGCGCATCCCTTGCAGCGGCAGCGCACAGCTGCGCTGTGTAGAATACAGCCCTCCCCCGTTGATCGGCCATCTGCTGGACTCTCGCTGCCTCTTCGACCTCTCGGAACATGGTCCTGCTCCGCTGCGTCCTCACCGCGCTGCTGTGCTGCGCGCCCTGCTTCGCGCAGGGCTACGTCAACTTTGAGTGCGGCGCGACCGCGCCGGCCCGCGTCTCCGCCGACGGCAGCCGTCTGTTCGTCGCGGATACGACCGGAGACCACCTCTCGGTCTTCGACCTGCGCGACTCGGCGCGGCCACAGCTGGTCGCCGAGATCCCGGTTGGCATCGCGCCGGTCGCCGTGCAGCCGCGCACCCGCGACGAGGTCTGGGTCGTCAACCAGCTCTCCGACAGCGTCAGCGTCGTCGACGTGCCGTCGCGGCAGGTGGTCGCGACGATCCGCGTCGTCGACGAACCCAGCGACGTGGTCTTCGCGGGCGGCAAGGCGTTCGTGTCCGCCGCGACGCGGGACGAACTCCAGGTCTTCGACGCTACGACGCACGCCGCGCTCGGCGACGTCGACGTCTTCGGCAAGGACCCGCGCGCGCTCGCGACGAGCCCGGACGGCTCCAAGGTCTACGCGGTCATCCAGCGCTCGGGCAACGGCACCACCGTGCTGCCGGCGAGCGTCGCGCCGACGCCGCCCCCGCCGACCAACGTCACGTTGCCGGCCGCGCCACAGCAGGGGCTGATCGTCCGCGCCGACGACCCGCAATGGGCCAGCCACGTGCCCTACACGCTGCCGGATCACGACGTCGCGGAGATCGACGTCGCCTCACAGACCGTCACCCGCTACTTCGACGCGATCGGCACGACCAACACGGCGATCGCCGTCCACCCGACGACGGGCGCGCTTTGGGTGGCCAACCTGGACGCCCGCAACCTCGTGCGCTTCGAGCCCGCGCTGCGCGGCCACGCGATCGACAGCCGCGTCACCGAGGTCACCACCGGCGCTGCGCCGACCGTCACGCACTACGACCTCAACCCGGGCGTCGACTACAGCCAGCTGCCCAACCCGTCGGCGCTCGCGACCGCGCTCGCCGAGCCGTTCGGCGTCGCCGTTGACGCCGCTGGCGGCCGGATCTACGTCGCGGCCCACGGGACCGACCGGGTCGGCGTGCTCGACGCGGCCACCGGCGCCGTGCTGACGCGGATCGAGGTCGGGTCCACGCCGGGTGCGGCCGTGGACACGCGCAACAAACGCGGCCCGCGCGGCCTCGCGCTGCACCCGACAGCTCCGAGCCTGTACGTCGTCAACACGCTGTCGAACACGCTCGTCGTGGTCGACACGCAGCAGCACGTCGTCGTCCACGAGCAGCCGATCGCCACGGTCGATCCGATGCCCGCCTGGATGCGGGAGGGGCGGAAGTTCCTCTACGACAGCAAGCTCAGCGGCAACGGCACGATGTCGTGTGCATCCTGCCACGTCGACGGCGACACCGACGGCATCGCCTGGGACCTGGGCGACCCGGGCGGCAGCATGGAGGCCGCCCCGCAGCAGCCGTTCCCGTTCAGCTTCGGCGTCCAGCCGTTCCACCCGATGAAGGGCCCGCTGACCACGCAGACGCTGCGCGGGCTCAAGGACGTCGGCGTGCTCCACTGGCGCGGCGACAAGGCCGACTTCCATTCGTTCAACGGGGCGTTCGACAAGCTGATGGGCGGCAGCCAGCTGTCCAATCAGGACATGGCGAGCTACGCGGACTTCGCCACCGAGATCACGTTTCCGCCCAACCCCAACCAGCTGCTCGACCGCTCGCTGCGCACGACGCCTGCAGGCGCCAACGAGGCAGACGGCTTCCAGGCCTACCACGCTCCGGTCGGCTTCAACCCGCTGCTCGGCACGCTCAACTGCAACATCTGCCACACGCTGCCGACCGGGACCAACGGCTTCGTCGTCGCCGGCACGATCCTGCAGACCGAGCAGCAGATGAAGGTCGCGCAGCTGCGCAACATGTATCGGAAGACCGGCTTCGTGAACGCCCCGGGCCCGCAGAAGAGCGGCTTCGGCTTCACCCACACCGGCGCGACCGACACGCTCGTGAACTTCTTGAGCAGGCCCGTGTTCAACTCTTGGCCGGCGCAGGACATGGACGACATCGTCGCCTACCTGCACGCGCTGGACACCGGCACCGCGCCGCTGGTCGGGTTCGAGCGCGGCGTCGACGCCGCCAACATCTCCGATCCGCAGGTCCTCCAGGACATCGCGCTGCTGGAGAACCGCGCCCTCGCGGGAGACATCGAGCTGGTCGCGCGCGGGGTCGTGGACGGCGCTGCGCTCCGCATGCTCTACGAGCCGACAGCAGGGCTCTATCACGCCGACGTGCCCGGCGTCGGCCCCTACGCGAAGGCGACGCTGCAGCAGCGCATTCAGCTCGGCGCCGCGAGCCTGCAGCTGCTGGCCGTGCCGCCGGGGTCCGGAGAACGGCTCTCCCGCGACCGCGACCAGGACGGCGTGCTCGACGGCGCCGAGCGCGCCGTCCGCTACGGCAACCCGACCGCAGGCTGCAGCGCGGAGCCCTCGCTGGCGGCCAACTCCGAGCCGTTCGTGGGCAACGCACAGTTCGGGTTCACGATGCAGGAAGCTCGCCCGAATACGCTCGGCGTCTTCGCGCTGTCCCTGGGCCAAGCGCAGCTCACGGCGCTCGGCGTGGAGGTCCTCGTGGCGCCGCTCACGGCGTCGACGCTGACGGTGACGAGCGACGGCTTCGGCGAGCACGCCCAGCCCCTGCCGCTGCCGAACGACCCGACGCTGAGCGGCCTGCAGTTGTTCGCGCAGGCGATCTGGTTCGATCCATGCGGCGCCCGGAGGTTCTCCAGCACTGCCGGGCTGCACGTCACCGTTCGCCCCTGAGGCGGGGAGCGCGACCCGTCCGGACGAAGACCGATTGGCGGATGGGGATCGGAGACGGCTCTCCCCGGCCGGTCGTTGCGACCCGCCTACCGTCGCCAGCGCGTCGACGCCGGCAGCAGCCCTCGGAGCGCGCGCTGCGCGGCGGGCACCGCGCGACGCGGCAGCGTCGCGTTGTGGGCGTTCCCGCCGTCGATCCCGAACGGGATCCCGCGCGCCCACAGCGCGTGGGCGATCTCTTCGGTCACGAAGAAGCGCTGCTCGACCGGATCCGCCAGCGCCAGCCGCGCGGTCAGGTCCGTGGTCGGGTCGAGCATGCTCGGCTCGGAGTGCGGCGCCCCGTAGCCGCGCGCCCGGATGGCCGCGTGCACGTGGTCGAACGCGTCGTCGTCCAGGTCTTCGGGGATCGCAACGAGGTAGGCCCACGGCGCGCGCGCGGAGCGACCGTCCGGCCACGCAGCGATCGCCGCGAGCGTCGCCTCGCGCGACGTCCACGCGACGCGCGGGAGCGGCGCGCCGTCGACGCCTCGCCGCAGCGCGCACGACGCGAGCAGGAGCGCCCACGCGAGCGCGAGCCCCGCGAGCGCCGTCGAGACGAACCTGCGCATGAGCAGAGCTTACCTGCGCGAGCGCGCGGGCCGGGGACGTTCAGCGAGATCGACGATCGGCGCGGCGCGCGTCGGCCGAAGGGCTGCGGAGCGCGCTCCAGAGCGCGCCGTTGACCGCGATCGCCCCGAGCCGGAGCAGCAGCGCTTCGGCGGCCCACCTCAGCTCGACGACGCCGGCCGCTGCCAGCCCGATCGCCACGACGACGACGGCGTGGACCGCGATCGAGACGACCGCCTGGCCCACAACGAAGCGCGCGCCGCCGGCGCGCCCCGCCAGCAGCAGCAGGCCACCCAGGCCCGCGCACGCGGCGCAGAGGAGGAGCACCCACATCGACGCGTCCAGGCAGCCCTCGTGGAACGGCTCGAAGCGCATGAACGGGTTGTGCCAGAACCCCCACCGCAGGTCGTCGCCGTCCGAGCGGTCGACCAGGTCGGTGAACCAGACCGCGCCGCCGACCAGGCCGCTCAGGACCGCGACCACCCCGCACAGCGACGCTCGAAGGTGGGCTCGCGAAGGCATGATGCGTCGCCCCGGCGGCCAGACCGGCTCAGAGCCCGTGCCGGTCCAGCTCTTCGAACAGCTCGGACATCGGCCGCTCGGATGCGCCGCCGAAGTCGAGATCGATCGCTGGCTCGTCGCCTCTGCGGACGGTGATGCTGAAGTCCTCGAGCGTGAGGTCCCTGTTGAGCAAGGTCTGCACGATCTCCACGCCGGGGTTGGCCTCGATCCGCGCCACGACCTGGTTCAGCTTGCCGTAGTAGCCGAACG
>JBMHDP010000334.1:0-2775 GCA_049889335.1 Planctomycetota bacterium
CTTCCTCGATTTCGAAACCACCGGACTGGACGTGCACAACGACCGGATCCTCGAGCTCGCGTTCATCCGGCTGTTGCCCGACGGCAGCCGAGAAGAGCTCGTGCAGCGGATCAACCCCGGCATCGAGGTCAGCAAGACCGCGGCCAAGGTCACCGGCATCCACTCCAACGACGCCATGGGGCTGTTCTGGGGCCCCCCGCTCAAGAAGGTCGGCGACAAGCTGCTGGAGTTCCTGAGCGACAGCGACATCGCCGGCTTCAACCAGATCAACTACGACATGCCCCTGTGGCGCAACGAGTGCAAGCGCCACGACATCGCCTACCGCGAGGGTGACCGCGCCCAGGTCGACGTGAAGGTGATCTTCAACGTCTGCGAGAAGACCTGGGACCGGTTCCTGATGGGGCCGCGAAACCTCTCGGCGGCGGTGCGTCACTACTGCGGCCGTGAGCTCGAGGGCGCGCACGCCGCCGAGCACGACACGCACGCGACGATCGACGTGCTGCTCGCGCAGCTCGAGCGCCACCCCGAGCTGCCGCGCGACGTGAAGGGACTGAGCGACTTCTGCCTGCGCAACAGCGACACCAACCGCGACGACGAGCCCAGCGAGGTCTCCGGCGGCGCCGGCCTGTGAGCTGGTCGACCCGGCTGCGCTACCGCTTCGGGGACATCGACGACGCGGGCATCGCCTACTACCCGAAGCTGCTGCACTACTTCCACCAGGCCTTCGAGGATTGGTGGAGCGACGCGCTGGGGCATCCCTATCCCAAGCTGCTGCACGAGGACCTGCTGGGCTTCCCCGCCGTGAAGATCGAAGCCGAGTTCTTCGCCCCGATCAGCTACGGCGACGAGCCAGACGTGCACCTGGGCGTACTGGCGGTGGGGGAGTCGTCGGTGACGTTCGGCTTCTGGATGACGGTGGGGGACGAAGCGCGGCCGCGGTGTCGCGCGCGCATCAAGACCGCGGCGGTGCACATGACCGAGCGCAAGAAGCTCGCGTTGCCTCGGGACTGGCGTGAGAAGTTCGCGGCTTACGCGATCGACGAGGCGGACTACCCAGCTGGTCGTTAGCGCACGACGACCTTGGCCCGCATCCGTTGCGCCGCGTAGACGCGGCGGTTCTGCGCCGCGAACCGACGATCCGTGAGCGTGAACAGGAACGCGACCACCTGGTCGACCTGCTGCTCGGTCAGCCCCAACGGCCGGATCTGCGGGTCCTGCCACGTGTTCTTGGTGCCGCCCTCGTTGTAGTGCGCGACCACGTCCCAGAGCGTCTGCATCGAGCCGTCGTGCATGTAGGGCGCGGTCAGCGCGACGTTGCGCAGCGGCGCGGTGCGGAACGCCCCGACCTGGTACTCCAGCTTGCTGATCAACGCGCGGCCCAGCTCGCCGTAGTCCTCGACCAGCTCCGCCATGTCCGCCGAAGACGGGTCGCGGTCGCGCGCCCGCACCTTGGGGAAGGCCTCGCGTCCGATCGCCTGGTGGTCGTGCCGGTCGAAGCCGACGCCGACGTTGTGGAAGTTGCCGTCGGACAGCAGCGGCTCGCGCAGGCTGATCGGGTGGCACGACGTGCAGTGCTCCTGGAACAGCTCCAGCCCCGCCCGCGCATCCTCCGAGATCGCGTCCTCGTCGCCTGAGCGGAACGCGTCGAACGGGGCGTCCAGGAACACCAGCGTGCGCTGGAAGGCCGCGAGCGCGCGCGTGATGTCCTCGAACTCGGGCGCGCGCCCGTAGGCGAGCTCGAAGAGCAGGCCGTACTCCTCGACCTCGCGCACCCGCGCCACGACGGACGCCTCGTCCGGCATACCCATCTCGTGCGGGTTGAGGATCGGCGCTGCGGCCTGCTCCTCGAGCGTCTGCACGCGCCCGTCCCAGAACAGGCGCCGCTGCAGCGCGGCGTTCATCACGGTGGGGGCGTTGCGCGGCACGCGCCGCCCGCCGACGCCGACCGACGTCGGGCGCGGCTCGGCGAATCCGTGCAGCGGATCGTGGCAGCTCGCGCACGACCGCGTGCGATCCGCTGACAGGCGCTTGTCGAAGAACAGCAGCTGCCCGAGGCCGACGCGCGTCGCGTCCGGCTCGTTGCCGTCCGGCGCCATGCCGAACGCGCGCCGGTAGTAGCTCCACTGCTCGGCCACCACGCTGGTCGGCCTCGCGGTCCAGCCCTGCTCGGGCTCCAGCCGCGCGAGCTCCTCGAGCATCGCCGCCGTCGAAGACCCTTCGTTCGCGGACGTCTGCGCCGCCGCGCAGGCAACGAAGGTCAGCGACAGGACGGCGGCGCGGATCATGCGCGCATCGTAACAGAGGCGCCGAGACGGAGCGGTCGCGGCTAGAGCCGGAAGTCGCGCGGGAAGAACTGCGACGGCGCCGCTGCCTTGACGCCGAACACGTGCTCGACCTGCTCCGAGGCCAGCGCCTGCTCCGGCGCGTCGTCGGCGAACACGCGCCCCTCGTGCAGCAGCACCGCCCGGTCGCAGCGCGGCGCGAACAGGTTGAGGTCGTGGCTGGCGACCAGCACGCCGTGGCCCTGGTCGGCGAGCTCGCGCAGCAGCTGCACGAGCTGCAGCGCGTGCTCGAGGTCGAGGTTGTTGGTCGGCTGGTCGAGCAGCAGCAGCTTGGCCTCGGTCGCGAGCGCGCGCGCGACCGCGATGCGGCGCTGCTCGCCGCCGGACAGGGTGGTGACGGCGCGGTCGGCGAACGACGCCGCGTCGACAAGCCCGAGCGCGCGCTCGATCGCGGCGCGGTCGTCGTCCCGCAGCGGCTCGCTGCGGCCGCGGT
>JBMHDP010000335.1:0-8243 GCA_049889335.1 Planctomycetota bacterium
GGCGAGGCTCCCGCTGCGCCCGCGCCGACGGTCGCGGCGGCGGCGTCCGGCCCCGAGGTGACGGTCGAGGCGACCCTGCTCGAGGCGCTGGCGGCCCCGCCCCGCGAGGCCGGGCTCGCCGTGCGCGGGGACGGGGCGCCGCTCCCGGCGCGCGTGGTCGCCGGCGCGGGCGCGGGCGTCGACGTCGACGGTTCGCCGCGCGGCCGCGCGCGCGTCGCCGGGCAGACGGCTCCGGGCTCCCTGCTGCGGCACCTGTCCGTGGACCCGGTGCAGCCGCGGCAGATCGTGGTCGGCGCGCGCGTGCAGGTGCGCGGGGTCGTCGTGGACGAGCAGGAGCAGCCGTCGCCGGGGGGATCGGTGTGGTTCGGTGAGCTCGACGCGACCGGGGCAGAGCGCGCTTTCCCGGTCGATGAGTCCGGCGCGTTCTCGGCCGACGTGCCGGCGGGAGACGGCGTGCCGTTCGTCGCGCGCGGCCCGGCTGCGGCGAGCGTCTACCGGATCGTCGAGGTGCGCCCTGGTATGCCGACGCTGCGCGCGGCGCTCCGACCCGCCGGGGCCCTGCACGTGCAGCTGGCCGGGCGCGCCGTCGAGGTCGAGCGCGCGCGCGCGTTCGTCGTGCCGGTCGCGGGTTCGGTCGGGTCCTCGGTCGCGCAGTGGCCGTTCTTCGCGCAGCTGCGCTCGGACGGCTACCCGTTCGACGAGCGCGGGGAGGCGGTCGTCCCGGACCTGCCGCGCGCGGGCGAGATCTCGGTGGTGGTCCGGCACCCGCTGTCGGCGCTGGCGGCCCCCGTCCAGGTCACGCTGTCCGGCGCGCGGCAGCGCGTGACCGTCCCGATCACCTTCGGGGAGCGCGCGCTCACCGGCGAGGTCGTCGACCCGCGCGGCGAGCCGGTCGCGGGCGCCTGGGTGTTCGGCCGCGCTCCGAACGCGTCGCTCGGCAGGGAGCGGTCGTCGCGGCTGCTGCCGCCCTTCCTCGGCCTGCGCGGCGTGTTCGTCGCGCGCAGCGACGCCCGCGGACGATTCTCGGTGGGGGTCCCCGACGCCCGCGACGCCGGACTCGCCGTCCGCCGCGCTGGCTTCGCCGGTCGAGACCTGCTGGCGCCGGGCGACGCGGACCTCTCGATCCAGCTCGACGACTGGCACGGCGGGGACGCGTCCCTGCGCGTCACGCCGCCGGTCGACGACGCGCCCTGGCGGCTGGTGGGAGGGGGAGTGTCCCTCGACTGCGCAGCCGGCGTCGAAGGCGTGCTGGCGCTGCCGCAGTGCGGGCGCTACCGCTTGCGCCTCGAGGTGCGCGGCGACGGCGTCGGGCCGGCGACGGTCGAGCTGCCGGAGGTGGCGGTGACCGGCCCGGTGACCGTGCCGTCGTCACGCTGAGCCGGGGCAAATAAAAGTGGGGACCGGGCCGGAGCCCGATCCCCCACCACACAATGAAGCCACACATGAGACACGCTGGGGGCGTGCCGCACACTGGAGTTTATCCACCCCGAGCGGGTGAGGTCGGCGACGGGCGTCGAAGCTGCGCGCGCGGGCGCCGTCACGCCGGTGCCACGGCCTCGTCGGACGTCCAGAAAATAGACTTCGTCGAACAGCGACGGCGCGCGCCGGTTTGGCGGCGGGGCCGCGCGACGCTAGCCTGCGAGGCTTGAGCACCCTCCGCGATCCCGTCCACGGCGACATCGAGCTGACGCGTGAAGAGCTGCGGCTCGTCGACACCGCCGAGGTCCAGCGCCTGCGCGGGATCAAGCAGCTGGGCAGCGCGTCGCTGGTCTACCCGGGCGCGGTCCACACGCGCTTCGAGCACTCCATCGGCACGCTGCACGTCTGCGATCGGCTGCTCGACGCGTGCAACCGGAACAGCGCGCGCGACCCCGCGGGGTGCCACCAGGTCAGCGACCAGGAGCGCCGCGTGCTACGCGCCGCGGCGCTCCTGCACGACGTCACGCACATCCCCTACGGCCACAACATCGAGGACCAGACGGGTCTGCTGCCTCGCCACGACCTGCCCGAGCGCTTCGAGCGGGTCCTCGGCGACACCGAGCTCGGCGGCGAGCTCGACCGCCAGGGGCTCCGCGACGACGTGCTCGCGGTCCTCACCGGGCGCGGTCGCGCCGTGCCGCCGTTCTGGCGACAGGTGCTCAGCGACACGATCGACGCAGACCTGCTCGACTACCTCCGGCGCGACGCGCTCTACACCGGCCTCGAGCTGCGCTACGACCGCCGGGTCGTCGACTACTTCCGCATCGACCGACAGTCCGGCCAGATGTTCGTCGACTGCGAGAAGAACGGCATGCTGCGCGAGGACATCGTCAGCGAGCTGCTGCGCGTGCTGGAGTGCCGCTACCACTTCAGCGAGCGGGTCTACTACCACCACGCCAAGGTCGCCGCGGGCGCGCTGCTCTCACGCATGGTCGAGCTCGCGATGCGCGCCGGCGCGCTCGGCGCCGACGAGCTGCAGCGGATGACCGACGAGTCGCTCGTCGTCCGGCTGGGTCAGCTCGACCTCGGCGACGACCGCCAGAACGAGCGCTTGGGCCGCTTCGTGGCGAGGTTCCGGCGCCGCGCGCTCCCCAAGCGCGTCCTCGCGCTGCCCTACTACCAGAACCGCGCCGTCCAGGACGAGCTGGTGGAGACCTACTTCGCGCCCGGTCGTCACGAGGAGCGCTTCGCGTGGGAGCAGCGCCTGGAGCAGCAGGCGCGGGACCTGCTCGGCGTCGACGTCGACATCCTGCTCTACTGCCCCAAGCGCCGCATGCAGCTCAAGGAGGCGCGCACGCTGGTGCGTTTCCCGGGCAGCGGGGAGCGGACCCTGCCGCTGGACGCGTTCATGGACGACATCCCGCGGCTCCGGGACCTCGCGGACAGCTACCCGCGGATGTGGAAGCTGTTCGTGTTCACCTCGCTGGAGGACCGGCAGCAGCGCCGCAAGCTGCAGCAGCTCTGCCTCGACGCGCTGCCGGCAGGCTGCCGCAACGCGCTGGTGCTCTAGCGGCGCCGCCGCGGCGTCACTTGATCTCCGCCGACGTCCCGGCGGCGAGCTCGTTGTACTGCGTCGGGTCGAAGGCGTTGTAGCTCTCGGCGACGCGGTCGCCGCTCCAGCGGAACCACGCGTAGCCCTTGAGCTGGATCGGCGCGCCAGTCGCGCGCACGGTGCCGTGCCAGGTGTACCAGTAGTTCGTGTAGGTCTCGCCGTTGTTGTAGCACATGGTCGTGCAGACCACGTCCTCGTGCCGGATCCCGTCGAACACTTCGTGGCCGGCGCGGAACGTCTCGGTCACCTCCGCCAGCGTGAAGTCCTTGTCGTTGACGTGCAGCACGGCGTCTTCGGCGAAGTGCTTCTCCCAAGTCGACGTGTCGTTGTTGCAGTAGCCGGCGCACATCTCGAGCACCTTGGCCGAGCGGGGGTCCAGCTCGTCGATCACGCCCGACCAGGGCGCGGTGTTGGGGGTGAAGGCGCAGCCGGCGAGGCAGGCGCTGAGCAGGAGGGCGATCTTGTGCATGGTTCTCCTCTGGGGCGGCGGCGAGCGGTTCAGGTGCGTCCGCTGCGGCGGGGCGGCGCCCAGTCGCTGCGGAAGCGGAGGATCAGGTCGCGGCACCGTCGGTAGACCGCGCTGGTCGCGCGGACGTCGTGCGCGTTGTACTCGGCGATCTTCAGGATCTCGCCGTTGGCGTAGGCGGGCGCGACCATCGACCCGTCCATCACCTCTTTGGGGCTCTCGATGCCGAGCGACCAGCACACGACGTCGAGCTTGCTCGGGCCGCGGCCCCGCTGGCTGACCAGCTCGAACAGGTCGAGGTGCGGGCGCAGCGACCACTTGCCGCTGACCAGGTCGACGCGCGCCGGGATGCCGTGGATCAGGCTCCGGGTGACGACGAACGGCACGTCGAAGCCGCGGCCGTTGTAGGAGACCACGCACTCGGCCTTGGCTGCGAGCGCCCAGAACGCGCGCAGCAGGTCGCCCTCGGACATCAGGCGGACGTGGGCTGGCACGCCTCCCGACGGCGGCTCGAAGCCGTCCGGCGGCACCGCGAGCACCGTCACCGCGTCGGCGTCGGTGCCGGGCTCGGCGTCGCCGTCGCCGATCGCGAGCGACACGACCTTGCCGAAGAACGGCGACATCCCCATCACCGCGGAGGTGTCCATCTCCTTCTTGGCGGCGCTGTCGGAGAGCGCCTCGGCGACGGTCGGCGGCAGCTCCCGACGGTCGAGCGCCGGCACGGTCTCGATGTCGAAGACGAGGGTCCTGCAGACGAGGTCCTCGACCGGCGCGAGCGCGGGGTCGATCAGCAGGTCGGGGTCGAAGCCGTCGGGCGGGTCCTCGGCGCGCACCACCTTCATGCGGCTGACGATCACCTCCAGCTGCCCCTTGTAGGTCTGCGTGCGTCCGCGGAACTTCACGAAGCTCCCCGGCGGCGCGGCCGCGGCGGTGGCCAGGGCGTCGGCTGCGTCGGACCAGATCTTGCCGCTCACCGAGCTGTTGAGGTCGCACAGCTCGAACGTCACGTAGGGCTTGCCCGCGCTGGTCTCGCGCTCCTGGACGCCCTGCAGCTGGGCGAAGGCGTCGTATTCGCGGTCGGGTTCGAGGTCGGCGAGCTCGCTCGCCGGCAGGATCTGGTGTCGCTGCTCGTCGCGATTCACGCTCCCTCCGCCCAGGCGCGCAGCCTGGTGACCGCCTTCTCCAGCGTCTCCGTCGAGGCCGCGTAGCTCGCGCGCACGAACCCGGGCGCGGCGAAGGCTGCGCCCGGCACCAGCGCGAGCAGCTGTTGCTCGAGCAGCTGTCGGCAGGCCTCCAGGTCGTCGACGCCGCGCCGCTCGCACAGCGGCCGCGCGTCGATGAGGGCGTAGAACGCGCCCATCGGCGGCGCCAACGAGAGGCCCTCGATCTGGTTGACCTCCTCGATCAGGTAGGCGCGGCGGGCGGCGAACGCCGTCATCCGGGTGGCCTGCTCGTCGGGCAGCGGGGTCCGGCAGGCCTCCAGCATGGCGGCCTGGCTGATGGTGCACGGGTTGCCGAGCAGCTGGCTCTGCACGCGCCCTGCGGCCTGGATAATCGCCTCGGGCGCCGCCATGAAGCTCGTCCGCCAGCCGGTCATCGTGTGGCTCTTCGTGAAGCCGTTGACGACGACGGTCCGCTCGCGGCCGCCGGGTAATGCGGCGGGGGAGACGTGCTCGGCGCCGTCGTAGAGCAGGGTCGCGTAGATCTCGTCGGAGAGGATCCACATGCCCCGCTCACGGCACAGCTCGACCAGCGCCTGGACGTCGTGTCGCGACGCGACCGCCCCCGACGGGTTGTTCGGCGAGTTGAAGATGACGCCCTTCGCGCCGTGCTCGTCAGCGGCGCGCGCGATCGTCGCGGCGTCGTGCACGAAGCCCCGCTCGGGCATGGCGGCGACGACGACCGCTTCGCCGCCGGCCATCGAGATCAGCGCCGGGTAGCTGACCCAGAACGGGGCCAGCACCAGCACCTTGTCCCCGGGTTCCAGGATCGTCTCCAGCGCCATGTGCAGGGCGCCCTTGGCGCCGGCCGTGACCATGACCTCCTCGGCGCGGTGGTCGAGCCCGAAGGTCTCGCGCAGCCACGCAGCGCCGGCTTCGCGGAGCTCCGGCACGCCCGACGTCGCGGTGTAGCGGTAGTTGTGCTGCTCGATGGCCGCGACGCCTGCGCGCGCGACCGGCGCCGGGGCCGGGAAGTCGGGTTCGCCTGCGCCGAGCGAGACCACGTCGCGTCCCGCCGCCTTGAGGCGGCCGGCTTCGGCGGAGATCGCCAGCGTGGCCGACTCCTCGACGCGGCGGGAGCGGGAGTTGGGTTCCAGGCCGGACATGGCACGGAGTAGACCCGCCGCGCGAGGCCAAGGCAAACCCGCGGGAAGGTCCGGTCTCCCGCGCCGTCCGACCGCGCGGCTCCCAGGGGGACAGAACGGTCGTGCCGCCGGGCGCCGTCGTTCGCTACGCTGCTCCGCGCATGGCCAAGTCGAAGCCCAAGAACCCGAAGCGTCGCATCTGGCGCACGCTGCTCCTGTCCGCGCTCGGACTCGTGGTGTTCGTGCTGATGTTCGTCTCGGCGTTCATCTACAACCCGTTCGAGGGCTCCCTGCCGTCGCTGCGGGACGCGGTCCCGCGCGGCGTCAACTTCTTCGTCCGCAAGCAGGGGCTCGCCGACGACTTCGCGCCCTTCCCGGAGCCGAAGTTCTGGGCCGCGCTGAGCGAGTCGCAGGGCTTCGAGGCGGTGCGCGACGGCGCGCGCGGGCGGCGCTTCCGGCAGGACGGCCTGGACCGGGCGCTGGCCAGCGCGAGCGAGCAGCTGGCGCGGGTGGTGCAGGACTCGGGCGGCTTCCTCGACGTCATGCGGGACGTGATCGGGTCGGAGGTGATCCTGGCGGGCTACAACCAGGACTACTCCGCCTCGCCGCCGCGCCCGCTGGCGACGCCGCACTGGTGCCTCTACGCGCGGATCGACTGGCGCGTCAAGCTGCTCTGCGGGCTCGCGGGCTTCGGGTTCGTCCAAGGCATGCTGGAGGAGCAGGGCGTCCAGCTGGCCTTCGAGGGCGAGTCGATGGTGCTGACGCCGCCCGGGAGCGCGCCGATCTACGTCCGGCGCCACCTCGACGCGCTGATGGTCGCGAACGAGCCGTCGTTGATCGAGCAGTCGGAGATGCTGATCCTCGGCAGCGACGAGGTGGAGCCGATCGGCCAGCAGTCGGCCTACACCGACGGCGCGCTGGCGCGCATCGACGAGTGGGCGATGCGCAACGACGTCGACGAGCCCAACGTGCTGGAGTTCCTCGTCGAACCCAACGCCTACGACGACTTCCGGCGGTTCGCGGCGACCTGGCCCGACCCGAACAACCGGGACAGCATGAACCAGCGCGTGCTGGCCAGCTTCCTCAACCTGAAGGGCTGGCTGCAGGTCACCGGCGGCTTCATGTTCGAGGACGGCTACCTGGGCGCGACCGGCCAGATCGGGCTCAACAGCCGCAGCCACACGCGGTTCCAGAACAGCTTCTACACTGCCGAGCAGCAGCGCCGCGAGCAGTGGCTCGACCCGTTCCTCAACATGGTCCCGGACAGCGCCTGCGCGGCGGCGGCGCTCCGCATGCCTGCGGGTGAGTTCCTGCACGCGATGTTCGACGCGCTCGAGGACGCCGAGAAGAGCCTGATCAACGACGCCCTGCGCCGATCGAACTTCAACGGGCGCCAGGTCACGGACGCCGACGACTTGATCGAGCAGCTGCGCGTCGCCTTCCAGCCGCGCACGGGGTTCGTGTTCCGGCGCAACACGCCGGACCTGTCGCGGGACAAGGAGACCGGTGAGCTGCTGGTCCCGGTCGCGGCGAAGTCGCCGATGCCGCAGGTCGCCTGGGTCTTCTGGCTGCGCCCGGGGGCCGGCGGCGTGGTCGAGGCGCTCGCGAAGATGCTGCGGGACTACTACACCAGCTTCGGCTTCCGCAAGGTGTTCTACCTCTCGGTGCCGTATGCCGGCGGCAGCTTCCCCGAGAAGGTCAGCGAGTTCACCAACCCGCAGATCCCCGCGACCGGAGAGATCGCGATGATCACCTTCGGCGAGTTCTTCATCGTGTCGAACTCGGGGCCGCTGATCCGCGACATCTTGCGCACGCACTACGGCGGGCGGTCGGGCATGCGATCGATCCGCGAACTCGACCACTTCTACGCCGTGGAGGAGGAGCTGTCGCCTTCGCTCAGCGGGCTCGTCTGGATCGACGGCGAGCAGCTGCAGCCGGTGCTCGACGACTACCTGGCGTTCGCGGACACCAGCAGCCAGCAGATGGACCCCGAGTGGATGATGCTGACCCGGCCGAGCGTCGAGGACGACGTGCGTCGGCGCAGCTACCCGCAGTATCCGAGCAAGGCGAGCATGCCGCGGAACCTCACGGCGCCCGGCGGCGAGTTCGACCAGAAGGTGGTCGCTGCGATGCGGGCCAAGTGGACGCGGGAGCGCACCAACTTCACCGCCCAGGACCGCGAAGACCTGCAGCAGCTGCGCGGCCTCAGCGAGCTCTTCCAGGGCGCGGCGCTGCAGCTCGAGCTGGAGAAGAACTACATCCGCTATCAGCTCCGGCTGATGGGCGACTTCTAGCGGCGGCCGGATCACGGCGGCCGCGGGCTTGCATTGGGCCAAGGAGCAGCTATCTTCTGCGGCCCTCGCTGGACGCCCAGGTGGCGGAATTGGCAGACGCGCTAGCTTGAGGTGCTAGTTCTCCTAACGGGGATTGGAGGTTCAAGT
>JBMHDP010000336.1:0-18283 GCA_049889335.1 Planctomycetota bacterium
GTCGCGCCGGAGATCAAGCCGGTCGAGTCCGCGGACTCCGCGCCCGCTGCGGCGGCGCCCGCGCCGGCTCCCGAGGCCCCGGCTCCCGAAGCTCCGGCGGCTCCCGCTCCCGAGGCGCCCTCCGGGGACGCTGCGCCCGAAGCGCCCAGCAGCGAGTCCTAACTCATCCGCGGCCGCCCGGCCGCGCTGCGCCCGCGGCCTGGCCGCGGCCGATCGGGCCGCGTCGCCGCTCGACGCGGTCCCTCGAGCCCCAACTTTCACGGACTGACTGTGCCTGCACGCCGCGGGCCGAATGAAACGAATCATGACCAAGATCGATGCGAAGACGGTTAAGGAGCTCCGGGACCTCACGGGTGCTCCGATGATGGACTGCAAGTCGGCGCTCAGCGAGACGGGCGGCGACATCCAGCAGGCCCGCGATGTGCTGCGGAAGCGCGGCCAACAGGTCGCGGACAAGGCCTCGAGCCGCGAGGTCTCCGAGGGCCTCGTCTACGGCTACACGCACCACAACGGCAAGCTCGCCGTGCTCGTCGAGATCGTCTGCGAGACCGACTTCGTCGCCATGAACGAGGACTTCAAGGCCTTCTGCCACGGCGTGGCGATGACGGTCGCCGCCTTCAACCCGAAGTACCTCAACAAGGAGGCCATCCCGGCCGAGGACGTCGAGAAGGAGCAGAGCATCGTCACGGAGATGACCAAGGAGTCGATGGCAGGCAAGCCCGACAACGTCATCGAGAAGGCCGTCACGGGCCGCATGGAGAAGTGGTACGGCGAGCACACGCTGATGGCGAAGCCCTACGTGCCCGACGACTCCAAGACGATCGAGCAGATGCGCACCGACCTGGTCGCGAAGATCGGGGAGAACATCCAGGTGCGACGGTTCTTCCGGATGGAGCTCGGCGGCTGATCCCGGTCCGCGGTCGGCCTGCGGCGCCCGGCAGCTGCCGAGGCGCGCGGGCCGCGACTTCGCGGCGGGAGCCGCCTGAGCGTTCGTTTCTGCGCGAGGCGTTGGTAGCCTCGCGACCATGAGCACCTCCGACGCAGCCGGAAACCCGGAGCCCGGACCGGGCGCCGAGCCACCGCACCAGATCAAGCGCATCCTGCTGAAGATCAGCGGCGAGAGCCTCGGCGAGAACGGCGCGGGCGTCAGCCCTCAGGTCGTCGCCGAGGTCGCCGAGCAGATCGCGCGCGTGCACCGCCTCGGCGTGGAGGTCGCCGTGGTCTGCGGCGGCGGCAACCTGATGCGCGGCGCCGCGTTCGCCAAGCAGGGCACCAACCGCACCACGGCCGACCACATGGGCATGCTCGGCACCGCGATCAACGCGCTGGCGCTCCAGGACGGTCTCGAGCGCGCCGGCGTCGAGACCCGCGCGGCCTGCGCCGTCGAGATGAAGACCGTCGCCGAGCCCTACATCCGCCGCCGCGTGATCCGCCACCTCGAGAAGGGGCGCGCCGTCGTGCTCGCCGGCGGCACCGGCAACCCCTATTTCACGACCGACACCGCCGCCGCGCTCCGGGCCACCGAGCTGGGCGTCGACGCCATCTTCAAGGCCACCAAGGTCGACGGCGTCTACACCGCGGATCCCGAGAAGGACCCGAGCGCCGAGCGCTACGACCGCCTGAGCTTCCGCGAGGCGCTCGACCGTGACCTCAAGGTCATGGATCGCACGGCGTTCACGCTGTGCATGGAGAACCACATGCCGATCATGGTCTTCGACATGTTCACGGAAGGGAACATGGAGCGCGCCGTCCGCGGCGAGGACATCGGCACCTGGGTCGTCTGACCCGCTAGCGCAGCGAGGCGCCCCCGAGACAAACCTCATGGAACCCTACGACATCATCCTCGAAGACCTCGACGAGAAGACCACGAAGACGCAGCAGCACCTGCGCGACCAGCTCGGCACGATCCGCACCGGCCGCGCCTCGCCGGCGTTGGTCGACACGATCCGGGTCGAGTACTACGGCGCGCCGACGCCGCTGAACCAGGTCGCGCACATCTCGGTGCCCGAAGCGCGCCAGCTGACCATCAAGCCGTTCGACGCCTCGCCGGACGTGATCCGCGAGATCGAGAAGGCCATCCTCAAGTCCAACCTGGGCCTCAACCCCCAGGGCGACGGCAAGGCGCTGCACCTGGTGATGCCGCCGCTGTCCGGGGAGCAGCGCCAGAAGCTGGTCGCCAAGGTGAAGGACCTCGTCGAGCAGAACCGGGTCGCGCTGCGCAACGAGCGCCGGGACGCCAACAAGCAGGCCGAGCAGATGAAGAAGGACGGCGACATGACCGAGGACCAGCTGAAGAAGGCGCACGACCGGATCGACAAGGCGCTCAAGGCCTGCGAGGCCAAGCTGGACGAGGCGCTCAAGGCCAAGTCGCGCGAGATCCTCGACGACTGAGCTCTTCGCCGACGGAGCTCCTCGGCGGCGGCGCTCCTCGGCGGCGGAGCTTCGAAGACGGGCCGCGCCGTCGGGCGCCGGCGGCTTGCGCTGCCCCCGTCGAGGCGCTCTGATCTCGCCCCCCTGCCGCTCGCGGCGCGGGCCCGTTCACGGGGGCGTAGCTCAGTTGGTAGAGCAGCGGCCTTTTAAGCCGGTGGTCGCAGGTTCGAGCCCTGCCGCCCTTACCACTCCCGCAGGACCCGTCCCGGCCCTGCCCGCGTCATGATCGACCCCGAACTCCTGGCCATGCTGGTCTGCCCGGCCACCCGGCAGCCGCTCCGCTGCGCGTCTGCCGACGAGCTGGCCGCGGCCAACGCGCGCTGCGCGGCCGGCGCCCTGCGGAATCGGGGAGGCGAGGCCGTCGCCGAGCCGTTGGACGGGGCGCTGGCGACGGCGGACGGCGGCTGGCTGTATCCGATCCGGTTCGGCTTCCCCATCCTGCTGGCGCCCGAGGCGATCCCGACCGGGGATCGCCAAACTCCGTAGGCCCGTCCTGCCGATAGAGGGCGAGTCTCCTGGGCGCGCGCGCTCCGGGAGCGCCTCGATTTGCCGCCTGCGGATGGGCGGTCAAGGCTGGACCCGCTATTCTGTTTCCCCCGATGTCGACCAACCCCGAACAACCCCAGGCCGGCGAGCCTGCTCCCGAAGAGACCTTCGACGAACTGACCGGTGTCTACGGCTTCTTCCGGCGGCACCAGAAGCTCCTGCTCTACACCGCGGGTCTGTTCACGCTGCTGACGTTCTCGATCACGGGCTCGCTGCAGAGCCTGGTCGGGGGAGCCTTCAGCAAGGACATCGAGCGCGGTTCGATCGAGGTCAACGGCGAGCGGTCGAAGCTGACCAGCGACGACTACCGCTTCGGCGGCATGATCGCGCGCAGCCTGCCCCGCCTGCCCTCGGGCGTCATCCTGCCGATCCGCGCCGGCGACGGCGGCGACAGCGAGCTGGGCGAGGTCCTGGCCATCCTGCGGCGCGCCGCGATCGAGGAGGGCTTCGAGGCGTCGATGGCCGAGGTCGACAAGGCGATCGAGTTCAGCCGCGAGCAGTTCAACGTGGAGTCGGTGGCGAAGCTTGCGACGCGCTCCGGCTTCACGTCGACGCAGGAGTTCCGGATCCTGGTCGGCGAGGCGATGCGGATCGGGATGTACCAGCGCCTGCAGGGCCTCGCGGTCGACACCTCGGACGCCGAGGTCATGCGCAAGGTCCTCCGCAACCAGGAGAAGGCGGCCTACAAGGTCGCGGTCTGGGACGCCGAAGCGAAGCAGGAGCAGATGGTCGCCGAGTCCAAGCTGACTGACGAAGAGCTCAAGACGTGGCTCGACGAGCAGGACGAGGGCCAGAAGCGCCGCATGGGCGTCTTCGCGCTGCCGCGCGTCAAGCTCCGCGTCGCGGCCGCGCTGTTCGGCGAAGGTCAGTTCGACGGCGAGCAGTGGCAGGACACCGTGCTCCAGGACCTCGACGCCTCGGAAGACCAGCTGCGCAGCGTCTACGAGCGTGACGCCGACCGATGGAAGGACGAGGAAGGCAACGCGCGGGAGTTCGAAGACGAGGCCGTGCAGGCCGAGCTGCTGCAGATGGTCCAGGCCGAGCAGGTGATGAACGACCTGAACACCAAGCTGCGCGCCAAGCTCGACGAGGCGGTCAAGCCGTTCGCGGACAAGGTCGCCGAGGCGCAGGCCGACTTCGACGCCGCCAACGAGGCGCGCTCGAAGACGCTCCAGGAGAAGCTCACGCGCGAGAAGATCTTCGTCAAGGCGGAGCAGGACCTCGCGGCCAAGCCTGACGACGAGGAGCTGAAGGCGGCCTTGGAGGTCGCCAAGGTGGACTCGGAAGCGGCCGCGGCTGCCGACTTCGCCGAAGAGCAGCGCGTCACCCAGATGGAGGCGAGCGTCGAGGCCGCCAAGAAGGCGGAGACCGACGCGCGGGTCGCGTTCGACCTCGCGGCCGAGTTCGCAACCCTGACCGAGGGCAAGACCGGCTTCGTCGTCAAGGAGACCGCGGACCTGCTCGACGCCGAGCAGCTGGCCGACCTCGACGAGGCGGGGCTGGAGCTCGGCGCGTGGAGCGCCGCCGCGACGGCGACGGCCATCCGCGAGGCCGGCCAGCTCGGCTTCGGCCCCGGGCAGACCTCGAAGGGCGTCATCCTCTACCAAGCGCTGGAGACCGATCCGACCCCGCTCAAGGAGTGGGAGGAGCTCAAGCCGCTGGTCCAGGACGCCTTCTACTCGAAGAAGGCCACCGACGAGGCCATCGAGAAGAACACCGCGATGAAGGACACCGTGCTGCGGCTCGCCAAGGAGCAGATGCCCGACTTCATCAAGGAGAAGGAGGACGGCCGGCAGGCGCGCATCGACGAGGAGCTGTCGACCTGGGAGGAGGGCGTCAACGCGGACATCGCCAAGGCCGAGCAGCAGCTCAAGACCCCGGGGCTCGGCGCGCGCGCGAAGAAGATCTGGGAGCAGAACCTGACGAGCAAGCAGGGCGAGCTCGCCGGCAAGGAGGCCCGGGTGAAGTCGATCGAGGCGACGGTCGACCGCGAGATCCAGGGTGAGATCCGGGCTGAAGCGCTCAAGCACTACGCCGAGGTGATCGACGCCGCGGCGACCGAGCTCGGCTTCGAGCTCCGTGAGCTGGGCCCGCTGCCGAAGAAGCTCAGCTCGCGCCCCCGCTTCGACGACAACTACGACAAGACCACCCGCTACGTGTACCAGATGCACAACGAGATGGAGGCGGGGGACGCGGTCGGTCCGATCTACCAGGACCGCTCGGTGCACGTCATCGTCTGCACCGAGGTCGCCCCGCTCGAGGCGAGCGACGTGACGCGTCGGGAGTTCGAGATGCTGCGGAAGAACTTCGCCGCGCGCCAGCTGGGCAACATGCTGGGGGCGGCCTTCACGCAGGAGGAGCTCGCGCAGCGCTACGACCTCGTCAAGCCGGTCGGCGACCAGGTCGATCCCCAATAGGGTCGATCCCCAGTAGGGTCGATCCTCAGCAGGATCGGGCTTCCGTTGGATCGATCCTCGGTAGGCTCGGGCCGCGGTGAGACCGGGCCCCTTGGGAAGTCGGGCTGCGGCGCAGCCGAGCCGGGGGCGATTCCGACGCGCGCGCCGCAGGGCTCCGGTCGGGAGCGCGGCGTCCGTCGCCCGCTACTTCGGCCGGGCGACGACGATGATCTCGTCGTGCGGGTTCACGTAGACGTTGCAGGCGCGGAGCAGAGAGAGCGGCTTCGCCAGCAGCCCCGGGATCGTGCCGAGGCGCCCGGCCCGCTCCGCGAGGAAGCCGAAGGAGACGTACTTCCCCGCGAACTTCGAGCCGCACGCCAGCACTTCGAAGCCGCAGTCGTCGAGCAGCCTGCGGATCGTGTCCGGGTCGAAGTGGTAGAGGTGCTCGTCGTGCTTGTAGTGGTGCCACGCCTTGCCCATCCGAGCGGCGAAGCTCGACGCGACGTTCTGCGTCTCCAGCAGCAGCTTGCCGCCCGGCTTGATCATGCGGCGGATGCTCGCGAGCAGCTGCTGTGGGTCCGGCACGTGTTCGATCACGTCCCAGATCGTGACCAGGTCGAACGAGCGGTCCGCCCATCCGCGCGCGGCGATGCAGTCGTCGAGGAAGCCGTGGTAGACCCGGTCGGATCCGAGCGCTGCGATGGCCTCCTTCGCGATCGGCTCGGAAAGCTCCACGCCGTGCACGTCGTGGCCGTGCTCCTGCGCGACGCGCAGGAAGAAGCCTGCGGCGCAGCCCACGTCGAGCACGCGGCCCGGCTCGGGGAGCCACTGCGAGACCAGCTTCATCCGCTTGCGGTAGGTCTTCAGGTAGAGCTTCGCCTCGGCCGCGTAGTCGGCGTAGCCGCGCTCCTTCGGGTTGTCGCTCTTCCAGTAGGTCTCGTTGTAGACGTCGAGCAGCGCCTGGCCCTGCAGCCGCGGGGAGACGTAGACCAGCCCGCAGACCCCGCACGTGTAGAGCGTGTAGGGGCCGTCGGTGAACTTCGGCGCGCGCTCCTCGCTGCCGCAGACCTGGCAGCGCGAGATCTCCTGGGACTCGTGGGTCGTCGTCTCGCTCACGCGCCGGTGACCTCCGCGCTTGGCAGCGGCGCGCCGCGCTCCAGGAAGCGCTTGCGACAGATGGTGCGGAACATCTTCCAGGCCAGCGTGGCCTGACGCCGGAACGTGTCGCTGTGCTTGCTCTCGCCGCCCATGCGGTTGCCGTAGCTGACCGGGACCTCGATCACGCGGCAGCGCGCCTGTAGCGCGGCGCACATCATCTCCGGCGAGAACGCCGGTCCGGGCTCGCGGGTGCGCTCGCGGACCTTGTGCCACGTCTCGCGCGTCAGCGCGCGGAACGTGCAGCCGACGTCGGTGAACCGGGGCTCGGACGGGCGCATCCAGCACAGCTGCAGGAACTTGGCCATGAAGACGTTGCCCCACCGGAGCAGGAAGCGCATGTTCGCGCCCTGCTCGACCATCTGCTTGGTCGTGCGGGTGCCCATGACCATCCCGGCGTCCTCGAGGTAGCAGAGCAGCTTCACGACGTCTTTGGCGCGGAAGCTGCCGTCCGCCTCGACCAGCACCAGCAGGTCACCGACGGCGGCGTCCATGCCCGCCGTCAGGGCGGCGCCGTAGCCGGCGCGGCGCTCCTGGATCACCCGCGCGCCCGCGGCCGCCGCGCGCTCGGCCGTGCGGTCCTGGCAGTTGTTGTCGACCACCAGGACTTCGTCGAGGTCCGGCTGGCGGCGGAATTCCTCCACTACCTGCGCGATCGTCTCCTCCTCGTTGTAGGCGGGGATGACGAGCGAGACGGTCCGGTCGCGGAACATGGCCACCAGGAGGATACCCGCCACCGCAAGCGCGGGGTCGCTCGAATTGCCTTTGGTCCCGCGGCTGGACCGCCGCGCGCCGCGCGCTCGAAGCCGCGGCGGCGCGGCCGATTCGGTCGCACGTCGACTGAACCGCGAGCCGGATTTTGTCGTTGCCCGCCGTGGCCTCTATCCTCCCACGCGCAATGTCGAAGACCTCCTCGCTCTTCCTGTCCGGACTGCTCCTGGCGCCGCTCACGACCGCACAGCACGACGGGCCGTCGCCGCAGGTCGCGCGCAAGCACGGCACGATCTACAAGCAGCAGGTCGACGGCCTGATCGGGGCGCTGCGCGCCAGCGCGCGACGCGGCGAGGCCGGGGCGCCGGCGCCCGGGGTGCTCGGCAGCGACGTGCTCTCGACGGCCAAGATCCTGGTCGCGATGGGCCACTGCCACCGCCGCTACCACGTCAGCGACGGCCCGGTGGTCCGTCCCTCGCTCGACTTCCTGCTGCAGAACCGCCGGTCCGACGGCGGGTTCGGGGACGCCTCGACGACGCGCTGGGTGGTCGACGCGATGGCCGTGATCGACCCGGACAGCCTCGCGGAGGACATCCAGGCGTGCGAGCGGATGCTCGCCGGCAAGCAACTGGACGTCGTGCCGTTCGACGGCCGCGTTGACGCGGTGCTCGCCGGGGTGCGCGCGGACCGCTTCCCGCAGCACATGGCGGACGACGCCGCGCGGCTGGCCGACGGCTGGATCCAGGCGCCGGGCACGATCGACCGCGCGGCGGCTGCGGACGCGCTGTGCGCGCTCGCGGCGTGCCAGCGCGCCAACCGCGCGCTGGACCAGCAGGGCCGCGCGCCTGCGGACGCGCCCTGGTCGGCGTCGCAGGAGCGCGCCTTCGCGTGGCTGTTCGGGCAGCAGTCCGGCGGGGTCTTCTCGGTCACCATGCCGATGAAGGACGACGCCGGCGAGACCGTGATGCGGTCGTTCCCGGACCCTGCGTTCACCGGCTTCGGCCTGATGGCGCTGCAGAGCAAGCCCGCGGCGAAGCGCACCGCCGCAGAGCAGGACGTCATCGATCGCGGCCTCACCTGGCTGCTGACGCAGCAGAACGACGACGGGACGTTCGGGCAGCAGGTGACGAACTACACGACCTGCGTCGTCGTCGGCGCCCTCTCCCGCTGGCCGAGCCCGGCCAAGGCGCCGGCGCTCAAGCGCGCGCAGAAGGCGATCCTGATGTTCCAGAACACCGAGTCGGGCGGCTACTCGCCGGGCGACCGGGACTACGGTTCGATCGGCTACGGCAACAGCCAGCGCGGCGACCTGAGCAACCTGCACTTCTCCCTGGAGGCGCTCCGCGAGACCGGGCTCCCCGAGGATCACGAGGCGCTCAAGAAGGCGATCGTGTTCCTCCAGCGGACCCAGAACCTCAAGTCCAGCAACGACTTCTCGGGTCGGGTCCCGCACCCTGAGCGCGAGGGAGAGACGCTCGAGGTGGTCTCCGGCGACGACGGCGGCGCGTCCTACTACCCGGGCAACAGCAACGCGGGCTACACCGTCAACCCGGACGGCACGGCGATCGCGCGCAGCTACGGCTCGATGACCTACGCGCTGCTCAAGTCCTACACGCTCGCCGGCGTCAAGGGCGACGACCCGCGCGTGAAGGCCGCGGTGAAGTGGATCCAGGACAACTGGACGCTCGCGGTCAACCCCGGCTCCGACCCGGCGATGGGCGAGAAGGTGAAGTACGCCGGCCTCTACTACTACTACATGGTGCTGGGCCAGGCGCTCGACGCCGCCGGCGTCGAGACCGTCGACGTGACCGGCGAAGACGGCGCCGTCACCAAGGTCGACTGGCGCCAGGCGCTCCGAGATCACCTGGCGTCGATCCAGCAGCCGGACGGCACGTGGATCAACGGCAAGAACGGCCGGTGGATGGAGAACCTGCCGCTGCTCTGCACCTGCTACGCGATGGCGGCGCTGGAGCGCTGCAAGTGACGGCGTCGGCGCTGCCGGCGCACGCGGCCTGGTTCCGGCACGAGCGGGACGGCGCGGCGCTGGTCGGCGCGTTCGACCCTGCAGGCGACGCGCCGCGCTGGTTCGACCTCGGGCCGCTGGACGTCGTCCGACTGCTCGCAGCCGGAGGCCTGCGCCGTGCGGACCTCGCCGCGCGCGTGGCGGCTGCGCCGGAGATGGCTGCGCCCGAGCGCTGGCTGCCGCCGGTGCCGCGCGGCGGCAAGCTCCTCTGCCTCGCCAAGAACTACGTGAAGCACGCGCGCGAGTTCGGCGCGGAGGCCCCCAAGGAGCCGATCTTCTTCGCCAAGCTCCCGGACACGCTGGTCGCGCACGGCGACGACGTGGTGATCCCCGACTGGCTGGAGGGGCGCGTCGACCACGAGGCCGAGCTCGGGCTGGTGCTCGGCTTCGACGATCCGGACGACCGTGGCCGCAAGGACGTCGCCGAAGGCGAGGCGCGCGCGCTGGTCGCGGGCTACACGGTGGTCAACGACGTGACCGCCCGGTCGCTCCAGGGCCGGGACCGCGACCAGAAGTACCCGTGGCTGCGCGCGAAGGCGATCGACACGTTCTGCCCGGCCGGGCCCTTCGTGGTGCCGGCAGACGCGGTCGACGGCGCCGACCTGCGGGTCGTCATGCGCGTCAACGGCGAGGTCCGTCAGGACGCGCGGACCCGCGAGATGGTGTTCTCGATCGAGCAGGCGCTCGCGGCGATGGCGCGCGTCACGACCCTGCGGCCGGGTGACCTGATCGCGATGGGCACGCCCGAGGGGGTGTCGCCGGTCGGCGCCGGGGACCTCATGGAGGTCGAGGTCGAGGGGCTGGGGGCGCTCCACAACCCCGTCGTGCGGGGGGCGAGCTCGCCCGCCGGCTGAGCGCGCGCGGCTAGAAGCGCAGCGTCTCCACCGAGGTGAGCGTCGCGCTCGCGCCCTGCCCCCCGAACAGCGCCAGCGTGCCGTCGGGCAGCAGCCGCGCCACGTGGCTGGCGCGCGGGCCGGTGAGCGGCGGCGCGCTGCTCCAGCTGTTCGTCGAGGGCTGGAAGACGTGCACCGCGCTGATCGACGCGGGGGCCGTCAGCAGCCCCTGCGCGCCCCCGCACACCGCGACCCGACCGTCCCCGAGCAGCGTCGCCGAGTGCAGCGCGCGCGCGATCGGCATGTTGACGGTCTGCCAGGTGCCGTTGGCCGGGTTGAACACTTCGGCGCCGCTGATCGGGGCCGCGTTGGTCGCGCCGAGCAGGCTCGGGACGTCGATGCCGCCGGTCATCAGGATCCGGCCGTCGTTGAGCCTCACCTGGTTGTACTGGTGGCCGGAGCGACCCTGCGCCATGTTCGGGCCGTTGGACCAGCCGCCGTTGCTCCACCGCTGGACCTTGTTCGTGCTCGAGGCCGAGACCGGGAACCCGAAGAAGAAGCTGATCTCCACGCCGCCGGAGACCATGACCTCCCCGTTCGGCAGCCGCGTCAGCGCCGGCGCTAGCCGCCGGCCCCCGATGTTGGACGTGCTCGACCACACGCCGGTGGCGGGGTCGTAGATCTCGGCGCTGTTGAGCGTGCCCGTGACGACGTCGGTGATGTTCGCGCTCAGGGTGTCGGTGCCGCCCGCGACCATGACGCGGCCGTCGGCCATCAGGCAGGCGCCGTGCAGCACGCGCGGCGTGGCCATCGACCCCGTCGGAAAGAACTGGTCGACCGCTGGGTCGTAGATCTCGCAGCTCGAGAGCGTGGTGGCGTTCTGGTCGGCGCCGCCGACGATCAGGACGCGGCCGTCGTTCATCCGCACGGCGGAGTGCAGCACGCGCGCGCTGGCCATGTTGGGGCCGGCGCTGAAGCTCATCGTGCGGAAGTCCCACAGCTCGGTGGACGCCAGGCCGGTGGCGCTGGTCAGCGTCCCGCTGCCGCCGCCTGTGACCAACACGTCGCCGCCGCTCGCGTTGTTGTCGGCGTCGACCAGCGTCGCGGCGAAGGAGCGCGCGGCGCTCAGGCCGGCCGGCGCGAGCACGCCGGCGTCGGCGAGGCCCGTCTGCGTCACGACCGGGTTGCTGAGCTCGCCGAAGACGCTCGCGCCGAACGTCAGCTCGAGCGCCTGCCAGTTGAGCACGGCGCCGTGCAGCGCGAGGTTGACCGGCGTGCTCAGCGAGGCGGTCGCCGCGCCGCTCACGCCCGGGAACATCGGGACGGTGACGGAGACGAGGTCGATGCCGACCGAGACCGCGCGCGGGTCGGTCGGGTCGACGAGCGAGAGCGGCGTGGGGCCCGCGGTGTTCGACGGGACCAACAGCAGCACCGAGAGCGGCGGCGCGCCGACGGCCTCGAGCACCAGCGGGTCGCCGAGGCGTCCTCCCGAGCGCTTCTCGAGGTCGAAGTCGGACTGCGCGGTCAGGTGCGCGGCGCAGAGCGCCAGGGGCAGGCAGCGGCGGAGGCTCATATCGGTCCTGGATCCGGTGGGGCGGGGCTCGACGGGATCGTATCGCGGAAAACCCTGTGGGGTTCTGCTCAAGCGGCCCACGGCGCGTCCGAGAATGAGAACGACCGCGTCGTCATGTCCGACTCTCTCCGCCACACAGCGCCCGTGCGATCGGTGCCGGGCTACGCCGGCCAGCGCCGCGAGGCGCCCCGCCACCGCGGCGGCAGCCACGGCGGCCACCCGTCCGAGCCGGGACGTACGGCGGAGAGCAAGACGACCGACGGCGTGGAGGTCCACCTCCCGGAGTCGATCGCGCGGCGGCTGCTGCGCGAGCGCGTCCTGGCGCGCACGCGCGTCGCGCTCGGTCTGCAGGACGGCGAGTTCGTCCCGCGGTTTGCCGAGGACGTCGACGCAGAGCCGCTGGCGGCGTTCGTCGGCCGCCTGCTCGGCGCGCAGAATCAGCTCGCCGCGCTGCGCGTGGGGGAGCTGTCGCAGCCGGAGCTGCGCGCGCGGCTCGACAGCGGGCTGCGGGCAGGCTTCGACGAGGTCGTCGAGATGCTCTCACGCGACGGCGACGACGAGCACACGGTCGCGGCCCTCGCCGTCGTCGCCGCGGCGCTGGCCGAGTACGGGCGTCGGCTCGCCGAGCTCGCCTGAGGACTCAGCCGCCGTCGACGTGCTCGGGGTCGTCGAGCACCAGGTCCTCGTCGCGGGCCTCGAGGAACCCCTCGGGCAGCGAGACGGTCTGCGTCTTGCCGTCCTTGCAGCGCCGCGCGCGCAGCCCGGCGAGCGGGTACGGCAGGTCGCGGGGGAGGTCCTGCAGCAGCGCGCCGAGCTCGTCGAGCGTCTTGACGAGGTGCAGGGACGGCAGCTTCTTCTTGGTCCCCGGGAACCCCTTGAGGTACCAGCCGGTGAACTTGCGGATCTGCTGCAGGCCGTGCTTCTCGCCGAAGAACTCGGCCAGCAGGCGCGCGTGGGAGGTCATCGTGTCGAGCACCCCGCCGAGGTCGGGCGGCGGCGGCGGCTCCTCGCCGGTCAACACCGCGCAGAGCTCGGCGAACAGCCACGGTCGCCCGAGGCAGCCACGGCCGACGACGACGCCGTCGCAGCCGGTCTGCCGGATCATGCGCATCGCGTCCCACGGCTCGAAGATGTCCCCGTTGCCGAGCACCGGGATCCGGGTGACGTGCTGCTTGAGCTCGGTGATCGCGTCCCAGTCGGCCTTCCCCGAGTAGAGCTGCGCGGCGGTGCGCGCGTGCAGCGCGACCGCGCGGGCTCCCTCCTCCTGCCCGATCCGCCCGGCGTCCAGGAAGGTCAGCAGGTCGTCGTCGATGCCCTTGCGGAACTTGATGGTGACGGGCACGTCGCCGGCGCTCTGCACGACGCTGCGCACGATCTTCTGCAGCAGCCGCGGCTTGACGGGGATGGCCGAGCCGCCACCGGCCGCCGTCACCTTGCGCACCGGGCAGCCGAAGTTCATGTCGATGTGGTGCACGCCCCACTCCTCGGCGAGCACCCGGGTGGCCTGCGCGAGCGTGTCCGGGTTGGTGCCGTACAGCTGGATGCTGCGGCGGGTGGTCTCGTCCTTGCCGAAGCTCGCCAGCTGCAGCGTGCGCGCGTGGCCTTCGACGAAGGCGCGGGCCGTGATCATCTCGCTGACGTAGAGGCAGCGGTCCTGCGAGAACTGGCGGCACAGCGACCGGAACGGCGCGTTGGTGATGCCCGCCATCGGCGCGAGCACCACGGGAGGGTCGACGACGAGGTCGCCGATCTGCAGCGGCGAGACCTCGCCGGGCTGCGCGACCGAGACCCCGGCGTTCTCGTCGCTGCGCATCGCCGGAGGCGGCGACGGCTCGGGGGGTGGGTCCGCTGCGGCCAACTCGATGACCCGAACGTCCTGCGGCGGGTCGGCCCCGTGAGGGCTCGGACCATCGAGTTGGTGCCCAGGAGAGGACTTGAACCTCCACGGGATTTTACTCCCACTAGGACCTGAACCTAGCGCGTCTGCCAATTCCGCCACCTGGGCAGCAAGTGGGGACGACGGAAGCTAGCGGGGTCCCGAGCGCTTGCAAGGCTCATTCGGTGCTTTCCTTCGTCGGCGCGCGACGGAGCGCTTGCGCCCCTGTCCGGGATGCCGTAGCGAGGGGCGCGCGACCATGGCCAAGAAGGCGACCAAGCAGACCAAGGCGAGCTCCAAGGAGACGCTCGTCGGAGACAACCGGAAGGCTCGCTTCGACTACGAGATCCTCGACACGTTCGAGGCCGGGATGGTGCTCCGGGGCACCGAGGTCAAGACGCTGCGCCAGGGCCAGATCACGCTGGGCGAGGCCTACGCCAAGTTCACCGGCGAGGAGCTCTGGCTGGTCGGGTGCAACATCCCCGAGTACAGCCACGGCAACCTCCAGAACCACGAGCCCAAGCGCCGCCGCAAGCTGCTGCTGAAGAAGACCGAGCTGAAGAAGCTCAAGGACCAGGCCCAGATGAAGGGGCTGACCATGGTGCCGCTGCGCGTCTACTTCGGCGAGAAGGGCTACGCCAAGGTCACGGTCGGCGTCGGTCGCGGTCGCAAGACCCAGGACAAGCGACAGAAGCTCAAGGACAAGGACGCCAAGAAGGAGATCCGCGACGCCTGAGGAGAGCGCTCCTCCGCTCGAAGAGCGCGGTCGCTCCAGGGGCGCTGGTCCCATACGTCCTGGCGTAGAGCTCCAGGTCCTGGACGCGGCTTCGCCAAAGAGGTCCGTGCTTGGTTTAGCCTTCTCTGCGCAGCAGCGCTGGAAGCGGGCGGAGCTCCTCTCGTACAGGCTTCACCGCGCGCCTAGCTGCTGCGTCGACTTCGCCCCCTCACGCACGGGTCTCCTATGCCACTCTCGTTCGTTCGCCTCGCGGCGACCTCGCTCTTCGCAGGAGCCTGTTCGGCCCAGTTCTACGCGCCGGTCACCCTCGCCCAAAACCAGGGGAACGGATCGCCGACGGGCTACTTCGAGATCGTCGACATGGACGCCGCCGACCTCGACAACGACGGGGACACCGACTTCGTGTTCGCGGTCGTGGGGTCCAACCCGATCTTCTGGCTCCGGAACAACGGCAACGGCTCCTACAGCCTGCTGCAGATCTCGAACCCCAGCTTCCTGAACGGGGTGAGCGCGGTCCACGCCGCCGACATGGACGGTGACGGTGACGTGGACATCCTGTTCGGCGCAGGCGGCGGCTACGGCGGCCCGGTGATCCCCGGGTCCAACTCGCAGCTGCGGATCTACCGCAACAACGGCGCCGGCAGCTTCACCGGCACGAACATCTTCTCCGCCGGTAGCTTCGGCAGCTTCAGCCTCGGGGCCAAGGGCGTGAACCAGCTGACGTCCGCCGACATGGACGGCGACGGCGACCTGGACATCGTGATGTGCCAGGGCGTGGACGCCGCGTTCGGGGTCAACTGGGACCGCGTCGTCTGGATCGACAACGACGGGACGGCCAACTTCGGCGCGACCCGGACCGTCGACCCCGGCTCGGCCGGGGACGTGCCGCGCCGCGCCGACGCCGCGGACGTCGACGGAGACGGAGACGTCGACCTGGTCGTTGCCTACGCCGGGAGCGACGAGCTGGTCTGTTGGAAGAACCCGGGCGCGGGCACCGGCAGCTGGACGTTCACCGTGCTCCGCTCCAACGCGCTCTCGTGGGACGCGCAGTTCGGCGACGTCGACGGGGACGGCAAGCTGGACGTCGTCGCGACCCACGGCAGCGGCGAGGTCGCCTGCTACGCCGGCGACGGCGCGGGGGGCTTCGCGTCGCAGCAGGTGATCGGCACCGCGGGCCCCGACGCCGGCCCGGTTGCCCTCACCGACGTCGACGGCGACGGCGACCTGGACGTCTTCGCCGGGCCTCGCGAGGGTGTCCCCGGGGTCACCGGTGACCTGCTCTTCTTCGACGGACAGGGTGCAGGGACCTTCGCGGCTGCCCAGAGCGTCCAGGGCGGCACGACCACGACGGGGATCCGTTTCGCCGACCTCACCGGAGACGGTCAACGCGACCTGATCGTCGCCGACGACGTCGGTCTCAGGCTCTATGAGCTCAACTTCTCCCCGAACGCAGCGCAGAAGGCGACCTTCGGCGCATCGTGCCCGAGCGCGGCGTCGGCGATCTACGAGCAGCTGCCGCAGCAGTCGATGGACCTCGCGGGCAAGGCGATTACCGGCACCCGCACGCCCGCTGGGCACGACGTCTCGGTCGGCCCGAGCACGATCGAGCCGCTCGGCCCGAACGCCGTGCTCCTCGACCTGGACAACGACCAGTTCCTGACCAACCTGGCGCGACCGGTCTCGCTGGGCGGGGTCGGCGCGTCGTTCCCCATCGGGGTCAGCGCCAACGGCTTCGTCACGTTGAACGTCCCGTTCCCGCCGCTCCCGTCGTCGCAGCCGCCGTATCAGGTGACCGAGCTGTTGGGCATCGGGGACTCGGGCTTCTCCACAGACCCCGTCCCGACGCTGTTCGCGTGGACGGACCTCGCGCCGTCGTCTGCAGCCGGCGGCGGCGTGTTCACGACTCAGCTCGACCTGGAGTCTGGCACGCTCGGCAGCTTCATCAGCGGCGTCCCATGGCCGCAGCTGCTCCCCACGTCGGATCCGCTGCAGGCGCCCTACTTCGGTCAGCCTCAGCAGGACGTCCTCTACGGCGCCTTCGGCCAGTACTCGCTGCACGGCGCCTTGACCCTGCCGCACGCCTCCGGGACGGCGCCCTACGTCGTGACGGTGCGCTACCAGAGCAACACCGGCGCAGAGCTCAAGCTCGAGGAGGCAGGCGGCGGCGCGGGCTCGCTCTACCAGCAGCTGGTGCTGCCTGCAGGCCCGGCGTGGCAGACGGCGACCTTCTCGGTCAACCTGCCTGCTGCGATCAACCCGGCGTTGGCGTTCGACGCGGCGTCGAACGGCCCCGCGCGGATCAACTGGATCCGGATCTCCGAGCCGCCGCCCTCTACGGGCGGCGTCTACTACGAGCAGCTCGACGCGACGACCGCGCGCGTCACGTTCGACGGTGTCGCCGGCAACGGCGCGGCCGGCGCGAACACGGTGCAGTTCACGCTCGAGGTCGCGGGCGTCGGCAGCGCGCTCGTATCGCTCGAGGACTTCACGATCGCCTTCGGGTCCGTCAGCCCCAACAACCCGGCGCCGTGGCTGGTGGGGTTCACCGCGGAGGGGCTCAGCGCGGACCTCGGACCGCGAGACCTCAGCGCGGGCCCGTACACGATCGGGGACGAGGACGTCCTCATCGACTTGGACAGCAGCTATCCGCGGCTCGGCAGCCCGTGGGTCGTGACGCTCTCCGGCTACGGGCCCCAGCCGGTCGGCTTCCTGTTCATCGGGGACACCCGGACCGACCCCGGCATTCCGCTGGCTGTTCTCGGCGCACCCGGCTGTTCGGCCTACACCAACGCCAACCTGGCAGCCCAGGTGCTCTTCATGTTCAACGGCGCGAGCGCGACGTCGATCCCGATCCCGAACAACGCCAGCGTGATCGGAGTGGAGCTCGCCTGCCAGGCGACCGCGGTCTCGACGCTGAACGTGTTCGGGCTGGCGACGTCGAACGGCCTCTACGCCCGAGTCGGCAACTGACGTCCCGCGCCGGCCTAGGGCCGCCGGCAGACGACCATCACGCGGTCCTGGGGGGTCTGGCTCACCGGTTGCTCGGTGTAGACCTGCACAAAGGCGGGCTCGAGCCCGTCGATCGCGAGCTGATTGAACATCGCGGTGAGGTGCGCCGACTCGGTGTAGACCGACTCGGCGCGCCAGCTCTCAGGCGGGATCGGCTTGCTGACGACGACCTTGTAGGGGCCCTCCTCGCGGATCAGCTGTCGAGGCTTCTGAGGAGCGCGGGCCGCGGCGAGCAGGATCGTCACCGTAGCGGCGGTGACCACGCAGGAGGACAGCTTCGATGGCATGCCGCGCGGTGAGCAAGCGTCGTGCCGAAGAGAGCGAGCCGGCCGAGCGCGCTCCTCAGAACCCGAGGTACTTGCTGACGCCGAGCCGCTGCGTGATCCCGTAGAGCACCATGGGCGCTCCCAGCCCGACGGCCGTCCCCAGCAGCACGTGGGCGGTCTCGTCGACGACCCCGACCTTGACCAGAACGGCCCGCAGCGCCGCCGAGAAGATCGTGTGCGCGAGGTAGATCGCCATGGAGCCCTGTCCGAGCGCCGCCAGCGCGCGCAAGAGGCGCCCCGGTCGGAGGCCCGCTACGGCGGTTACGAAGCAGACGCTGAGCAGCCCGCCGGCGAGCAGGCGGAGCCCGCTGGACGACTTGTAGTCGAGCGGCAGCAGGACGAGCGTGGCGGCGAGCACCGCCGCGCCCCCGCGCCGACCGATCCGCGCGAGCAGCGGCTTGGCGACCTGCATGACGAACAGCGACCACAGGAACCAGAAGTGCAGCTTTCCCGGGATCGGGGAGACCAGCACAATGCCGGCGCCGCGGGCGGCGTCCAACTACGCCAGCCGCGCGCTGCTGCCGGGCTTCGCAGCAACCGAGGGGACCACCTCGCAAGAACGGTCAATGTCGGCGTGCGGGCGCGCTGCACAGATGGGGCGGGCGGCCCCGCCGCCCCCCGCGAAAACGCCGCCCGGCGGCGGGGGCCGAGCCCCCCCCCGGCCACCCG
>JBMHDP010000337.1:0-10607 GCA_049889335.1 Planctomycetota bacterium
GAAGTTCCCGAGCGTCTCGTCGGAGAAGACGACGCCCCAGCCGAACGTGTCGTCGGCCCGGTTCTGCTCGAAGATGGAGACCTCGGCCGAGGGGAGCCGCTTCGACAGCAGGATGGCGAAGTAGAGCGAGGCCGGCCCACCACCGATGCAGGAGATCTTCATGCGGCGTGCAACTTAGGACGCCGCAGGCGCGCCAGCCAACGGAAGCGCATGGCGCGCGCGGGACACCTTCGAGCCCGTCGCCGGGGTCCCCCAGACCAAACCGCCTGGCAGCCCCTGTTGATTCCAGGAAGCGCCGGTGGCATCGGATTCCTGCTGTTCGAGGAGATTGAATTACCCGGACCCGGGTGCTAATAGCCCAGAAAAGCGAAAGTCCCAGCTCGCCTTCCACGGTGTAACCCCCCGTGCCAACCGGAATTGGCGTAATCGCGGGACCGGAGCCCGAGGCAGCGAACTTGCGAATGCCTCAACTGCTGGTTTACTGGCATTGGGGAGATCAGGACAAAGTCCGCGCATTCCGCCTCGTCGCGCAACCGACGGAGCGAGCGATCCGCGTTCTCCCGCAACCAACACACCCCTTCCATGTCTCGCCGGTCCCGCCGACGTCTCTACGCGACTGCAGAAACGGTCTGCATCCTCGCGGCGCTCGTCGCCGCGATGGGCGGCGTGCGCGCAGACATGGCGTTCGACCCGGGAACGGCTGCTTCGTTCGCCGGGCTCGTCGGGGTCTTTCTCGCCACCTGGATCCTGATCGCGCGGCGTATCAGCGCGCACGCCATCTCTCCGCGCCGCAACCTGTCCATGGCCGTGGTTCGGACGATGGAGGCGTGGATCGCGACCTGGGGTCTCGCCGGGCTGCTGTGCATCAGCACGTTCGCGCCACCCGGCTTTCACGCCTGGATCGCGCTGCTCGTCGGCGCCGGCTGCCTGACGTTCCTGCAGCTGATCTCGTCGGTCTCGGGGCTGAGCCGCAGCGCCCAGCGCGTGTCCACCATCGTGATCGGCAGCTGCCCGAGCACGCGCGCGCTGACCTCGACTCGAGATGCACGGGAGGCCTTCAGCTACTGCGGCTTCGTCCCGTTCGCGAACGAAGACCCCCAGCAGATGCCGCACCTGCGGCGCCTGGGAGAGGTCCAGGACCTGACGCAGCTGATCCGCGCCTATGACGTGGAGGCAGCGATCGTCAGCCCATCGGACGACGCCATCACCGGCGAGGTCCACAGCGCGATCGACACCTGCGAGACGCTGGGTCTGCAGACGCAGTACTACCCCTCGTTCCTCGACAGCTCCGACATGCGCGTCGGCATGGCGTGGAGCGCCAACCGCCCGGGCCTCAGCGTGCAGATGCTGGGGAAGGTCTCCGTGCGGGCCGTGTGCAAGCGCGCGATCGACGTCGTCGGCAGCGCGGTCGGGATCGTCGCGCTGCTGCCGGTCTTCGTGGCGTGCACCCTCGCCGTGAAGCTGTCGAGCCGCGGGCCGGTGTTCTTCCGACAGACGCGCGTCGGCGCGGCGGGAGGCACCTTCAGCTGCCTCAAGTTCCGGACCATGTATGTCGGCGCGCACGCGCAGCAGGCCATGCTGCGCGCGCAGAGCGAGCAGGACGGCCCCGCGTTCAAGATCAAGGACGACCCGCGCATCTCGCCGGTCGGCAGGATCCTGCGCAAGTTCAGCCTCGACGAGCTGCCGCAGCTGTTCAACGTGCTGACCGGCGACATGAGCCTCGTCGGCCCGCGCCCGCCGATCCCGAGCGAGGTCGAGGACTACTCCTGGTGGCAGCGCCGGCGCATCACCGTGAAGCCGGGGCTCACCTGCATCTGGCAGGTCTACGGCCGCAACCGCGTGTCGTTCAAGCGCTGGGTCGAGATGGACCTCTACTACATCGACAACTGGTCGATCTGGATGGACCTCAAGCTCATCGCGCAGACCTTCAAGGTCGTGCTCCGCGGCACCGGCATGTGAGCGGTCTGCGCGCGCCCCTGGCGCGCGCACGCGACCTCACCGCGCCGCGCTCATCAGCGCCTCGATGTCCCGGATCGACTTGGGCGCGCCTGCGGTTAGCACCTCGGGCCCCGCGTCGGTGACGAGCACGTCGTCCTCGATGCGAACGCCGATACCCCGCAGCTCCTTGGCGACGGTGCGGTCGTCCGCGCGGAAGTAGAGCCCCGGCTCCACGGTCAGCACCGCGCCGGCCGGGAGGCGCGCAGGCTTGCCGTCCGCGTCCTCGTAGCCGCCGACGTCGTGCACGTCTCGGCCGAGCCAGTGGCTCGTGCCGTGCATGTAGTAGGGATGGAACGCCTGGTCCTTGACCAGCTTGGCGTGGTCCCCGCGCAGGACCCCGAGCTCGACGAGCCCCTTGGTGAGCCAGCGCACGCAGGCGCGGTGGACGCCGCTCCACGCCGCGCCGGCCCGACACGCGCGGATCCCCGCCAGCTGCGCGCGCAACACGACCGCATAGACCGCCCGCTGCGCGGGTGAGAAGGCCCCGTTCACCGGGAAGGTGCGCGTCACGTCGCCGGTCAGGCCCTCGACCTCGGCGCCCGCGTCGATCAGCAGCAGGTCGCCGCTCCGCATGCGGCGGTCGTTCTCGTGGTAGTGCAGGACGCAGGCGTTGGCGCCGCTGGCGACGATCGACGGGTAGCCGTTGCGCGGGCTGCCGGCGACCCGAAAGGCGCGCTCCAGCGCGGCCTGCGCCTCGTATTCGAACCGCCCGGGCCGCGTCGCGCGCATCGCGGCGACGTGGCCCGCACAGGTGACGGCCGCCGCGCGCCGCATCGACGACAGCTCCGCGGCGTCCTTGACGAGGCGCTGGCTGGCGAGCGCCGGCGCCGGGTCTTGCAGCACGGGGTGCGCGGCGAGGCGCGCCCGGCGTCGCCGCTGCGTCACCGCGCGGAAGACGTCGAACAGCCGCGCGTCGAAGCGCGCGTCCTGGCCGAACGTATGGAAGAGGACGCCGTTGTTGTCGACGAGCTCCGGGAGGTCCGACCAGAGCTCGGCGATCGAGCGGGCCTCGTCCACGCCGAAGCGCTTCTGAGCGCCGCGCACGCCGAAGCGGCGCCCGTCCCACGTCTCCCTGGTCGGGTCCTTGGGCCGCACGAACAGCACCGCGCGGTGCCGGCGCGCGTTGACGCGCCACGCGACCAGCACGGCCTCGGGCTCCGGGAAGCCCGTCAGGTAGTGCATGTCGGAGCCCGGGCGGTACTCGTGATGGACGTCCGAGTTGCGCGTGGCCTCGGGCGCCGTGGGGAGGATCAGGACCCCGTCGCCCAGCGCGTTCAGCAGCCGCTGACGGCGCGCGCGGTGAAGGGAGGGATCAGGACGGGCGTCGCGGCTCACGGACGGCGAGTTTGCCCGCTCCTCGGCGCGCCGCGCAAGCCTCAGCCCGCCATGGCGTCGACCACCGACATCTGGACGCCGGTGCCGCCCTCTCGCTTGGTCACCATCAGGAACTCGACCGAGAACTCCTGGCCGTCGACCGTGAACGGCGCGTGGAAGCAGAGGTCGTCGCTGACCGTGCGCCGCTGCAGGTCGTCGCCGACGTAGACGCTGGGGATCGAGATGTCGAACAGCGGCGCCTTCTGGAACAGCTCCGTCTTGATGCTGCCGCCGACCATGTTGGTCAGCTCTCCGATCCCGTCGACGACCTCGTCGGCGGACAGCTCTGACGGCTCCATCATCAGCAGCGACGCGACCGCCTTGTCCGCGAGCGCGCGCGGCAGGAACAGCGAGATCGACCCCGTGAGGAACCCCGCGACGCCGATGCTCCCGATGACCTCGGCCTTGCGCATCTGGGCCTTCTCGACGGTGACGGCGCCCGCTGTCACGCGCAGCCCCATCATGGTGCGGAACACCTCGCCGGTCGCCTTGGTGATGCAGCGGCCCATGTCCTGGTCGAGGGAGAAGCCGGGCAGGCTCGACTTGTAGTCGTCGATCAGCCCTTCGATCTTGCCGAGCAGCTGGTCCGTGCCGTTGCTCTTCGCGATCACGAGGTTGGCGCCCGACGCCCGACAGCGCTCCGCCGTCGCGGCGTCCTCCATCGCCGTGAAGATCACGATCGGGAGGTCCGCCTGGGCCCGCTTGGCGCGGACGACCTCGACCAGCTCGACGCCCTCGCACTGCCCGACGATGTAATCGGTGAGGATCAGGTCGACGTCGTGACGGATGAAGGCCTGATACGCGCTGAGCATGTCGGAGACCGCGACGACCGTGATCCCCGCGGCTTCGAAGTGGGCGCTCAGCACCTTGGTGAGCGTGGCTGAGTCGTTGACGAGCAAGATCGTGTGCAAGGTTCCTCTCCTCCCGGTTGGGTCGTGGGCAGACATCGACCCGGAGCGGACCCGGCTTGACAGGCGCAAACACCTGCGGGAAAGCCCGCGGGTCCGAGTGCGGGCGGCTTCGCTCCTGCGCGCGCCGCGCCGCTAGAAGAACGGCACCTCGACGAAGACGTCGGGGTCCGCCCACGACACCGGCACCTCGACGATGACGGGCGCGAAGCCGACGGCGTCGATCTCGAGGACCACCAGGGCCTCGTCTTCGTCGTATGCCGGACCCAGGACCGCCGCGCCGAACCCGTCCTCCACGAACCCTACCTGCGCGTCCGCGAGCAGGTACTCGTCGAGCAGCACCCGGCCGGAGCTGTCGGTCACGTACCAGTCGAGGTAGGGGCTGACGCAGGTGCAGCCCGACCACTCTTGATCCGCCTCGACCACGCGGACCGACACGTTCTCCCAGGCGAGGTTGGTGAAGGGGTCGTAGACCTCCACCAGGATCGAGGTCAGGCGCGGCGGCTCGACGATGACGGTCGCGCGGCGACTCCGACCGCCACAGGCGGCCAGGAGCAAGGTCGGGAACAGGAGCAGCAGCAAGTGGGAGCGCATGATCGGATCTCTCGAGGAACAGACGACAAGCAAGCGACGTGCCGCCGCGCGCGACCCGGGCCGTCGCCGCGGAGCAGCGCCGAGGCCCGCGCAGGCGCGCGACTGTCTCCCTCGCAGGACACAGGGAGCCGCCCGCCGGCGACACGGCGGCGCCCAGCGCAAGACGCCTACGGACGTGGCGCGCCGGCGCCCTTTCGGTAGTGCGCGAGCAGCTGCTCGACGACGGCCATGGCCTTGCCGTGGAAGTGGTTGTTGGCGACGACGACCGCGCGCGTCGCCTCCGCCGCGATCCGCTCGACCCGGGCTCCGAGCTGGCGCACCTCCTCCTCCGAGTAGCGCCAGTCGTAGACCTCGTCGCGCGCCGCGCCGCGCCGGAACCAGGCGCGGTTGCGCCCGTGCAGCCGGAAGTAGGCGACGCCGTCCGCGCGCACGCCCGTGACGTCGCGGGAGAACCCGCCGACCATGCCCGGGTAGTCGAGCTCCAGGACGCCGACGCCGACCGAGCGCGCCGCTTCGAGCGCGGCGGCAGCGTTCCAGCTGCGGTGTCTCACTTCGACGAAGACCGGCGCCGTCTCGCGGAAGCCGTCGCAGATCCGCGCGAGCAGGGCCCGCGACTCCTCGCCGTAGACCAGCTCGTGGCTGAACTGCGCGAGCAGCCCCAGCAGCCTCCCCGACGCCACAAGCGGCGCGAAGCCCTCACGCACCCGCGCGACCAGCGCGTCGTCGAAGCGTCGCGCGTGGGTGAACTCCTGCGGGAGCTTGGCCGTGAACCGCGTGCCGAGGTCCTCCGTCCGCCGGACCCACGACGCGCAGTTCTTCGCCGACGGCAGCCCGTAGAAGGTGCTGTTGACCTCGACGAGGTCGACCCGCTCGGCGACCGCGCGCAGCGTGTCCTTGCAGCCGCGCGGGTAGACGACGCCCTTCCAGTCTTCGTAGGACCAGCCGGCGACGCCGAAGACGACCTCGCCCGTCATCGCGCGCCGCGGCGGAGCTCGTCGTGGTGACGCATGCGCTCGGCGATGCGCTGCTCGAAGCCGCGCGCTCCGGGTCGGTAGAACTCTGCGCCGGCGAGCTCGTCCGGGAGGCAGGCCATCTCGGCGACGCCCTCCTCGGTGTCGTGCGCGTAGACGTAGCCGTCGCCGTGACCCAGGTCGCGCGTGAGACCGCTGACCGCGTTGCGGAGGTGGAGCGGGACCGGGTGCTGCTCGCCGCCGCGCACCTGGTCCTGCGCGCTGCGGATCGCGCGGTAGACCGCGTTGCTCTTGGGCGCCGCGGCGAGGTACACCGCCGCCTCGGTCAGCGGCAGCCGGCCCTCGGGGAGGCCGAGGAACTGCACGGCCTGCACAGCAGCCATCGCGACCTGCAGCGCCATCGGGTCGGCGAGCCCGACGTCCTCCGCCGCGACCGCGACCGCGCGGCGCGCGGCGTGGACCGGATCTGCGCCGGCTTCGAGCGCCCGCGCGAGCCAGTAGACCGCCGCCTGCACGTCGGAGTTGCGCATGCTCTTGTGGAGCGCGGACAGCAGGTCGTAGTGGAGATCCCCGGACTTGTCGTGCTGCAGCGCGCGGTGCTGGAACGCCTCGACGACCATCTGCTCCTGGAGCTCTTCGCCGTCGACACAGGTCGCGGCGCAGGCCTCCAGGCAGACGAGCGAACGCCGCGCGTCGCCGCCTGCGAGCGCCGCGAGCCGCGCGACCGCCGGGTCCGAGATCGTCAGCCGGCGCACGCCCAGGCCGCGCTCCTCGTCCTGCAGCGCGCGCCGCACCAGGCCCGCGATCTGCGCGGGTTCGAGCGGCTTGAGCGGCACCACCCGGCACCGCGACAGCAGCGCGCCGTTGACAGCGAAGGAGGGGTTCTCGGTCGTGGCGCCGACGAGCACGATGTCACCGCGCTCGACGTGCGGCAGGAACGCGTCCTGCTGCGCCTTGTTGAACCGGTGGATCTCGTCGACGAACAGCAGCGTGCCGCGGCCGTCGCGCTGACGGCGCTGCGTCGCCTCGGCGACGGCTTCGCGCACCTGCGCGACGCCGGCCAGGACCGCCGAGAACGGCTGGAAGTGCAGGTCGGCGTGCTTGGCGATCAACAGCCCGAGCGTGGTCTTGCCGACCCCGGGAGGCCCGAAGAGGAGCAGCGACCCGGCGACCCCTTGTTCGATCGCGGCGCGCAGCGCGCGCCCTTGGCCCAGCAGCTCGTCCTGGCCGAGGTACTCGTCGAGGGAAGCAGGGCGCATCCGCTCGGCCAGCGGCGCGCGCGCGCTGCGCGTCGGCTCTTGGCCGTCCTCGCTGAGGTCGCCGAAGAGGGTCACGCGTCGCCCCGCTGCCGCTGCGCCTCGAACAGCAGCACGCCCGCCGCGACCGCGGCGTTGAGGCTCTCGACCGGCGCCCGCAGCGGGATCCGAACGTGCTGGTCGGCGGCCTCGATCCACTGCGTGTCGACGCCCGCGGCTTCGGCGCCCACCACCAGCAGCGTCGGCCGCCGCATGTCGACCTGGGTGTGCGCGACGGCCCCGCCGCCGTCGGCGACGACCACCTGCAGCCGCTGTCGACGCGCGAACGCCAGCGCCTCCGCCGCCGGCAGGCCGTGGCGCACCGGCAGCCGGAAGATCGAGCCCATGGAGCCACGCACGGCCTTGTCCCGGAACGGGTCGGCGCCGCCGCGCAGCGTCAGACAGCCGGTGGCGCCGGCGGCCTCCGCGGAGCGGAGCACGGCGCCGACGTTGCCCGGGTCGCGCAGCCCGGCCGCGGCGACCACGAGCGGCGCCAGCTCGTCGCCGAGCAGCGCCGCGTCGTCCCAGTCCGGGCGCCGCAAGATCGCCGCGACGCCCTGCGAGGTGTCGAGCGCGCTCAATCGCTGGAGCAGGGCGTCCGAGACGTCGAGGAACGACGCCGCGCGCTCGGCGAGCGCGTCGCGCAGGTCGATGTCCCCGAGCTTGGGCGAGACCGCCACCTCGACGACCTCGACGCCCGCGCGCACGGCGTCCCAGACCAGCCGCACCCCCTCGGCCATCATCAGCCCGTCCGCCCGGCCCGCGGCGGCGTCGCGGAACCGCTGGACGGCCGGGTTCTTCGCCGACGTGAGGGACCGGGACTTCTGCGCCATCGCTACATGATGACCACCCGCGGCCGCCCGCGCGAACAGGGAATCCCGTGCGGCGCCGCGCGCGCCGAGGGCCCGCGCACGCTGCGGCGCTAGCATGGTGGGATGAAGTTCTGCAGCGACTGCGCCGGCCCCTTGGTAGACCGGGTTCCGGCCGGTGACGACCGAACGCGCCGCTGGTGCCCGGCCTGCGAGAAGGCGCACTACCAGAACCCCCTGGTCGTGGTCGGCTGCCTCGTGGAGCGCTGCGACGAGGTGCTGCTGTGCCGCCGCGCGATCGAGCCGGCGCACGGCAAGTGGACCGTGCCCGCGGGCTTCCTCGAGCTCGGCGAGACGCTGGCGGCGGGCGCGGCGCGCGAGACATGGGAGGAGGCCGGCGCGAAGGTCGAGGTGCTCGCGCCCCACAGCCTGCTGGACCTCACCCACATCGGCCAGCACTACGCGATGTTCCGCGCGGAGCTCACGTCCCCCGAGATCCGCGCCGGCGTCGAGAGCCTGGAGTGCGCGTTCTTCCCCTACGACGACATCCCGTGGGAGACGCTCGCGTTCCCCGCCGTGCACTTCGCGCTGCGGCTGCGGATCGCGGACCGCGAGGCCGGCGTCGCCCACGTCCACCACGGCCAGGTCCGCTGGACCGGCGAGGGGTCCCGGTTCTCGTCGGCCAACTACGAGCTCGCGGACCACCTCCGCACGCCGACGGCGCCCTGAGCGCTCAGGACTCGTGCGCCGCGCGGTGCAGGTAGCTCTGGAGGTCGCGCAGGTGGCGGCCCCAGTGGTAGTGGAAGAGCTCTCCCGCGCACCGTTCGCCGTCGCCGGCTTCGCCGTGATCGCGGTACCAGCGCGCGTCGTGGAGGTCCGAGCAGATGTCGAGCAGGTCGTCGATCGCGTCGCCGAGCGTGACCGCTGCGTCGTCGTCGCCTTCACCCGGCGCGGAAGGCGCGCCGACCCGGTAGAGGCCGAAGTCGGGGAACCGCGCGCAGAGCCGCGCGCGGAGCGCAGAGGCGTCGACAGCTGGCGGGTCGTCGTCGCTCTCGGGCGGCGCGCCGCCCCACTCCGGCGACGCCAGCGCCAGCTCGTCCAGGAGGCGCGACAGCGTCGACGACTCACCGGGAGGGAGCGGCCGCGGCGCGTCGACGAACGCGAAGAACGCGTCGACGACCTGCCAGAAGCCGCGCGCCATCGCGGCTACGGGCGGCAGGCCTGGATCGCGCGCGCGACGTAGATCGGCGCGACCTTGCGCCGCCAGTAGACGTCGAGGTCGGTGTTGTCCATGGTGCGCGCCGGCTTCATCGCCGCGCTGCCGGCTTCGGCGATCCGCTCGTCGGTGAGCTCGTTGCCGACCAAGAGCTCCTCGGACTTGGTCGCGGGGATCGCGTACGAGCCCGCGCCGCCGAGGCGGATGTTGGCCTTCTCGACCTTGCCGTCGTCGCCGAACCAGAGCGCGGCGCCGACGCCCAGCACCGGGAAGTCGTAGGTGTCGCGGCGGCGGAGCTTGGTGTAGCTCGCGCGCCAGTTGCCCGGCGCGGGCAGCGTGACCTTGGTCATCAGCTCCTCCGGCCTCTTCGTCAGGTACTCGATGCCGTCGTCCTGGTAGAGCTCGTCGGCCTTGATGGTCCGCGTGCCCGCCTCGTCGGCCAGCTCGACCTCGGCCTCGAGCGCGCACATCACGGGCACCGTGTCGCTCGACTGGACCGCCCAGCAGCGCGGGCTGCCGGGCGCGACCCAGCAGATCGCGCCCTCCTTGGACTTCATGCAGAAGTCGATCGACTCGCGCCACTCGTGCGTCTGGTCGTAGTAGGTGCAGCGGGTGTCGAGCATCAGGTTGCCGCCGATCGTGCCCATGTTGCGGAGCAGCGGCGTCGAGATCTCGCGGACCGCGTGCGCCAGCGCGGGGTAGTGCGCCTTGAGGTGCGGGTAGTGCTCGAGCGTGGTCAGCGTGACCATCGCGCCGATCTGCAGCCGACCGTCTTCGAGCACCTCCATCGAGTGCAGCTCCGGCACGTCGCGGAGCGAGATCACCTGCTCCGGCGTCTGGTGCCGCCGCTTCATGTTGGGGTAGAGGTCGGTGCCGCCGGCGACGAACATCGCCGCCTTGCCGTGTTGCTTGGCGATCGCGACCGCCTCCGACGCCGACTTCGGCGTGTGGTAGGAGAACGTGGGGAGACGCAGCATGGTTGTGGCTCCTTACTTCGCGGCCTTCTTGGTGCGGTGCGGGTCGTTCGAGGCCTTGCCGTCGCCGCCCTGCCAGGGCGTCTTGACCTGCAGGGACTCGCCGAAGTCGACGTCGGGCACGCCGGTCTCGTCGGTCTTCGGGCCGTAGCGCTTGTCGTCGCTGTGCATCGCCGCGAACACCTTCTCGAACGAGATCGGGTTCTCGTCGACGCGCACGCCGACCGCGTCGAAGACCGCGTTGGCGACCGCCGGCATGATCGGCAGCAGCGGCCCCTGGCCGACCTCCTTGGCGCCGAAGGGCCCGTTCTTGTCCGGGTCCTCGATCACGTAGGTCGTGCACTTCGGCATCTCCAGCGCGCTCGGGCTCTTGTACTCGAGCATCGACGGGATCTTGTGGACGAACACGCGCTTGCCCTTGTGCGAGCGGTCGCGGTAGGCCATCTCCTCCATCATCGCCTCGCCGAG
>JBMHDP010000338.1:0-5315 GCA_049889335.1 Planctomycetota bacterium
CCGCTGCTGCACGCGTGCGCGCGGGCCTTTCTGTCGTGGGCGATGCGTCGGCACCGCCGCCGCAGCGGCGGCTAGCTCCGTCGCTTGCTCGGCGGCGGGTCGAAGGGGTGGGCGAAGGCCTGGGGCTCGACGCCCTCGAGCAAGGTGCTCTGACCCTTCTCGATGTCCTCGCCGACGTTCTTCACGTGCCGGCGCAGGCGCTCCATCTGTGCGAGGCCGCGCAGCAGCGGGATCCCCTGGACGCGCGTCATCAGCTGCTCGCACTGCAGCGCCGCGAGCCGGATCTGGCTCGGGTCCCGGGTGCTGGCGGCGTGGTGCGCGGTGGCGAGCATCGAGACCAGCAGCTCCATCACCTTGCCGAGCCGCTGGAGCGGGATCTGCGCGCGGGTCAACTCGAGCTGGAACCAGAGGTTGATGCCCAGGTAGGCCCAGCGGAGCCAGCGCAGCCGCCGCTCGGCGAACCGGGCGTAGCCCGCCAGCTCCTTGGGCAGCAGCTGGTAGCGCGGCGACAGGCTCGTCGGCACCAGCCGGAACGGCAGGCGCAGCAGCTCGACGAGCCCGTTCCCGAGGATCCACCCCTTGAGCTTCCAGAACGAGCTGTTCGTCAGCAGCCGGCGCGTCGCGGTCCAGACCTTGCCCGGCTTGTCGAGCACCGTGCCGGGGGTGATCCGCAGGATGCGCTGGTCGCGCGGCAGCGGCTTGCCGTCGGCGTCGACGTTGAGCGACTGCAGGACGCCGAGCATGCCGGCCATATACTTGGTCGTGAAACCGTCGGTGACGTCCTTGACCATGCCCATGAGGATCAGGTCGTCCTCGCCTTCGACCACCCCGAAGACGTGCATGTTGTGGCGGGCGTCGTGCACCCGCGACGTGACGTCGAACGAGCGGCCGCCGAGGACCCGCTCGCAGGCGATCTGGGCGTCGAGCGCGCTCGTCGCCGCGGCCGACTTCGTCAGGTCCCGCAGCCCGGCGAGGTCGACGCCGGCCTTGTCCTGCTTGAGCGAGAGGTGGCTCAGCGCGCGGGACATCAGCGCGCCCCCGAGCATCTTGCCGAGGTGCTGGCGGGGCAGCTCGTGCTTGATCACCTTGCCGCCGACGCCCTCGCGGCCGCACGCGTAGGCCGCCGCGTCGGCCGCGAACATGCGCTGGTAGCCCGCCGACATGGCGGCCAGCATGCAGCGGCCCATGCGCAGACAGTAGAACAGCACCTCGACGCCGTCGGCCGGGATCTCCTGATCGGCCTTCAGCGGGAAGTTGTCGAAGTGGAGCCGCGAGTTGTGGTTCGCCGTGAACGCGCCGGTGTTCGACGATCGGCACCAGAACTCGAAGTCGTGCTGCTCGGAGCGCTCGACGTCCTGCTCGGGCAGCTTCGCGACGAACAGTCCGACCTTCTTGCCGGTCTCACCGATCCGCGCAACGATCCCGACCAGGCCGCCGTGGGTCGCGTTGGTGATCCAGAGCTTGTTGCGGTCGCCGACGGCGAACAGTCGGTAGCCGTCACCGGCCGGGTCGGGCTCGACGTAGGCGCGGACCTTCTTGGCGTTCACCCCGATGCCGACCTCGGTCAGCCCGAAGGCCATCATCGCGCCGTCGCTCACGAGCGGCAGGAAGGTGCGCTTCTGCTCCTCCGTGCCGTAGGCGAGCAGCGAGCCGGCGCCGATGGTCAGCTCGCCGGAGATCTCGACCGCGAGCGGGCCGAGCCCGTTCGCTGCCAGCTCTTCTTCGACCAGGGCCAGCTGCGTGTACTCCGCCGCCCGACCGCCGAACCCCTGCGGCACCGTGAAGCCGTAGCCGCCGGCTGCTGCGACCTCCTGGCGGAGCGTCGCGGACAGCGCCCCGTCGGCGGTGAACGCCTCGCCGCGCCCGAGCGCCCCGAGGGCGGCGGCCACGACGGCGTCGCCGGGGCCGCGGTCGACCTGGGCAGCACCCGCAGCGCCGCTCTGCAGCTCACTTGTCTCCGGCAGCGGGCCGTAGACGAGCCGCTCGACGAGGCCCGTCTTGCTCGCGCCCAGCCGCAGGGCAGCCTGCTTGGCGGCGTCGTCCAGGGCGCCGACGTCACGGGCGCTCTCCGCGTCGCCCGCAGCGGCGAGCGCCTGGGCCGCGGTCGAGGAAGCGTGGGAGGAGGTGCTTTCGGTGGAGGTGGTAGTCACGGGCGATTTCGACGGCAAACATGGTGCCCTCGTAAGCGAATGTAGGCCACAGGTTCCGGCTCCGGAATCCCGAATCCGCGGGGGCTTTCCGGCTGGAGATGGCCCGCGTCGGCGCCTACGTTCCCTGCCAAGGAACCAACATGACCGAGAACTCCATTCTCCAGGTCGGGGACACGGTGCCCGACTTCACCCTCACGACCTACGAGCCCACGACGAAGGGGTTCGGCGAGTACAGCCTCAGCGAGGCCAAGAAGAACGGCAAGTGGACCATGCTGTTCTTCTACCCCGCCGACTACACCTTCGTTTGAAGCACCGAATTCGCTGCTCTGGCAGAGCAGCAAGACCGGTTCGCGAAGATGGGTTGCGAGGTCGTCACGGTGAGCGCGGACACGCAGTTCGTGCACCTGGCTTGGCAGCGTGAGGAGAAGGACCTGGAGAACGTCACGTTCCACATGGCCTCGGACCGCAACGGTGACCTCGCCAAGCAGTTCGGCGTCTGGAACGGCGGGTTCTGCCTGCGCGGCACCTACCTGATCTCCCCCGAGGGCACGCTGATGAACAGCGAGGTCAACTTCCTGAACCTCGGCCGCAACATCGACGAGACGATGCGCAAGTTCAAAGCCAACATCTACCTCGGCAAGAAGCCCAACGAGGGTTGCCCGTCGAAGTGGAAGGACGACGGCGACACGACGCTGACCCCCGGCCCGGAGATGGTCGGCCGCGTCCACCAGGCGCACAACTAAGGCGCGAGACGTTCGTCCTCACGAGCGGGTCGTCGTGGCCCGCAGCGACGACGACCGCAGCTGGTGGCTCACCGGCTGCGGTCGTTTGTCATAGATGTCGGGTGTGTCGGAACAGCCAGCGAGTCGCTCTGCTACGCTGTCTGCCATGATCCGAATCCAAACATGCGCGGGATCCCTCGCGCTGGCGCTGTTCGCCGCCGGCGCCGCTGCGCAGCAGAAGGGCTCCACGCCGCCGCCGATCGAGTTCGTCAAGGTCTGGAACGACGGCCCGGAGAGCTTCGGCGAGCTCGAGGGCAAGGTCGTCATCCTCGACTTCGGCGCTACCTGGTGAGGCCCGTGTAAGGCGGCCGTCCCGCACCTCAACGAACTGCACGACAAGTTCGCGGAGCGGGGGCTGCTGGTCATCGGCGTGTCCGATGAGCAAGAAGACAAGATCGAGAAGACCTTCATCGACGGCCTCGGGGCGAAGTACCCGATGGCCAAGATCAAGAAGAGCGACACGCAGGCCTACGGGATCCGGTTCTACCCGAGCGTCTACTGCATCGCGCCGGACGGCACCGTGCACTCGGTGCCCGACGACCGGATGCCCAGCGAGGCGACCATCGAGTCGCTGCTCGAGGACGTGTCGCTGGCGCCGAAGATGCCCGCGGACTCTCGCTACGACCCGGTCCGCAAGATGTGGGAGAAGGGCGACTACCGCCGGCTCGGCGCCTATCTGGCCAAGATGCTGCAGGCCGACAAGCTCGACGCCGAGATGCGCGAGGTGTTCGCCTCTCAGCAGGAGCGCCTCGAGAAGAAGGCCTCCAAGCAGGCCGCGCGCGTGACGAGCGCTGCGCAGGGGCCGGACTACCTGCGGGCGCGCCGGACGCTCGAGAAGATCGCCAAGGAGTGGAAGGGCTTCGCCGCAGCTGCCGCGGCCGCAGCGGAGCTGAAGCGCTTCTCGAAGGACAGCCGGATCAAGAAGGAGATCGCGGCGAGCAAGGCGCTCGCCAAGCTCGAGGCGAAGTACGACCCCACGCGGATCTCGCAGCGCCGCAAGCTGACGGACGGGCTGCAGAAGTTCGCGGCGAAGTACCGCGGCACCTACGCGGGCGAGCAGGCGCAGAAGAAGCTGCGGCGTTGACCGCGCAGGCGTGGACCGGGTCCTGCTGATCCGGCGCGGCGGGCTGGGGGACACCCTGCTCACGGCGCCGCTGCTGCGCGCGCTGCGTCGCTGCTGGCCCGGCGCGGCGCTGCACCTCGCCGGCACGCGAGAGCATTGCGACGTGCTCCGCGAGCTGGGGCTGGTCGACGCGGCGCTCTCCGCCGAGGACCTTTGGCTCTGGCAGCCGGACCGCGCGCGCGCCTTGCTCGCGGGCTACGACTTCGTCCTCGGGGACGAGGTCGCGCTGGTGGACCGGCCGCTGTTCGTCACGCGCGTCGATGCGGGCGTGCCGTTCGGGCTGCAGCTGGTCCGGCAGGCAGGGCTCCGCCCGCGTTGGCCTGCGGACGCTGCGCCGCTGTCGCAGCCGCTGCCGAGCGCCGGCGCGCACGTGCTCGCGCCCGGCAGCGGCGGCGCGAACAAGTGCTGGCCGCCCAGTCGCTGGATCGAGCTCGCGGGGCGCCTGCAGTCGGCCGGTCGCCGGGTCGAGGTCGTCGTCGGCCCGGTCGAGCTCGAGCGCGACGATCCTCGGCGCTGGCGGTGGTCGGACGGCGCGTCGTTCGTCGTCGAGCCGACGCCCTGGGCGCTGGCGCTGCGGCTGCGGACGGCCGCGCGCTTCTACGGCAACGACAGCGGCGTGACGCACCTCGCGGCCGCGCTGGGGGTCCCCACGGTCGCCGTGTTCGTGGCGACGGCTCCTGCGGTCTGGGCGCCGGTCGGAGCGCACGTCGTCGTCGTCGGGGACGGGCGCGGCGTCCCCTCGGTCTCGGCGGTGCTCGCCGTCTAGCGGGGCGCCGGCAGGCGCGCGCGGACGCGGCGCCAATAGGCGTCGGTCGCCCGCTTGCGGTGTCCGTTGGGCCCGCCGTTGTGGACGCGCGCGACGCGCTCGCCGTCGCCGTCCCGCCACGCGTCGGCGGCGTAGCGGCGCATGTAGGCGTCGACGACGCGCTCGGCGTAGGCCCGGCGCCGGCAGTCCTGATAGGTGCCGCCGAGCGTCGGGTCGAACGCGGCTGCGTCGGCCCAGTAGACGCGGTGGATCTGGTAGGGGCCGATGGCGAGGCCGTCGTCGCCGTCGGGCACGCTCGCGTCGGGGGCGTGTCGGCTCTCGACCCAGCGGATGGCGTCGAGCAGCGTCCGTCGCGGCCAGGTCGGTGTGGCCCCGTCGCCGCCGGTCTGCGCGGTCCACCAGAGCAGCGCCATCACCAAGGCGGCGAGCGCTGCGGCGCCGCGGCGGGTGGGCGGCCGCAGCCGCGGCCTCCACCTCGACGGGCGGCGCCGGCG
>JBMHDP010000339.1:0-3833 GCA_049889335.1 Planctomycetota bacterium
GGCTGTGGCGACGGCCTCGCGGACGCAGTCGCGGCGCGCGCGGGCCTCGGCCGCCAGCGCAGCGAGGGGTCGCGCGGGGACCGCCACCTCGAGCGGCATCGCCTCGGTCGGCATCTGGACGCGGTGCAGGCGGCGGATCCAGGCGGCGACGGGCGCCCATGTCGCGACGCACTCCGTCGGCGTCGCGCCGCGCACGATCAGGTGGATCGAGCGGGTGCGCAGGCAGTTCTTGAGCGCGAAGTAGCCGAGCCGCTGTTCGTCCGGCGACCACAGGCGCGACCGGTGGGAGCGCGAGCGGCGCTTCGGCGCCGCGCCGGACGGCGCGGCCAGCGCCCAGTCGAGCTCGTAGAAGTCGTCGAGCGGTCGGCGGGCGTAGTCCGAGCGCTCGTGCGGGAGCGCGCGGTAGAGCACGCCCTCGTCGGGCTTCTGCGCCAGCTTGGTGACCGCGTCGGCGAGCGACGGCGTCTGCAGCCAGCGGTAGACCTGGTAGTCGCCGCGGGTGCAGACCGGGTAGTCCACCTCGAGCGTCGGGAAGAACGGCTGCCACGGGGGCACGTCGGGGAACGCGAGCCAGCTGCCCAGCTCGAGCGCTGGGTGGACGTCGAACGTGTCGTGCTTGGTCGGGTGCATCTCGGGCTCCTCCGTCAGGCGCTGTGCGGGTCGTGGTCACGCGCGGGAGGCCAGACCTCGTCCGCGAGCGCGTTGAGGCCGACCGCCGAGAAGAGCCCGACGTCGGCGACGAAGGAGAAGCGGCCGACGCTCTGGTGGTCCTGTTCGGACTGCCACGCGTCGACGAGCAGCCAGGCGGCGGCCTCCTCCCAGCTCTCGCTGCGGCGGCGCGCCCAGCCGTAGAGCTGCCGCTCCCACTCGCCTTCTCCTCGGGGGTCGTCGGGGTCGGGGCACGCGATCCACAGGCCCCAGTGCCGCCGGTGCCGGCTGAGGTAGAGGCCGGTGAAGCGGCCGTGCATGGGGCTCCAGGCCCACTCGACGGCGCCGAGGTAGTCGATCGCGCGGGGCTTCTGGCGCGTCTCGAGGTCCGCGGGGAGCGCGTGGATCCAGGCGCAGTAGCCCTGGAAGTCGTCCGGCCGGCAGGGCAGCAGGGTCTCGTCGGGCGAGCGCTGCGACGGCAGCGCTCCGGGGGTCATCGGGATCGATGGTTTGCGGGTCATGTCGGGTCCTCTCGGGATGACACACCCAGAGCGACGCCTCGCGCCGCAGGAGCTTTCGTTCGCCGGGCAACTCGCCCGCGCGCATCGATCAGGACACGGTCCTGGTCAAACCACCTTGCCGCTCCTCGGCAGGTTGGCCACCCGACGCCGTCGTCGGGTTGTCTGAATGCTGTAGGCAGTCTTACCCGGGATCGGCGGCGTGTCAAGCGGTCCGGTCGGCGCCGCCGATTCGGGGCGGAGCGTTCCTCCGGCCGCCGCTCCGTGCTCCACTGCGTCCATGGAAGACGTACATCGGGAGGAGGAGGCGTCGGCAGCAGGCATCGGAGAAGGACGGTCGCACAGGTCGAGGTGGGCGCGTCGCGGCCCGCTCTACACCGGGGTCCTCGTGGCCCTCGCGGCGGCCCTGTTCGTGCTCGAGCAGTTCGTGCTGCAGGGCGAGCAGGTCTTCGACGAGCGCATCGGCTCGAGCCGTGACGTGCGCGTCGAGATCCCGCTCATGCGCGCCGGCGAGCCGCACCTGCTGGAGGTCTCCTGCCGCCGCAAGAACAAGCTGACGGTGACGGTCCAGGCGCCCGACGGCGAGGTGCTCGCCGAGGTGAACGAGTGGAGCTACCACAAGCGCCACTTCCTCGAGTTCACCCCGAAGGTCGCAGGCACCTATGTCCTGGAGGGCACCCAGCGCTACCGCTCGACGCGCAGCAGCGACTCACGCGTGGAGGTCTTCGTCAACGACAGCCGCTTCTTCCAGCCCTGGGGCTACGCGCTGGGCTGGTGACGCGACGGCGCGGCGCCGCCTGCTGCTACAGGTGCTCGACGCGGACCACGAACGCGGTGTTGGTCACGCGGTGGCCGGCGGTCGCCTGCAGGTCGCCCTCGACGGTCGCCATGTCGAGCGCGTAGCGCGCGCCGACGGTCCACGCGATCGCGTCGGTCGTGGTCCGGGTCGCCCAGTCCAGCCACTGCGTCGCGAAGCCGAGCCCCTGCAGCGCGCCGTCGTTGGGGATGGGGAGCCGCCACGCGCCGATCCCCATCGACGCCCCGAGCAGATCGGGCAGCAGCACCGGCGTGACGCTCAGCGGGTCGACGCGGATCGCGCAGCCGGTGTAGGGAGCGCCCCAGCCGATCAGGCTCAGCGGCACCGGCGCTGCGAGCGCGGGACCGGTCATCGCGAACGCGAAGACGTTCGGCGTGCCGCCCGCGCTGAAGGTCGCCGCGCTGCCGACGCTCAGGCCGTAGTCGTCGACGTAGGCCTGCGTCGCGTACGGCCCGCAGCCGCCGCCCAGCGTCACCGCAGAGCCCGTGGGGTCCTCACAGTGCGCGTCCGGGAGCCAGTCGAAGCTCTCCTGACCCGGCACCGCGGCGCCGGTGATGTCGACGCACAGCCTCCCGCCGGCGTACGCGAACGGCGTCTGGAACGCGACGCGGACCACGTTGTCGGCGGTCCACGCGACCGCGGGGCCGGCCGCGGCGGGCGACGCCGGGAACGTCACCTGCCCGTCGAAGACCTGCACCGCGTCGGCGCCGACGTTGGCCGCGAACGTCGGGCTGGCGTCGTAGGTGCCCGCCGAGGACGAGCTGAGCGTGACGGTCCAGTGGGCCGCGCCTGCGCTGAAGGCGTCGCCGTTGGCGTCGCGGCGCAGCTCGATCGCCGTCAGCTGCTCGCCGACCAGTGCGCCGAGGTGCGAGGCGCCGATCAGCACCTGCTGGCGCATGTCGGCCCCGGCGCCGGCCAGCCACAGGTGCCGGACGGCGTCGCTGGTAGCGTGCGCGGCCGGCGCCGTGACGACGGCCTGGGCGAGAGCCGCGGTGGAGAACGAGGCGATGGCGAGTCCGGAGGCGAGGGCGTTCATGGCGACGGTGCGGGGTGACGAGTCAAGGCGAGGGGAGAAGGCGAGGAGCTGGGGCGCAGAGCGAGGCGAGGCGGTGCGTCGACGGCAGGCAGGGGGTCAGGGCGCGACGATCGTGATGAGCACCGTCTGCACGACGCCGCCGCGCACGACCGAGACCGCGATCACCTCGCCGGGCGCGTTGGGGACGGCGATCGAGACCTTGCCGCTCTTCGGTACCCGCTGCCTCCGGTAGGGAGCGCCGGGCGCGTCGACCCACACCTCGTGCACGCCGCCCTGGACCGTGACCTGCACGGCGCCGCCGGCGGGCGCGGTCGAAGGGGCTTTGAGGACCTGGCCGGACTGCAAGGGATCAGCGGAGGCGCTGGAGGCGCAGGGTGAGCGCGCGGTGCGCCGCGGTCGCGCGCGGCGCCTCGTCGAGGCGTCGGGCGATCCACTGCGCCGCGACGAGGCGGTCGGGGAAGCTCGGGTGGTTCAGGCACGCGCGGCCGAGGCGAGCGACGCCGGACCAGAGCACCTCGTCGTGTCGGGCGTCCGACGCGACGAAGTGCAGCAGGCGGAAGCGCGCGTCGATCAGCGCGTCGACGGCGCCGTGCGTCACCAGTCGGCGCAGCAGGTCGCGCTCTTGGTCGCGGCCGCGGCCGCTTGCCGTGGCGGGCGCCGGCGCGCGATCGTCAGCGGGCGAGACGTCGGCGGGCGAGGCGCCGTCGGACGAGACGCCGGAGCCGCCGCTGCCGAGCGAGACGCCTGCGACGAACGCGCCGCCCGCGAGCAGGAACGCTCGGCGGGTGGAGGGGCGCTCGGTCGGCGCGTCGGA
>JBMHDP010000340.1:0-15000 GCA_049889335.1 Planctomycetota bacterium
CAGCGCGGCGCGAGGGCAGGCCCTGCGCCGCGCGCCGACTCCGAGCGGCATCCGATCAGTTGATCGTGCCGACGCCGCCCTGCGACAGGGTCCAGGTCGACCCGAACTGCAGCGCCTGCGAGTGGAGCTGGACGCCCGACAGGTTGGGGTCGTTCGGGATCGGCAGCTGGAGGAGCGCCTGGTTGCCGGCGAACACGACCATCGACTGGACGACGTCCGGCTGCGCCAGCAGCGTGCAGCCGGTCGCGAACGGGGCGAGGGTCAGCGGCGTGTTGTCGCTCGCCAGGCCCAGGATCATCGCGGCCGGGCCGGCGCCGAGGTTGGCGCTGCGCAGGATGTAGGTGGAGCCGAGGTTGGGCACGTTGAGCGCCTGCATGGTCGGCGCGCTGGTGCCTGACGCGCAGCCCGTGCCGTAGGTCGCGAAGGTCGCGACGGCGCAGTCGACGTCGACGATCTTGAACGCGTCGAGCGCGGCCTCGGTCACCGAGTTGTTGGGGTTGTCGGCGACCGAGAAGCGCATCGCGAACTGCCCCGGGGTGCCGAACAGCGTGGCCACGTCGATCGTGCGCGGCTCCCAGCCCGAGGTGCCCGAGATCGACTCGACCGCGGTCCAGGTCGCGCCCCCGTCGTTCGACGCGCTGATGTCGAGCGTGTCGTTGGGGTTGGTGCCGCCGATCTCGAACCACACCAGGTAGCTCACGACCGGCGAGTTCGCGTTGGTCAGGTCGAAGGTCTCGGTCGTCAACACCGTCGGCCCGCCGTCGACGTCCTCGAAGTTGCTGTTGCCGGTGACCCAGCAGAGGCCGCTGCCGTCGCCGTCGGCCGACGGACCGCGCGAGTCCTGCGGCGTCGCGCGGACCCACGCGCCCGTGGCCAGGGCCGTGTTGACGACGCTCCAGCCGGGCGGGTTGCTGTTGAAGTTGTAGTTGCGGATCGTCGTCAGCGCCGCGGCAGCGGGCGCCGAGTGCGTCGACGTCGGCGCGTTCTCCGGGCTGGTGTAGGTGACGGCGTCGACGCCGGTGGCGCTGACGTAGAACATCACGTTGTCCCCGCAGGTCGTCGACGGGAAGGTCGCGTCGAAGGTCGTGGCGTTGACCGCGGTCGGCACGATCTGCTGGTAGGCGCCGCCGGTGGAGACGTTGAGGCGGAGCGAGCCGGCCTGCAGCGCCACCGGCCCGGAGACCGTGATGCGCAGCGTCGTCGCGCCGCCGGGGTCGATCACCGAGGGGAGGCCGTTGGGGAACGAGAACTCGAGCGCCGGGCAGTCACAGACGCCGAGCGGGTTGGCGAGCGCGTTCTGCAGCGCGTTGAGGTTGGCGCCCGTGCCCGCGTTCGAGCCGCCCGTCGAGGTGCAGCCGCCGTGGGTGTGGATGCCGATGGCCTGGTTGGTGCCGTCCAGGATGACCGGCGAGCCGGAGTTGCCGCCCGTCGTGTCCGTGGTGTAGCGGACCGTCGAGCCGCCGAAGCTGAAGTAGGGGCCCGCGTGGGTCTTCTGCACGAGGTACCACGTGGGCGAGACCGGCGAGCTGGTCGAGCCGTTGCCCGTGATGCGGATGTTCTGGCCGCTGACCGCCGGCGGGTTGACGAGGTCGAAGGCCTGGCTGCCCTGGGCCGCGTAGGCGGAGAGCCCCGTCGTCGAGTTGTCGAAGACGCCGAAGTAGGCCCAGTCGTTGCCGACGCCCTGGCCGCCGTTGCTCTGCAGCGAGGCGCTGTCGACCGCGTACTGGTCGGACGGGGGCGGGTGGTTCAGCGAGCCGTTGCTGTTGGAGAGCGGCACGTTGAACTCCACGACCTGGAGGTTGCCGGTGCAGTGGCCGGCCGTCAGGAAGCAGTGGCTGCAGTCGTTGATCATCCACGACGTGCAGCCAGTCGGCTGGTTGCGCGCGACGCGCGGGTCGGTGCTGAGCACGCGGTCGTCCGTGCCGCCGCAGATGCTGTCCGGCTCCAGGCTGACGCGCGGCGCGTCGGGGCCGGCTTGCGCGGCCTGGAGGATCAGTCGGTTGTCGCCGGTGCCCGGGTGCGCCAGCAGCTCGACGAGCACCGAGTTGCCGTTGAAGTAGGCCGAGGTGTCCCGCCACTCGCCGACGTGGCGCAGGTGCTGGGTCTGCACTGCGCCGTCGAGCATCGAGGTCAGGCGGAGGAAGGAGCCGTCGCTGCCGGGCTCCGGGCTCCCGGCGAGCAGCACGCCGCCGTACTCGAGGCGGAGCCAGCTCGCCTTCGGGACGGTGACGATCGTCGACCAGACGACCTGCGCGATCCCGACGGCGGCGGGAGCCGGCGTGTCGATGCGGACGACGCCAGAGTCGACGTTCAGGACGTGCGTCGTGTGGTCCGAGAGGACGGCCTGCGCGTACAGGGGGGTGGCTACGAGCAGCGCGGCTGCAATGCGGTTGAATGCCATGGAACAGATCTGCAGGGGAGGGGGCACCAGAAGTGTAGCAACGAAAAGCCCGCCTTCGAACCCACTGCGGCGCGCTGCGCCGCGCCGCGGTGGCAGCTAGCGCCGGCGTCGCGTCGGCGGCATGCTCTGACGCGCCGCCATGCTGCACACGCTGCACATCCGAAACCTCGCTCTCATCGAGCGCGCCGAGCTCCGCATGGCGGACGGCCTCACCGTGGTCTCCGGCGAGACCGGCGGCGGGAAGTCCCTGCTGATCACCGCGCTCAAATTGTTACGGGGTGAGAAAGCGCAGGGCTCGCTGGTCCGACACGGCGCGGCGGAACTGCAGGTCGACGGGGAGTTTCGCCTGGGCGGCGGCGCGCGCAGCGCGGCGGTCGCGCGGTTCGTCGAGGACGCCTGCGGCGGCGCGGTCGACGACGACCTGCTGCTGGTGACGCGGATCGTCGACAAGGGCGGCCGCACCCGCGTGCGGCTGGGGGGGCGCCCCGCGACGCTCGGCGCGCTGCGCGAGCTCGGCGGGATGCTGCTCGAGATCCACGGGCAAGGCGACTCCCGCGCGCTGATGCGCCCCGAGATCCAGTGCGAGACGCTCGACGCGTTCGCCGGGACGGCCGCGCTGCGCGCCGAGTTCGCCGGAGCGCTGGCGGCGGCGCGGGAGCTGCGCGCGCGCATCGCGCGGAGCGCCGACAGCGAGCGCGCGCGCAAGCAGCGCCTCGAGTTCCTGCGCTTCCAGTTCGTCGAGATGAAGCAGCTCGGCCTCGGCGAAGGCGAGCTGGAGCAGCTCGAGCAGGAGCACCAAGTGCTGAGCAACCTCGACGCCATGCGGCAGCAGCTCGCGGAAGCCTTGGCGGCGATGCAGGACGGCGAAGCGAGCGTCGCCGACCAGCTGGCGATCGCCGCGCGCGCGACCCAACAGGCCGCAGCGATCGACGTGCGGCTCGAGGACGCCTCCGAGCAGATGGCGCAGATCGAGGACCTCGTCGCCGACGTCTGCCGCAAGCTGCAGTCGGGTCAGGCGCGGCTGGAGCTCGACCCGGGTCGGCTCGCGGCCGTGGAGGAGCGGCTAGACGAGGTCCACGCCGCGCTGAAGCGCTTTGGCCCGACGGCGCAGGACCTGCGCGAGAACCTGGCTGCGACCGAGCGGGAGCTCTCGGAGCTCGAGGCGGTCGACGCCGAGCCCGAGGCGCAGGTCGCCGCGCTGCGCGAGCGGACCGAGGAGGTCGTCACGGTGGGTCGCAAGCTGGTGCGCGCGCGCAAGAAGGCCGGCGCGTCGTTCTCGAAGGCCATCGTGGCCGAGCTCCGCGACCTCGGCATGCAGCACACCGACGTGCGGCTGGCGATGGCCGACGCCTTCGCGTCGGACAGCGTGCTCGACGACGCCACGGAGCACGGGCCGCTGCCGGTCGACATCGAGGTCCGGATCAACCCCGGGGAGCCGTGGCAGTCGCTGCGCGAGACCGCGTCGGGCGGAGAGCTCGCGCGGGTCGTGCTGGCGGTCAAGAAGACGCTCGCCGATCAGGACCGCGTGCCGCTGCTGGTGCTCGACGAGATCGACGCGGAGATCGGCGGTCGGCTCGGCCTGCAGGTGGGCCGCAAGCTCCACGAGGTCGCCCAGCACCACCAGGTCGTGATCGTGACCCACCTCGCGCCGGTCGCGGCGTTCGCTCAGCAGCACTTCCTGGTCAACAAGGTCGTCGGCGAGCGCACCTCGTCGGGCGTTCGCCAGCTGCCGCGCGACGAGGTCGAGAAGGAGCTCGCCGCGATGGCGACGGGCGACGGCGACGACCGCGCGGCGCTGGAGCAAGCCCGCAGGCTCGTCGCCAAGGCCCGCGAGGAGACCGCGGGCTAGCGCCGCGCCGGCCGTCGGTCAGAACCCGACCAGCTGGGCGACGAGCATCGCGCCCGCTGCCAGCAGGTAGAGCTGGATCATCAGCGGCAGGATGAACTTCAGCCAGCGTCCGTAGGGCACCCGCCCCAGCGCCAGCATGCCCATCAGCAGCGCGTTGGTCGGCACGACCATGTTCATGAAGCCGTCGCCCACCTGGTAGGCGAGCACCGCCCGCTGGGCCGAGACGTCGCACAGCTCGGCCAGCGGCGCCATGATCGGCATCGTCACGTAGGCCTGGCCCGAGCCGGACGGGATGAACAGGTTCGCGAGGCTCTGCACCGCCAGCATGCCCAGCGACGCGAGGAACGGCCCGGCCCCGCTGATGGCCGCGGCGATCCCCTCGATGATGGTGTCGATGACCTGGCCCTGCTTGAGCACGACCTCGATCGAGCTGGCCACGCCGATCAGCAGCGCGGTGGTCGTCATCTCGGCGGCGCCCTCGCAGAACTTGTTGGCGACCGTGTTGGGCGAGAGGCGCGAGACCGCGGCGCCGGCCACGCCGAGCCCCAGGAAGACCGCCATCAGCTCGTCGAAGTACCAGCCCCACTCCGCGACGCCGTAGACGAACAGCACGATCGCGCCCACGAACAGCGTCAGGACGACGACGCGCGAGGTCGTCATCCGGGTGTCGGCGGGCATCTCGTAGCCCTCGGAGTAGTCGACGTCCCGCACGAGGCTCTGCCCAGGGTCCCGCTTGACGCGGTTGGCGTAGCGGACGATGTGCAGGACGCCGACGGCGCAGGCCGCGACCATGAACACGACGCGGAACAGCCAGCCGGACGCCGGCTCGACCCCGGCGATGTCCTGCGCGATCGCCACGGTGAAGGGGTTGACCGCCGCGCAGCCGTAGCCGACGCCGGCTCCGATGTAGACGATGCCCAAGGCGACCACGGCGTCCATCTTGAGCGCGAGGCTCAGGGTCACCAGGATCGGCACGAACGGCATGTACTCCTCGGCCATACCGATCGTCGAGGAGCCGATCGCGAAGAGCAGCGTCATCCCCGCGATCAGCAGCACGGGCTGCCCCGAGAAGCCGCGGATCGCGGTCCCGATGAGCGCGTCGATGGCGCCGGTGGCGCGGAGGATCCCGATCACGCCGCCGACGACGAAGACGAAGAAGATGATGCCGGCGCCGTTGCGGAACCCCTGCGGGACCGCCGTGAACGCCGTGTACCAGGGCAGCAGCTCGCCGCCGCTGGTGGCCGCGTAGCTGCCGCCGACGACGGTCGGGTGGTCGTCGGCGACGGCCGCTTTCCAGGCCTGCACCGCCGCCGCCGTCGGGGCCTCGCCGGTGCGCACCCACGCGTCGAGCAGGGCGCCGACGTTGGCTTCGATGGGCGCGCCGACGCGCCACGGCTCGCCGTCGGCCACCGGCCCGGCCTCCCAGGCCTCCACGGTCTTGGGCGAGACGCGGAACAGCTCGGCCAGGTGGGCGCGCTCCAGGCCGCGCTCTGCGCGCGCGGCCCGCAGCCGCTCGCGGAGCGAGCCGCCGGGGGCGTCGACGCGCTCGGCGAACGGCGCGCCGCGGTCGGGTCGGGGCTCGGTCTCGAACTTGCCCTTGGGCAAGACGTAGGTCAGGAGCTGCGCGACGACGACCATCGCGAAGATCAGGACCAGCGAGTGCGGGAACCTGCTCGGGTTGTTCACGGCTTCATCATGTCCGCGTTTGGACACCGAAGCGACGAATTGCCGCGCCGCGGCCGTTGGCCACTCGGTAGACTCCGACGGCCCACCACGCTCCTACCGCGACGAACGATCTCCACCCCGTTAGAGCCATTCCTCCTCGAGCGCGAGCTGCTGCCCAAGGTCTGGGGCGGGCGCGCGCTCGCGGACACGCTCGGGATCGAGCTCCCTGCCGACGGCGCGTCGATCGGGGAGTCGTGGGAGCTGTTCGACCGGCCCGCGGGCTCGTCCGGGATCCGCGGCCGAGGGGAGTCGCTCGCCGCGCTCACCCGGCGTTGCCCCGACGAGCTCGTCGGCCGCGGCGTCCGGCTCGGCCACGACGGCGCGTTCCCGCTGATGCTCAAGTTCCTCGACGCGCGCGAGGCGCTGTCGCTGCAGGTGCACCCGGACGACGAGCAGGCGCGCGGGGACCTCGGCAAGGACGAGTGCTGCCTCGTGCTGGCGGTGACCGAGGACGCGCGCTTCGTGCACGGGCTGCGACCGGGCGTCGACAAGGAGCAGCTGCTGGCCTCCCTCGAGTCCGCCGCGGTCGAGTCGATGCTCTACACCTTCAAGCCGGAGGTCGGCCAGCTGGTGCACGTGCCGCCGGGGACGCCGCACGCGATGGGGCCGGGCGTGGTGGCCTTCGAGATCCAGGAGAACAGCGACCTGACCTATCGATGCTACGACTGGGGGCGCAGCCGGGAGGTGCAGCCCGACCAGGCCCGTGACGTGGTCCAGATGGTCCACCACGAGCGTCCTCCGGTGGAGCGGTCGACGTCGCTCGCCGACGGCGGTGAGCTGCTGTTGGTCACCGAGCACTTCTTCGTGCGGCGCTACCAGGTCGACCACCGCATCGAGCTCCCGACCGACGGGGGCTACCTGACGCTGACCTGCCTCGCGGGCAGCGGCCGGCTGGAGTGGGGCGGTGGCGACCTGGCTGCCTCGCTCGCGCTGGGTCGGCCGGACACGGCGCTGGTGCCCGCCTGCGTGCCGAGCGTCGCGGTCGAGCCGGACGGCCTCGTCGACGTCGTGGTCTGCGGCCCGGGGGCGCGCTGATGGCCAAGCGTCACCAGGACCGGAAGCCCGGCCAGCGATTCCGCCGCGGCAGCGAAGGGGACGCCGGGTCCCAGGGCGCGCCGAAGCCGAGCAGGCCGCGGAAGGGCGCGGCCGGCAAGGGCGGCCGCGGCGCGGCCAAGCCCGACGCGGACACCCCGAAGAAGAAGGCGCCGCGCAAGTCGAGCACCAAGCTGACCCGCGCGATGGAGCGGGCCGCCGAGGCGCGCACGACGCGCAAGAAGGCGGCCAAGCGCACCCCCGCGCGCGGCAGCGCGCGTCGCGCCGAAGGCCTGATCGTCAAGCCGAGCAGCGTCTTCGACGGCGCGCCGACGACGGCCGACGGCAAGGTCCGCCTCAACCACTTCCTCGCCAAGGCAGGCGTCTGCAGCCGGCGGAACGCCGACGAGCTGATCGCGACCGGCCGGATCGAGGTGAACGGGGAGGTCGTCACCGAGCTGGGGGTCCGGGTCGACCCTGCGGGCGACGACGTCCGCTTCGACGGCTCACGGCTGCAGCCCGAGAAGTCCGTCTACGTGCTGCTCAACAAGCCCAAGGGCGTCATCTGCACGAACGCGGCGCACGAGCAGAAGAAGCGCGTGGTGGACCTGCTGCCGACCATCCGCGGCCGCGTGTTCACGGTCGGTCGTCTCGACATGGACTCCGAGGGGCTGCTGCTGATCACCAACGACGGCGCGTTCGCCCAGGAGATGACGCACCCGAGCTACGGCGTCAGCAAGCTGTACTCGGTGATCGTGCGCGGGCGGATCGAGGACGGTCACCTGGACAAAGCGCGCGGCGGCGTGTGGCTGTCCGAGGGGCCGACCGGCGGCATGCAGCTCAAGGTCGATCGGATGACCAAGGACCGCACCTACCTCAAGGTGACCCTCCGCGAGGGCAAGAACCGCGAGATCCGGCGCGTGTTCGCCAAGCTCGGCTACCCGGTCGCCTCGCTCAAGCGCGTGCGGATCGGCACGCTGACCCTGCACGGGCTGGGAGAGGGCGACTGGCGCTTCTTGCGCGTCGACGAGGTCGCCCGGCTCCGTGACCTCGCGCGCAGCGAAGAGGTCGAGCCGGCAGCCGAAGCTGAAAAGGCCCCGCGCAAGCGGACGCGGAAGGTCGCCAAGGCCGGGCGGAAGCCGCTGCCGCCGCGCCCCGCCAGCCGCCGCAAGCGGCCCTCGGCCACGAGCCGCCGCTAGAGACTCTCTGATGAAGATGGACCTCCAGATGCTGCCCGACGTCGACGTCGTCGAGCTCGACAACGGCTTCCGGGCCCTGCTGGTCGAGCGCCGCGCGCTCCCCGTAGTCGCCTCGGTCTGCTGGTACCAGGTCGGATCGCGCGACGAGCGCACCGGCGAGACCGGCCTCTCCCACTTCCTCGAGCACATGATGTTCAAGGGCACCGACAAGTTCGGGAAGGGCGAGATCGACCTGCAGACCAGCAAGATGGGGGGGAGCAACAACGCCTTCACGGACACCGACAGCACCGCCTACTACTTCTCATTGGCTGCGGACCGGTGGGAGACCGCGCTCGAGATCGAGGCCAGCCGGATGCGGGACTGCCTGCTCGACCCGGTCGAGTTCGAGAGCGAGAAGAGCGTCGTGCTCGAGGAGCTGGCGATGGGCGAGGACGAGCCCTGGCGGCCGCTCTACCAGGCGGTCGAGGGGACGATGTTCCAGACCCACCCCTATCACCACCCGGTGATCGGCTACCGCGAAGAGCTGGAGCGGCTGACGGTCGGCCAGATGTGCAGCTACTACGAGCGCCACTACGGCCCGAACCGGGCCTGCCTCACGGTCGTGGGCGCGATCGACCGCAAGCGGGCGCGGCAGCGCATCGAGCAGCTGTTCGGCCCGATGCCGCGCGTCGAGGAGCGCGCGGTCGCGATCCGCGAGCCCGAGCCGACCGGCGAACGGCGGGTGGTGCTGAAGACGCCGCACAGCGTGACCCGGATGTGCCTCGGCTTCCCGACCTGTCGGATGGGGGCGCGGGACGACTACGCGCTCGACCTGCTGGCGCACGAGCTCGGCAACAGCAAGAGCAGTCGGCTCTACCGCCGCCTGGTGGTGAAGGACCGCCTCGTGACCGAGGTCAGCGTGATGAACGAGGTGCGTCAGGACCCGGGCGGCTTCTTCGTGATGTGCGAGCTGCACCCGGACGCGGACCCGGCCAAGGTCGAGGCCGCGATCCGGGAGGAGGTGGCGGGCATGGTCGCCGAGGGCGTGGCTGCCGCCGACATCCGCCGGATCCGCACGCAGATCGAGTCGTCCTTCCTGTTCCAGGACGAGACCGTCCTGGACCTCGCGATGAAGCTGGCTCGCTTCGAGGCGGGCACCCCGGACGGCTTCCGCACGCTGGCGGACGTGCTGCCCACCTACGGCTCGATCACCCGCAAGGAGCTGCGCGAGGTCGCCGCGCGCTACTTCGACTTCGACCGCGCCACCGTCGCCTGGGCGGTCCCGGCCGCCGGCGCTCCGTCCGCCCCCTCGGCGCGTCGGCCCGCGCGGCGCGTGAGCAAGGCCAGCAAGAAGGCCGGCAAGAAGGCGACCGGTAAGGGCGCGACGAAGCGCGCGAAGAAGAAGGCCGAGAAGGTCGCCGGACAGGCGGCGAAGAAGGCGGCGAAGAAGGTGGCCAAGAAGAAGTCGTCGAACAAGGCCGGCCAGCCGGCCCGCGCGAACCGGAGGCGCTCGTGAGCGCCCCGACCATCCGCCTGGAGGTCGCCGAGCGTGAGCTCGACAGCGGCCTGACGCTGCTGGCGGTGCGCAACCCCGGCGTCCAGACGTTCGCCTGCGTCGCGTCGCTCGACGCGCGGGTCGCGGACGACCCCCTCGGGCTCCCGGGCGTCGCCAACATGGTGGGAGAGTGCCTGGACGAAGGCACGAAGCGCTACGACGCGCTGCAGCTCTCGGCTGCGGCCGAGAACCTCGGCGCCGTGCTGGAGGGCAACCACCGCGGCGGCGCGGTGATGTGTCCGGCCGCGGCCCAGAAGAAGGCGACCGGCCTGCTGCGCGAGCTGGTGCTGGAGCCGACGTTCCCGCAGCGCGAGGTGCGTCGGGTCCAGTCGGAGGTGTTGACCGAGCTGCAGGCCGAGCTGGACGACCCGCGCACCGTGGCCGCGCGCCGCTTCCGCGAGCGCATCTACGGCGACCATGTGCTCGGCCGCGCGATGCAGGGCACGGTCGAGAGCGTCGCAGCCATCCGGCCCAAGCACCTGCGCGACTACCACGCGCGCTGGTTCCGCCCGTCGGGCGGCTACATCGCCGCGTCGGGCCCGTTCGAGCCCGAGGAGATGCTCGACCGCCTGGAGCGGGCGTTCCGAGGGCTCCGCGGAGCGGCGGGTGAGCACGCAGCCTACCCCGAGGTCACGCTCGGGAGCGCGACCGACGAGCACGTCGCCATGCCGCGCGAACAGGTGCACGTCTTCCTCGGTCACCTGGGGATCCGCCGCACCGACCCGGACTTCTACACGCTCTCGGTGATGGACCACATCCTGGGGTCGGGCCCCGGCTTCACGTCCCGCTGCTCGCGGAAGCTGCGGGACGAGATGGGGCTCTGCTACTCGGTGAGCGCGGGGATCTCGGCGAGCGCTGGGGAGCAGCCGGGGACCTTCACGGCCTACATCGGCACCTCGCCCGAGCATCGCCAGAAGGCGGTCGACGGGTTCCTCGCCGAGATCCGGCGGATCCGGGAGCAGCCGCCGAGCGCGTCGGAGCTGCAGGACGTCAAGGACTACCTGACCGGCAGCTTCGTGTTCGCCCTGGAGCGGAACAGCAACCTCGCCGCCTACGCCATCCGCGCCAAGCGCTTCGGGCTGGGCTTCGACTTCGTCGAGCGCTACCCCGACCTCGTCCGCGCGGTCTCGGTCGAGGACGTGCGCGACGCGGCCGAACGCCACCTCCACCCGGACCGGCTGACGATCGTCAGCGCCGGGGCTTCCTGATCGTCATGTCGTCACCGAACCTCGAAGAGCTCGTCGACCTGCTGCACGAGATCGCGCCGCTGGAGCTCGCGGCAGACTGGGACAACGTCGGGCTGCTGCTGCGCTCCGAGCCGGACCGTGACCGGGTGGGGCGGTGCCTGCTGACGATCGACCTCACGGACGCGGTGGTCGAAGAGGCCCGCGCGTTCGGAGCCGACCTCGTGGTCGCCTACCACCCGCCGATCTTCAAGCCGCTCTCGCGGCTGGACGCCGCCGACCCCGGCCAAGGGCGGGTCGTGCGGGCGCTGCGCGCCGGGTTCTCGGTCTACTCGCCGCACACCGCCCTCGACGCCGCGCCGTCCGGGTTGGCGGACTGGCTGCTGGCAGGCGCGCTGGGTGATGCCGTGCCCGAGTCGGTGCACGCGGTCGGGGACGGCTACGGGCGCTTCGCCGAGCTGTCCGAGCCGCTCGATTGGGCGGGGCTGCTGGATCGGCTGAAGGCGCAGTACGCCGTCGGGCACCTGCAGGTCGCGCGGCCGCTGGCGGCCCCGGACGAGGTGCGCTCGATCGCCGTCGCGGCCGGCGCCGGCAGCGGCGCGCTGCGGGGCGTCCCCGCCGACGTGCTGGTGACCGGCGAGATGTCGCATCACGACGCGCTGGCGGCGGTCGCCGCAGGCTCCTCGGTCGTGCTCGCCGGCCACAGCAACACCGAGCGCGGGTTCCTGCCGGTGCTCGCCGAGCGGCTCACGTCCGAGTTCGCCGAGGGCCTCGAGGTCCGGATCGCCGAAGGGGACCGGGACCCGCTGTCGATCGTCTGAGGGCGATCGTCTGAGGGGCCGCGAGGGTCGCGCGGGGCTCCTCAGGTCTCGGTAGGTCGCTCCGCTGGATGCCGGATGGCGTGGCGGAACACGTAGTTGACGATCGGGATGCCGAGGATCAGGCCCCAGACGCCGAACAGCTTGCCGCCGATGGTGAGCACGATCAGCACCAGCACCGGGTTCATGTGCATGTGGTGGCCGTAGATCTGCGGGTTGAGCACGTAGGTCTCCACGAGGTGCACGACCACGATCATGATGATCACGATCACCATCGCGGAGACGCCGCCGCCCTGCAGCGCGAGCAGCGCGATCGGGGTCGAGCTGATGAACGTGCCCGCGACCGGGATGAAGCTGCAGAAGAAGACGATCGTGGACAGCACCAGCAGGTTGGGGATGCCCATGACCCAGATGCACGCGGCGGTCAGGACCGTGTTGCAGATCGCGATGAACAGCTGCGCCTCCAGGGCGCGGCCGAGCACGCGCCCGAAGCCGGCGATGTTGTCGGCCACCTCGTCGTAGATGAAGCCGATCTTGGTGTTGGCGAGCCCCTTGACCCCGCGGGTGATCTTGCGGAGGTCGAGCACGATCAGGAACGAGAACAGCAGCGACAGCAGGAACGACGACGCGAACGTCAGCACCGACTGCCCGATCTCCAGCGGGTTCTCGGCCAGCGACTTGCCGATGTTCTCGATCAGGTCGCGGACCAGGTGCAGGTTGGGCAGCGCGTCTCCGTCCGCCTTCGCCGGGTCGTCGCCCGCGCGCTCCACGTCGTCGGTCGGCGCCTCGGTCGGCGCCGGCTTGGTGCTGCCGGGCTGCGCGGGCTCGTCGCCGCGGATGTCGGCGCCGGCCTCCTCGAGCGCGCGCTTCTGCTCGGCCAGCGACGTGTAGATCGACGGGTACTCGGACAAGAACGAGTTCAGCTGCTTGTCCGCGTCGGCGATGTAGACGTCCTTGTTGTTGAAGAACTGCTTGGCCTGGTCCTGCACCTGCGGCAGCAGCGTGAAGCCGGTCGCGAACAGGGTCCCGAGGAAGACGAGCCCGACGACCACCACGCGCAGCGTCCGGCTCTTCATCCGGTGCGCGAGCCCCTCGACGCCGTGCGCCTGGATGTAGGCGAACACGAACGTCAGGAAGACCAGCAGCAGGAACGGCCGCAGGATGTAGAGGACCGAGATCAGGAGCGCCCAGACGAAGGTGCGCGTCGCCAGCGAGAAGATGCGGTCCCACGGCGGCGGCAGGGTCTTCTCGTTCGGCTCCTCGGAGGTCATGGCGGGCGCGACACTACGCCGGGTCGAGGGGCCTGCAAAGCGGCGACTCAAAAGCACCGGCCGTGGCAATGATCCACGGCGACCGCTCAGACCCTGTTCAGGCGCGATTCGAGGGTGGATGATCCGGCCATGGCGCGCGCGGCGGTGCAGGTGTGGTTGGCGGTCTGGCTCCTGGCGGCCGGGTGCTCGGGCCCCGAGGTCGCCGAGGCAGGCGCGGCGACCGCCGCCGCGCTCCCGGCGCGGCCTCGCGCGGACGGGACGCGGTTCGCGCGCCTGTCCGCCCGCGAGACCGGGCTCACGTTCCGCAACGAGCTGCGCCGGGAGAACACCGTCGCCTACGTCTACATGGGCGCGGGGCTGAGCGTCGGGGACTACGACGACGACGGCCTGCCCGACCTCTACCTCGTCTCGCAGGACGGGCGCAACAAGCTGTTCCGTCAGACCGCGCCGCTGCAGTTCGAGGACGTGACCGCGGCGGCCGGGGCCGGCCTCGACGGCGGCGACGCCTGGGGCACCGCGGCGAGCTTCGCCGACGTGGACGGTGACGGCGACCTCGACCTCTACGTCTGCAACCTGGAGTCGCCCAACCTGCTGTTCGTCAACCAGGGCGACGGCACGTTCGTCGAGAAGGCGGGCATGTTCGGGCTCGGCGCGACCTACGCGTCGACCGGCGCGGCCTTCGCCGACTACGACAACGACGGCGACCTCGACCTCTACCTGCTGACGAACCGCGTCTTCCGCCCGACGCTGGCCCGGGAGATCGTCGCCGAGACGACGCCTCCGAGCGCGATCCGGAAGACGAAGGCCGCCCTGCTCGCGCCCGAGATGACCTTCGAGCTAGACGGCCGGACGTTCATGGCGGGACAGCAGGACCGCCTGTTCCGCAACGACGGCTACGCGACGTTCGTGGACGTGACCGAAGAGTCCGGGCTCGAAGACCACGGCAACGGGCTCTCGGTCGTCTGGTGGGACTTCGACGACGACGGCCTCCAGGACCTCTACGTCGCCAACGACTTCCAGTCGCCCGACCTGATGTGGCGGAACCGGGGCGACGGCACGTTCGAGGACGCGACCGACCGGCTGCCCCACACGGCCTTCTTCGGCATGGGCTGCGACTTCGCCGACGTCGACCTCGACGGGCGCATGGACCTGTGCGTCGCCGACATGTCGAGCACGACCCACTACATGGGCAAGATGCTGATGGGGCACATGGACCAGCACCGCTGGTTCCTGATGAACAGCGCCCCGCAGCAGTACATGCGCAACGCGCTGTACGTGAACACCGGCACCGACCGCTTCCTCGAGTGCGCCCACATGGCGGGGCTGGCCAGCACCGACTGGACCTGGACCGTGCGCTTCTGCGACCTGGACGAGGACGGCCGGCAGGACTTCTACGCGACCAACGGGATCCCGGTGTTCGCCGACAACCCCGACATCGGCGACCGCGTGAAGGCGCTGTGGCAGGAGCAGCGCTACAACGCCGCCCTCGACGTGATGCGCAACATGCCGCGCGTCGACGAGAAGAACATCGCGCGCCGCAACGTCGGCGACCTGCAGTTCGAGGACGTGGGCGCGGCGTGGGGGCTGGACGAGGCCGGGGTCACGCACGGCGCGGTGGTCGTCGACCTCGACCGCGACGGCGACCTCGACATCGTCACCAACAACCTCAACGCCGAGGCCAGCGTGTTCGAGAACCGCACGTCGGGCACGCACCGGCTGCTGGTCGAGTTGCGCGGCGCGGGCGGCAACACCCGCGGCGTCGGCGCGAAGATCGAGGTCGACGCCGGCGGTCGGACCTTCGCGCGCCAGGTCTCGTTGACGCGCGGCTACATGAGCGCCGGCGAGGCCGTGGAGCACTTCGGGCTCGGCGACGTGGCGGAGATCGACGCGGTGCGGGTGACCTGGCCCGGCGGCCGGGTGCAGCGCGTCGACGCCGTCGCGGTCGACACGCGATTGACGATCCGCGAGGCCGCCGCCGCGGCCCGCG
>JBMHDP010000341.1:0-2944 GCA_049889335.1 Planctomycetota bacterium
CAGCGCCCGGCTCGGCCGCGCCCACGTTCGGCGCCGCCTCGGCCGGGGCGAGCGCGAGCCCCTGCGGCGTCGCGCGGAGCTGGAACTGCTCGCCCTGCTCCATGCGGTCGAGGATCTCCTGCGGCACCTTGCCCGCCGCGATCAACGACTCGAACAGCGCCTGCAGCTCCTCGGGCGTCTGGGGCATCTGAGGGGGCGCCTGCTGCTGCTGCCGCTGCGGCTGGATCTTGCCCGTGACGAGGTCGCGGATGGTGTCCGTGGCCTCGCGCTTGTACGCGAAGCCGCAGATGTGGTCGGCGATCTCGGTCTTGAGCGCCTGGAACTTCTCGAAGCCTTCCTTCTTGTATTCGTTCTTGGGGTCGACCTGCGCGTAGCTGCGGAGGCTCACGCCCTGCTTCAGGATGTCCATCGCATAAAGGTGGTCCTTCCACTTGTTGTCGACGGTCTCGAGGATCAGGAAGCGCTGCACGCCCTCCCAGTCCTCGCCGTAGACCTCGCCGCGGGCGTCGTGCAGCTTCTCTACGCGGCCCATGATCCAGTTGAACAGGTCCTCTCGGGGCGCCTGCTCCAGCCCGTCCAGGTCCAGCTCCTCGTCGCAACGGTGGAGCAGCCAGGAGCGGATCTCCTCGTAGTCGACGGGCTTGTCCTTGTCGCCCGCGTAGCGCTCGACGACCGGCTCGAGCACCTCCTCGAACATCCCCAGCGTCTTGTCGCGGAGGCCCTGGAACTCGAGGGCCTCCTGACGCTGCGCGTAGACAAACTTGCGCTGCTTGTCCATCACCTCGTCGTACTCGATGAGGTGCTTGCGCACGTCGAAGTTGCGCGCCTCGACCTTCTTCTGGGCCTTGGCGATGCCGCGCGTGACCATCGGGCTGTCGATGACCTCGCCCTCCTTGAGGCCCATCTTCTCCATCATCGAGCGGACCCAGTCGCGCGCGAAGATGCGCATCAGGTCGTCGTCGAACGACAGGAAGAACTTGGTCTGCCCCGGGTCGCCCTGACGGGCGCAGCGGCCGCGCAGCTGGTTGTCGATCCGCCGCGCCTCGTGGCGCTCGGTGCCGATCACGTAGAGCCCGCCGAGCGCCAGGATCTCTTCCTGCTCGGCCTTGCACTCCGCCTGGATCGCGGCCAGCCGCTGCTGCGCCTCGTCCGAGTCGAGGTCCAGCCCCTGCTGCCTACGCTCGTCCTCCCACAGCGCCTCGGCCTTGCCGCCCAGCACGATGTCGGTGCCGCGGCCGGCCATGTTGGTCGCGACCGTGACGCGCCCCTTGCGGCCTGCCTGGGTGACGATCTCGGCCTCGCGCTCGTGGTTCTTGGCGTTCAGCACGTTGTGCGGGATGTCCGCCTTGGTCAGCGCCTCGGAGAGCTTCTCGGACTTGGCGATCGAGGTCGTGCCGAGCAGCACCGGCCGCCCCTTCTCGTGCTCGCCCTTGATCTCCTCGGCGATCGCGACCAGCTTCGACGGCTCGTCCAGGTAGACCTGGTCGTTGATGTCGTTGCGCTGGTTGGGCTGGTTGGTCGGGATCTGGACGACGTCGAGGTCGTAGATCCGCGAGAACTCCGAGGCCTCCGTCATCGCCGTGCCGGTCATCCCGGCCAGCTTGTTGAACAGGCGGAAGTAGTTCTGCAGCGTGATCGTCGCGAGCGTGCGGTTCTCCTCGCGCGGCGGCAGCCCCTCCTTGGCCTCGACGCACTGGTGCAGGCCGTCGCTCCACCGGCGCCCCGGCATCAGGCGACCGGTGAACTCGTCGACGATCACCACCTCCGGCGGCTGCGGCCGCCCGTCCTCACCCTTCGGCTCGACGACGACGTAGTTCTTGTCCTTCTCGTAGATGTGGTGCGCGCGCAGCGCCGTCTCGAGCAGGTGCGGCCACTCCATGTGGGCCGGGTCGCTGTAGAAGCTGTCGACGCCGACCAGCTTCTCGGCGCGCTCGATGCCGGCCTCGTTGAGCACGCACTGCTGCTCCTTGAGCTTGACCTCGAAGTGCTCGTCGACCTTCAGCTGCCGCGCGATCCGGTCCGCCATCACGAACCGATCGGTGGTCCCCTCGCCCTCACCGGAGATGATCAGCGGCGTACGGGCCTCGTCGATCAGGATCGAGTCGACCTCGTCGACGATCGCGAAGTTCAGGCGCTTCTGCACCTGCTCCTCGACCTTCCACTTCATGTTGTCGCGCAGGTAGTCGAAGCCGAACTCGTTGTTGGTGCCGTAGGTGATGTCGCACTCGTAGGCCGGCTGGCGCAGGTGCGGCGGCATCGAGCTCTGGATCGCGCCGACCGACAGCCCGAGGTACTCGAACACCGGCGCCATCCAGTCGCGGTCCCGCTTGGCGAGGTAGTCGTTGACCGTGACGACGTAGACGCCCTGACCGCTGAGCGCGTTCAGCGCCGCCGGCAGCGTCGCGACCAGGGTCTTGCCCTCGCCCGTCGACATCTCGGCGATCTTGCCCTGGTGCAGGACGGCGCCGCCGATCAGTTGGACGTCGAAGTGCCGCATCGACATCGTGCGCGTCGCGGCCTCGCGGGTGAGCGCGAACATCTTCGGCAGGCAGTCGTCGATCGTCGTCTCGCCCGCCTGCACCGCGCGCTTCATCTCCGCGACCTCTCCCTGGACCTGCTCCTGGTCGAGACCGCCGGCCCAGTCGCCGAGGTCGTTGACCTGCTTGACGAGCGCGTCGTACTGCTGGAGGGCCCGCTTGTTGGCGGAGCCGAAGACACCCTGCAGCGCCTTGCCGATGCGCGCGGGGACAGAACCAAAATCGAGTTTCATGACGGACAGGTGGGTTTCGGAGGGGAGCAGCGCCGGGCGTCGGCGCCGGGGGGATGGGCGGCGCGCGCGGGCGCGCCGGCGGAGACGCCGCGGCAGCGCGGGCGTCGGACCAGGAGAACGCGGGCGTCAGCCCCGCGCGCTCGTCGGCGCCCGCGCCGGCGGGATCCCCCAGCT
>JBMHDP010000342.1:0-8452 GCA_049889335.1 Planctomycetota bacterium
GCCGGCCCGCGCGCGAGCCAGAGGAGGCGCCAGCAGCGAGCGCAGCAGCGAGCGCGGTTGCGCCCGAGGACCCGGACGGTCCGCGGCCCTACGTGCTCTGCGACGGCGCGCCGCAGGCCCGGGACGACGAGGCCGTCCGGGCCCTGCTCCAGGTCGAGGCGCCGGTCGTGTTCGAACGGCTCGTGCGTCGGCTGGCCGAGGCGTGGGGGGTGTCGCGGGTCTCCGACCGGGTCCGGGCGCGCGCCCGGGCGGCGCTGCCGAGCGGCGTAGAGGTGGACGGCCCGGTCGTCTGGCTCGACCGCGCGCAGCGCGACGCCTTCCGGGGCTACCGCGTGCCTGCGTGCGAGCGCGGCGAGCGGAGCGCCGACGAGCTGCCGTTGACGGAGGTGCGCCACGCGATGTCGTGGCTGCTGCGGCAGCACCACGCGCTGGCTCGAGAGGACCTGATGCGAGAGTGCGCCCGGGCCTTCGGCATCGCGCGCCTCGGCAGCAACGTCCGCGAGGTGATGGCGCTGGGCGTCGACGCCCTGGTCGCCGCCGGCGGGGCTGCGCGGGTCGGGGAGACGATCTCGCTGCCCTAGGCGTCAGCCTTCGTCGGCGTCGGGGCCGGCGTCGTCGGTCGCGAGGTGCCGGTCGAGGTGCGGTCGGAGCCGGCCCGTGAGCGCCAGCCCGCACATGCGCCACTCGGCGCGCAGCGACCACAGCGGGTAGACCCAGGTCGCCGGGCGGTTCTTCTCGAACACGAAGTGCCCGATCCAGGCGAGGCCGTAGGCGGCGAGCGGCACAGTCGCTAACAGCCACCAGCACTCGACGCAGACGCTGGTCGTCACCAGCGTCACGACGGTCAGCGCGGCGAGGTAGTGCACGAGCCGACAGCGGACGCAGCGGTGTTCGCGCAGGTAGACCGGCCAGAACGCCTCGAAGCTCGGGATATCGCGCGCGAGCGCCACTCAGTCCTCCTGCGGTTTGCGCGGCGGCTCGAGCTGGCCGGCGGGGGGGATCACCTCGGGCAGGCCGAGGTCGCGCCGCCACGCGCCGAGCGGGCGCTCCCAGCCGTGCTCCCACTTCTGGGCGAGGAACGGCTTGGCGGTCCGGCCGAGCTGGTAGCCGTGGCTGATGAACTGCATCACGTCGCCCAGCTGGTCGGGGTCCTTCATCAGGTAGCGGATCATGCCGCCGCACGTGATGACCGCGGCCAGCGGCCGCCACGTCTGGGACAGCTCGAACGCCTTGACCGCGATCTCGCCGAGCCGGCTGGTGTCGATGTCGAGCACGACGTGCCAGATGTCGTGCGTCTGCCGCATCCGCATCATGACCCAGTTCAGGTCCGTCTCGACCGGCATCTTCCGGTAGTAGTCGGCGTCGAAGCCGTGGTCGAGGATGTGGCGCGCGAACGCGTTGCCGAGCGTACCCTCGGGCAGGCGCTCGAGCGCGTCGATGTCGACCGGGTCGGCGAGGTAGCGCTCCCGCATCATCCGCTGGACCGCCGGGTCGCGCGCGACGCGGTCGACGACGCCCTCGGCCGCGCGGGTGTCCTTGAGCCCGTCCTCGATGTCGAACACCGACTCGGTGCCCTCGGGGTTGCGTAGCATCCCCAGCACCCCGCGGAGCGTCGTGAGGTAGTGCACCTGGTCCTTGTGGTGGTCGCCGGGGCGGCTCCGCTTGCGCAGAAGGTCGAGTAGGAACATCGGTATGGACTCCAGCCGCATGCTACGACGACGGCTGGTGGTTGTCGCACGTTCTCGGCGGGACATACTGGCGCCGTGAAGCCCCGCGACCTGATCGCCACCGCCGCCGTGCCCGGGCACCGCGGCGAGCTGCGCTGCTACCACCACGACGGCGCCTACGAGGTCTGGATCGACCACACCGAGCTGATGAGCTCGCGCGTCCACGGCTCCGAGGAGATGCTCGCCGAGCTCGCGTTCGAGCGGCTCGGCGCGCGCCGGGCGCCGCGCACCCTCGTCGGCGGCCTCGGGATGGGGTTCACGCTGGCGCGTGCGCTCGCGCTGTCGCCGGACCGCGGCCGCGTCGACGTGGTCGAGCTGGTGCCCGAGGTCGTGCGCTGGAACCGAGAGCTGTTCGGGCACTGCGCCGGGCGCCCGCTCGATGACCCGCGCGCGGCGCTCGTGCAAGGGGACGTGCGCGCGCACCTCGAGGCCGCCGCGGACGGCGCCTACGACGTCGTGCTGCTCGACGTAGACAACGGCCCGGAGGGCCTGTCGCGGCCGGCGAACGACAGCCTCTACGGACGCCCCGGCCTCAAGCTGATCCGCCGCGTCCTCAAGCAGGGCGGCGTGCTCGGCGTCTGGTCGTCAGGCGACGACGCGGCCTTCGACGCGCGGCTGCGCAAGGGGCGCTTCCAGGTGCGCGTGCACCACGTCAAGGCGCGGCGCACGAAGGGACCGCGACGCACCATCTGGGTCGCGATGGCGACCTGAGCCCGACGCCGCTCAGAAGGTCCAGCGGACCTCGACGAAGGCCATCTTCCGGTCGCCGCCGTTCGGGGAGTTGGGCGCGCGCTCGAAGAAGCCCTCGCCGACGAGGTAGGCGCCGCCGACCTCCAGGAACATGTTCTTCTTCAGGAAGTCGTAGCGAGCGCGCAGCTCGTACTGCTGGCCGACGTCGTTGCCCGACGCGCCGCTCGGGTCGCGCACGCGGGACTTGGCCCAGGCGTCGGTCGCCGACGCGAGGTGCAGGTCGCGCGCCGAGATCATGATCCACGACCGGTCCGTCGGTCGGAACGAGACGCGCAGCTCCGGCGTGTTGAAGTTGGTGCGCTGCACGAAGCCCCACAGACCGGTGGGGCAGTACTCGAAGCGCGGCGCGCCGAAGAGGCTGTCGAAGCGGTTGTTCTCGTCGTCGTTGGGGTCCTCGTCGCCGGTCGCGTAGTCGTGCGCGACCTGGACCGTCCAGTCGTAGCGCGAGTCCCAGCGGTAGCCGAGCGCCGCCCGGCTGAACCAGGCGCGGTGGCTCAGGTCGACGCCGCTGCCTGCAGACGCCTGCGAGGTGCCGCCCTGCAGCGCGACCTCGACCTCGCCGAACCAGTCTCCCTTCTTCGAAGGCCGGTAGATCCGGACGCCGGGCGTGACCAGGCGACGGTTGGCGGAGTCGGGCGCGTCCTCGCGCAGGCCGTAGACGTAGCCCTCGATCTTGGTGCGCGCGTCGATGTTGCGCGACGTGAAGGCGCCGAAGAACTGCAGGTCCTTGTCCTGGTCGTCCCACGCGAACTCGTTGTCGCGCAGCGCGGCCGCGTCGAAGGGGCGTCGCCGCACGGGCATGGTCCAGAACAGCCGGACCTGTTGGTCGGCGTCGTCCTTCCAGAGGTAGTCGACCCCCGTGAACGTGTTGACCGTGTTGCGGAAGCCGTTGCGGATGACGAAGCGGCGGCTCCCGAGCGACATCGTGTAGCGGCCCGCCAGCAGGCGGCTGGTGTGCCCCGGCGCTGCGTCGAAGCGGTAGATCGCGTTGGCTTCGACGAAGTCCGTCGTGTTGACGAACGCCGTGCTCACCTGGCGGTTGGGGTTGTCTCCCCAGGCCCGCGAGTCCATCAGCTCGGCCGTGCCGCCGATCGCGCCGAAGTCCAGGTCTGCCCGGATGCTGGTGCGCACGAACCACTGGTCCTCGTCCTCGGGTCGGTTCCCCGCGCGGAACTGCTTGTTCAGCGTCTCGTAGCGGGTGCGCTGGCGGCCGCTGAACTTGACCCAGGTGGGGCCGCCGAGGGCCTCGTCGAGGCGCCACGGCTTGTTGGGCTCCTGCGCGCGGGCTGGGAGCGAGAGGACGACCAGCGCGAGCGCGCTCGCCGAGACGCAGGAGGGGGCGTGTCTCATCACGGCAGGCGCGCACGCTACCACGCGCCGTGAGCCGCGCCACGCCCGCGGCGTCAGAACGTCCAGATCGTCTGGAAGTAGAAGTAGCTCGTGTCGGTCCGGCGACCGAGCGTCGAGGTCTCGCGGAAGTTGTCGCCCGCGAAGTAGGCCGCGCCGCCTTCGAGCCGGAGGCTCTTCGGCGCGACGTCCCAGCGCACGCGGCACTCGTACTGGTCGCCGACGTCGCCGCCGGTCCCGGTCGTGTCGCCGGCCTCCCGCCAGCCGTCCTCGACCGAGGCGAGGCGGAGCGAGCGCGCCGCCAGCATGACCGTCAGCTCGTCGGTCGGCTTGAAGCTCACGCGGAGCTCCGGCGACACGATGTTGCGGCGGCCGATGGCGCCGTAGATCCCGGTCGGGCCGTACTCCCAGCGCCGCGCGCCGAACAGGGTGTCGAACCGGTTCCAGTCCGGGTCGTCGGCGTCGTTGCCGCTGGCGACGTCGAGCGCGAAGGCGAGCTTGGGCTTCATGGCGACGTCGAACTGCCTGCCGATCTTGCCGTGGACGAAGTAGGCAGAGACGTCCGCCGTGCCGCGGCCCCCGAACTGGTAGGCGACCTCGGTCTCGCCGAACATGCGGCCGGGCGCCGCCGGCAGCAGGTAGCGGAAGCCGGCCGTGGTCAGGTCCCGCGAGGTCCGGCCGTCGCGGTGGTCGCTCAGCCCGAGCACGTACACCTGCGCGCTCGCGCGCTCGTCGACCCGCTGGGTGGCGTGGCCGCCGAAGAAGGTGAAGTCGGTCGTCTGCGTGTCCAGCTCGTGTTCGTTGTCGACGAGCTGCGCCCGCGCCCCCGGTCGCCGGACGGTCGGGGTGTTCCAGAACGCGCCGGCCTCGAAGCCGTCCTCGCCGCGGTAGTCCCAGCGGACGCCGTTGAACGAGTTGATGGTGTTGCGGTAGCGGTTGCGCGCGCTCAGGCGGCGGCTGCCGATGTCCATCGTGTAGCGGCCGATCGTCAGGCTGTGCCCGTCCGCGGGCCGCCAGGTCACGTTCGCCTGGAGGAAGTCGAAGGTGTTGACCGTGGTCGTGTTGGCGAACGAGTCGGCCTTGGTGCCCCAGGCGCGGGCGTCGATCCCTTCGACCGTCACGCCCCAGTCGTCGCGGGTGTAGTCCGCGCGGAGCAGCAGGCGGGAGAACACCTGGTCCTCCACGTCACGCGTCGGGCCCGCGCGGAACTGGCCGTCCAGGCCCTCGTAGCGGATCCGCTCGGAGCCGCTGAAGCGGACGTCGGCGGGTCTGCCCAGCCACTCGTCGAGCCGGAAGGGGCCCTGCGGCGCAGCCTGGAACGTGTCCTGCGCGAGCAGGGCTGCGGGGGTAAGGAGGAGGGCGGTCGCTGTCGTGGCCAGCTTGGCCGCTGCGGTGACGGGTCGGTGCACGTTCCGTTCGTAAGGGGCAGGGTCAGGGGGTCGGGGGTTCGTCTTCGTCGGCGCGCAGATCGCTCACGAGCGAGAGGGTGGCGCGGCAGACGGCGCCGTAGAAGCCGTCGTCCGCGAGCGCGTGGCGGAGCGCGAGCTCAGCCCAGGCGAGGTGGCGCTGCGCGAGCAGGGAGGCGAGCTCCGGGCGAGGCTGTTCGCGCAGCTCGGCCCAGAGCAGCAGCACGCAGCCGAGGTGGTCCGGCGGCGCGCCGCGGGCGCCGTCGGTGATCACGAGGTTGGCGGCTTCTGCGACGCGGCGAACGCTCGCGGCGGCGTCGCCGTCGTACTGGCCGTTGTGCCACAGGGACTGCACCGGCGGCAGCGCGCCGTCCGGGTGCAGGAAGAGCTCGAAGAACCGCTGGCTGAGCGCCGAGAGCTCGGCGTCGTCCGGCGCGTCGATCCCGAGCTCGGCGAGCGCGGCCCGTACGTCTTCTCGGCGCAGCTCCTCGAGGGTCTCTGCGTCGAGCTCGCGGAGCAGCAGCCGGCCGAAGAGGCGCGCCGCTGCTGCGCGGTGGTCGATGGCGGCGTCTTCGCTCACGTGACCTTGGTCACGCGGACGACCGTGCTGTTGAACGCCTGCTGCCCGGAGATCGGGTCCGGCGAGATCGGCAGGACGTTGTTCTGCGCCCAGCCGTTGCCGGTGTTCTGCACCCACTTCTCCGGGTCGCCGCCCGAGCGGTCCTCCCACCACATGTTCCGCTCCCAGTCGGCGTCGCGCATCGCCTGGTTCTCATAGCCCTTCGTCTCTCCGCCGAGGTCGCGGCTGCGCTTGGCCTGCGCGACGGACGTGTAGGCGAAGTGGCCGAGCGAGTTGCTGATCGCGATCGCCTTGGGGTGCACGGCCTTGGTCACGTAGACCGGCAGCTCGAGCTCGCCGTCGACCTCGCCCTGGCCGAGGCCGAGCTTGGGGGCCATGTTGTCGATGTGCTTGCTGCGCCACGCCTTCAGCCGCACGAAGTCGCCGTCCTTGACGCCGAACTTCGCCGCGGTGTCGGGGTGCAGCCACGCCGGGTTGCTGTGCACGATTTCGGCGCACCACTTGAGGTTCGCGGTGCGGCCGTGGTTGTGCACGTTCCACTTGAACGAGGTCATGACCAGCTCGTCGTCGGCCATGCCGACGTGCTCCTCGACCTGGGTCCAGGTGGGCCACGCGGGCAGGTCGTACTCGTGGCCCTTGTGGTAGGCGGGGCGGTTCTTGCCCTTGCTGTTGGCGAGCGCCGCGAGCTTGCTGACGTCCTCGTTGCGGCCGAGCATCGGCACGAAGTCGGACTTGACCTCCAGCTTGCGCGACGGCGTCTTGAAGCCGCGCACCGGCTTGCCCTTGTGCAGGATGCCGATGCCCTTCCCGGCCTTGGTGATGATGCCCGTCGTCGGGTCGGTCTCGCTGCCGTCCAGCTCGTCGGCGGACAGCGGCTCGAGGTAGGGCGCGAAGTAGGGCTTCTGCTCGGGGTCCTCGTAGGCGCCCTCGGCCTCCAGGAACGCCATCGGCGAGTCGTACTTGGACGCGTCGTAGGGCACGTTCTGGGTGTGCTTCTCCATGTAGGCCCGGATGTCGGTCTTCTCCGGGTACCACTGCGCCATGTCCGGGCCGACGCGATGCGCCAGCTCGGCGAAGATCTCGCGCACGTCCTTGGACTCGCCGAGGCCCTCGACCATCGGCCGGCGCATGGAGAGGTAGGGCTTGAGGTTGTAGGCGCCGCGCGCGTCGACGTCCCAGCGCTCCATGTAGGTGGCCCAGGGCAGCACCATGTCCGCGAACGACGCGGTCTCGTTGAGGAACGGGTTGATGCAGACGTGGAACCCGATCTTGTCCTCGTCGAGCAGGACGTTCTTGGTCGTCGTCGTCTCCGGCCAGGTGAGTGGGGAGTCGATGTTGTAGGTCATGTACAGCTGGATCCGCGCGCGGTCCTGCTGCAGGTAGTGGTAGACGATCTCGCCGACCTTCATCTTGTTCCAGACGTTCGACAGCACGAACTCCGGCGGGTCCGCGAGCAGCGAGCCGACCTTGGGCTTGGGCGGCATCTTCGGCTCGGGGAACCGCTTCTTGTCGTAGCCGCCGGTCCACATCCAGCAGAGCCCGCCGGGCTTGCCGACCGAGCCGACCAGCACGTTGAGCAGGATGATGCAGCGGTCGTTGGTGTAGCCGTTGACGTGCGCGCTCGAGCCGCGGTTGCACATCGTGGTCGCAGCAGGCGCGGCCGCCGCGAACTCGCGCGCGATCCGGCGGATCGTCTCGGCGGGGATCGTCGAGGTCTCTTCGGCCCACTCGGGCGTGTAGTCCTTGATCTGCTCCCAGAGCTCCTCGAGCGGCACGTTGGCCCAGTCCTCGAAGAACTCGGCGTCGTAGAGCTTCTCGCGGATGATGGTGTGCGCCATGCCGAGCGCGACGGCGCCGTCGGTGCCGGGCGCGGGCATGTAGAACTCGTCGCTGTTGCCGGCGGTGTTCGACATCCGCACGTCGAAGGTCACCAGCTTGGCGCCGTTGTCGAAGCGGCCGCGCTGGATGCGCTGGGCGCCCGCGACGTGGCCTTGGTGCGCCTCGAACATGTTCGAGCCGAAGTTGAGGATGTACTTCGAGCGCTCGTAGTCGCCGAGGTCCCAGTCGGACTCGAACAGATACGTCAGCGCGGCGGCGCGGCGCGAGGCCGAGCACAGGCCGCGGTGGTTGAGCGCCGTGTTGGTCCCGAACGCGCGCAGGAAGCGGTTGATCGCGTCCTTGCTGCGGTTGCGACCCTGGTGGAAGGCGAACTCCTCGGGCTTGCCGGACTCGCGGACCTTCTTCAGGCGCGTCGCGAGTTCGTCGTAGGCCTCCTCCCAGGTGATCCGGCGCCACTTGCCGCCGCCGCGCGGTCCGACGCGCTTGAGCGGGTAGAGCAGGCGCTCGGGGTGGTACTGGTGGTTGAGCGCCGCCTGGCCGCGCGCGCACAGCTTGCCGCGCGAGTTGGGGTCCATCGGGTTGCCCTCGACCTTGAGGATGCGCCCGTCCTTGACGTGCCCCGTAATGCCGCAGACCGTCGAGCACAGCTGGCACATGCCGTGCACCTTGGTCGTGCCCTTGTACTTGTCCGGGTCGGGGAAGCGCACCTTGCGGTTGGGGCCCGGGAGCTGGCACACGCCCGGCATGTGCTGGTCGCCGAGCTCGTAGGGCACGCCCTTGCCCTGCTCCCAGATGCGCAGGCT
>JBMHDP010000343.1:0-10899 GCA_049889335.1 Planctomycetota bacterium
CCGCCCGGTCGGGGAGCTCGCGCCGGCGGACCGTCAGCTGGTCGAGATCGCGCGCGCGCTGTCGCAGGACGTGCGGGTGCTGGTGCTGGACGAGCCGACCTCGAGCCTGACCCAGGCCGACGTCGCGCCGCTGCTCGAGCAGCTGAAGGAGCTGGCGCGCCGCGGCGTCGCGGTCGTCTACGTCAGCCACGTGTTCGAGGAGCTGTTCGCGGTCGCCGACCGCTACACCGTGCTGCGCGACGGACGCACGGTCGCGACGGGCGCGATCGACGAGGTCGACCACGACGGCCTCGTCGCCGCGATGGTCGGGCGTGACGTCGATCAGCTCTACCACCGCTCCCCGGCGACGCCCGGCGAGGTCGTCCTCGAGCTGGCCGAGCTCTGCGGCGACCCGCTGCCGGTCCGCGCCGACCTGCAGCTGCGGCGCGGGGAGGTCCTCGGCCTGGCAGGGCTGGTCGGCGCCGGGCGCACGGAGCTGCTGCGCGCCGTGTTCGGGCTCGACGCCGTCCGCGCCGGCCGGCTGCGGGTGCTGGCGCACGAAGGGCCGCGCGCGCCGCAGGAGCGCTGGCGTCAGGGCGTCGGCCTGCTGAGCGAGGACCGCAAGCTGGAGGGGCTCTCGCTCGACCAGTCGCTCGCGGACAACCTCTGGCTGCCCTGCCTGTCGCGACGCAGCCGCCGCGGCCTGCTCTCGCCGGGGCGGCTCGAGCGCGACGCCGAGCCGTGGCTGCAGCGCACGGGCGTCCGCTTCCGCGCCCCGGGCCAGGCCGTCAGAGAGCTGTCGGGCGGCAACCAGCAGAAGGTCGCGCTGGCGCGGCTGCTCGCGGCCGAGTGCGACGTGCTGTTGCTCGACGAGCCGACGCGCGGCGTCGACGTCGGCGCCAAGGCCGAGATCTACCGCGCGATCGACGAGCTCGCGCACGTTCGTCAGCAGGCGGTGCTGGTCGTCTCCAGCTACCTGCCCGAGCTGCTCGGGCTCTGCGACCGCGTCGCGGTCGTCGCCCGCGGCCGCCTGCTGCCGGCGCGGCCTGCGTCGGAGCTGGACGAGCAGGCGCTGCTCGCGCAGATGACCGCCGGACACGAGGAGCCGACGACATGAACCTAACGAAGTGGCTGCGGGCGGCTGGGCCGCTGCTGGGCCTCGTCGTGACGTGGGCGCTGTTCGCGCTGCTCGCGCCGAGCACCTTCACCGCGTGGTCCAACCAGAAGCTGATGCTGCTCCAGACGGCCGTCGTCGGGACCGCGGCGGTCGGCGCTACTTGGATCATCGTCAGCGGGGGCATCGACCTCTCGGTCGGCGCGAACATCGCGCTGAGCTCGATGGTCGGCGCGATGGTGCTGCGGGACGGGCACGGCTTCGTCCTCGCGGCGCTCGCGACCGCGCTGACCGGGTGCGTCGTCGGCTGGCTCATCGGGGCGCTGGTCGTCGGCGCGCTGCCGCGCGTGCTCGCCGCCGGCGCGGCGGCCGCGGGCGCCTGCTATGCCTGCGCCGGGCTCGGCTCACTGTGGGCGATGCTCCTGGGGCTCGCAGCCGGCGCGGCGGTGTGGCAGGGCTCGCGGCGCCTGCGCTGGGCGCTGCCGCTGTCTCCGTTCATCGTGACGCTCGGTCTCTGGGGCGCGCTCCGCGGCGTCGCCAAGGGCCTCGGCGACAACCAGCCGATCTACTTCGACGCGCCGGACGCGTTGGCTGCGCTCATGCTCCCCGACGGCCTGCTGCCGCCGGGCGTGTGGATCCTGCTCGTGGTCGCGATCCTCGCGTCGGTCCTGCTGCGACGCTCCGTGTTCGGCCGCCAGGTCACGGCGCTCGGCTCCAGCCGCGAGACGGCGCGCCTCTGCGGGGTGGACCTGCCCCGGATCGAGCTGCGCGTCTACGTGCTCGGCTGCGGCTGCGCGGGGATCGCCGCCGTGCTGCAGCTGAGCTACCTCACGATGGGGGACCCCACGACGGGTCAGGGCTACGAGCTGAAGGCGATCGCGGCGGCCGTGATCGGCGGCGCGTCGCTCGCCGGCGGCGAGGGGGCCATCTTCGGCACGCTGTTGGGGGCCTTGATCATGACGGTGGTCGACAACGGCTGCACCAAGCTCGGCCTGGACAACTGGGTCCAGGAGGTCGTGACCGGCGGGATCATCGTCGGCGCGGTCGCGCTCGACCGCTGGCGCCAGGCGAAGAGTTGACCGTGCGTCCGAGCCGACCGATCGCGCCGCCGCTGCTGACGTGCCTCTGCGTCGTCTCCCTCCTGCGCGCGCAGGCCGACCGCGAGCGGGACCCGGCGCGGACCTTCTTCTCCCGCGGCGCGGTGGTCGAGGTCGCGATCGAGCTCCAGCCGGCGGACCGGCAGCGCCTGCGCGACCGCCCCCGCGAATACGTCCCCGCGACGCTGCGCCTCGACGGCGACAAGCGGGGCTGGTCGGGCGTGGGGGTCAAGCTGAAGGGCGCCGCCGGCAGCTTCCGTGAGGTCGACGAGCGCCCCGGGTTCACCGTCAACCTCGGCAAGTTCGGCGGCGAGGCGCGGCTGCACGGGTTGAAGCGGTTCCACCTCAACAACGGGCGACAGGACGCGTCGCGGATGTGTGAGTGGGTCGGCCACGAGGTGTTCGCGGCCGCGGGCTACCCGGCGCCGCGCGTCGGGCACGCGCGGGTCTGGCTGGACGGGGAGGACCTCGGCCTCTACGTGCTCCGCGAAGGCTACGACAAGCAGTTCCTGCAGCGCGTCTTCGGCCACCTCGACGGCAGCCTCTACGACGGCGGGTTCTGCAAGGACATCGACCGCGACCTCGAGAAGGACGCGGGCTCCGGCCCGGACGACCTGAGCGACCTCGCGCAGCTCCGCGCCGCGTGCGCCGACGTGGGCGACGCCGAGGACCGCGTGCGGCGCCTCCGCGCGGCGGTGGACGTCGACCGGTTCCTCGACTTCATGGCGATCGAGGCGATGCTCGGCCACTGGGACGGCTACAGCCAGAACCGCAACAACTTCCGCCTCTGGATCGCCGCGGACCCTGCGGCGACGTGCTTCCTGCCGCACGGCATGGACCAGCTGTACGGCGACGCCGACGCCTCGGTGCTCGCCTATCCGTCCGCGATCGTCGCCAAGGCGGTGCAGCAGCAGCCGGCGTGGCGGGCCCGCTACCGGGCGCGGCTCAAGGCGCTGCTGCCGCGGTTCAAGCCGGGGCCGCTGGTGTCGAAGATCAAGGCGCGCGCGGCGAAGGTGAAGCGGGCGATGAAGTCGCTCGACGACGACGCCGTGCGCGAGTTCGAGGGCGCGGTCCGGGACCTGACGGCGCGCGTCGCCGCGCGCTACCGGCACCTGCAGAAGGAGGTCCGTCGGCCGGACCCGAAGCCGCTCGCCTTCCGCGGCGATCGGCCGGTGCGGCTCAAGTCGTGGCGCGCGGCCGGCGAGACCGACCACGTCGCCCTGAAGAAGCGCAGCTTCGGCGGGACGCCGGCGCTGTTCGTCGCGGTGACGTCGCCGGGCGAGTCGGAGCGGCGCGGCGCCTACCGCGCGACCGTGCTGCTCGGGCGCGGCCGCTACCGCTTCGCGGCCGAGGCGCGCTGCCGCGGCGTGCGCGGCGTCGGCGACGCGCGCGGCGCGCGGGTCATGGTCGGCGACGCGGCCAGCGAGGTCGCGGCCGGGGAGCAGGGCTGGACCGAGCTGTCGTGCACGTTCGAGGTCGAGGACGTCCAGCAGAGCGTCGAGCTCCGGATGGAGCTGCGGGCGGCAGACGGCGAGGCGTGGTTCCGGGCCAGCAGTCCGCAGCTCCAGAAGCTGCCGGAGTAGCGCCCCGCGGCGTGGCGCGCTTGCCGCGTCGCGAGCGTCGCCTAGGCTGGCGGCGCGGCGCGAAGCCTCGCCCCCGCGTCCGGCGGGCCCTGGCGCCGCGGCTCCTGAGACCATGATGATCCTCGTCACGCTCCGCGCAGCGCTCGCTGCCGTCCTGCTCGCCGCCGCGTGCCTCGCGCAGCGGCCGAACGTGCTGTTCGTGTTCGCCGATGACCTGCGCGCCGACACCGTCGGCGCGTTCGGCGGCGAGCACGTGCACACGCCCAACATCGACGCGCTGGCCGCGCGCGGCGCCAAGCTCACGCAGGTCTACTGCCAGGGTTCGCGGCACGGGGCCGTGTGCGCGCCGTCGCGCGCGATGCTGATGTCCGGGCGGATGCTGACGCAGGCGCCGGACAACCTGAAGCAGCGCAAGACGCTGCCCGAGCACCTGCGCGAGGCGGGCTACGCGACGTTCATGGCGGGCAAGTGGCACAACGGCGACGAGGCGCTGACGAGGGCCTTCCCCGACGCGCGCGCGGTGTTCCGCGGCGGCATGTGCGACCACTTCCAGGTGCCGCTCTGCGACGTCGTCGACGGCGCGATCGTGAACAAGCGGCGGCCGGCGGGTCACTCGACCGAGCACTTCTGCGAGGCGACGATCGACTTCCTCCGTCGCCACGTCGCCGCGCGCACCGAGCAGCCGTTCTTCGCCTACCTGCCGCTGACGGCGCCGCACGACCCGCGCGACCCGCCGCAGCGCTGGCTGGCGAAGCTCGCGGACCTGCCGCTGCCGGCGCTCCCGCCCAACTTCCGCGGCCAGCACGGCGTCAACCTGGGTCGCATGACGATGACGGTGCGCGACGAGAACCTGATGGGTTGGCCGCGCGACCCCGATCAGCTCCGCGAGCAGCTGCGCGAGTACCGCGCGCTGGTCGCGCACCTCGACGAGCAGGTCGGCCGCGTGCTCGCGGCGCTCGCAGAGCTGGGCGCGCTCGACGACACGCTCGTGGTGTTCACCGCCGACCACGGCCTCGCGCTCGGCAGCCACGGCCTGCTCGGCAAGCAGAGCCTCTACGAGCACTCGATGCGGTCCCCCTGCGTGCTCGCGGGCCCGGGCGTCCCGGTCGCTGTACGCGACGGCCTCGCCTACCTCTACGACCTCACCGCCACCGTGCTGGAGGCCGCCGGCGCGCCGCAGCCCGACCTCGACGGCCGCAGCCTGTGGCCGCTAGTGCGCAGCGGCGAGGCGGTCCGGGAGGACCTCGTGCAGCTCTACGCCAAGACGCAGCGCGCCGTGCGCCGCGGCGACTTCAAGCTGATCCGCTACCCCCGGATCGACCGGACCGCGCTGTACGACGTCGCGCACGATCCCCACGAGCTCGAAGACCTCGCGGGCCGACCGGAGCACGCCGCGCTGCAGCGGGAGCTCGAGGCGCTGCTCCGGCGGCGCCTCGCGGAGGCAGGGGACGACCTCGCGTGGCGGACCGAGCAGCAGGACCCGGCGACGATCGATCTCGCGGGCCGCAGGTTCCCGCCGGACCGCTGGCAGCCGCAGTGGATCCGCGAGAAATACTGGCGGTAGCGGCGGTAGCTCAGCGCTCGACGCGGACCTGCGCGACCAGCGGTCGGTGGTCGCTGCCGATCGAGGGGCCGAGGGCTGCGGAGGTGACCGTCAACGCGCCGCGCGTCAGCACGTGATCGATCGGGGTGCGCAGCAGCGCCGGCATCGGGTCGGGCCACGTCGGCAGCCACCAGGTCGTGCTGCCGCGGCGCAGGTCGGCATCGCGGCGCAGGCGGACGAAGGCGTCGTTCCAGGGGGTCGCGTTGAAGTCACCGAGCACGATGCAGCGCGGCGGGAGGTCGGCGAGCAGCCGCGGGATCGCGGCGAGGCCCCGGTCGCGCTCGGCGACGCCGCGGCGGTTGGGTTGGGGAGGTGGCGGGTGCACGCCCAAAAGTCCGATGAGGCCGTAGGGTGAGCGGAGCGTCGCGCGGCCGAAAGGGCTCCAAGTGTGGCCTCCCGGCACCATCGCGGCGTCCTCCAGAGGATGCCGGGCGTAGAGCGCGGCGCCGAACGACCCGATGTCGGGCCGCTCGATCCGGTGCGGGAACGCGGCGAGCGCCGGCCGCAGGGAGCGCTGCCACTGCGGCGTGTACTCGCTGAACCAGACCACGTCGGCGTCTGCCGAGCGGACAACTTCCAAGACCCGAGCGGGTCCTTCGTCGTTGCTGGATAACAAATTGACCGTGACGACGACGAGTTGTGGAGTGTTATCCACGCTCGGGCCTCGGTCGGGGCGATGCAGCCAGTCCGGCGCGGCGGCCACTCCGGCGACGATCGCTCCGCCCGCGCAGAGTCCGGCTCGGACCCATTTCTGGCGAACCGTAAAGAAGATCCCGGCTCCGAGTAGGGCGGCGCCCGCCTGGACCACGAAGCAGGCGAGCAGGTCGAAGACCCAGTGCGCGGCGCTGAGGAGCGGCGCGGCGGCGACCACGGCGCACGGCGCCGCGAGCAGCGTCATGACGTCGGTCCAGCGCACGTTCTGCACGGCCGCAGGATTGCGATCGCGTGGATCTGGCGCAAGGGCCTCTCGTGGCCGTCCGGTGAGGAGGCAGGCTTGGCTTCCTGCGCCCGCCTCGGCATCATGCTCCGCCCGTCCGCCCGCTCGTCCATGTCCGAACACCCCGCGCCTGAACGAATCCACGTCCTCGCCGAAATTCGCACCTTCGTCGCCGACTGGTTCCGGGACGGGCGCGAGGAGGGGCTGGAAGACGACACGCCGCTGGTCACGTCGGGGATCGTGGACTCGGCCGGCGTCATGGAGGTCGTGGCCTTCCTCGAGCAGCGCTTCCGCGTCCGGGTCGAGGACACCGACGTCTCGCTCGCGAACTGCAACACGCTGCGCGGCCTGGCCGAGCTGGTGCAGGGGCGGCTGTCGGCCTAGCGGCGGCCCGGGCGCCGGCCCGAGAACTCGCGACCCCACCCTCGAATCCGGGCGTCGAGTCGCTAACTTGCTTGCCCGAACTCCCGGCGCTCTCCGTGCACTTTCTGCTCCCCATCCTGGTCCTCACCGTGCCTGTGCTGGCGATCGCTGCGCTCGCCCTCAACGGCCGGAGCCTGTCGGGTTCCTGCGGCGGCAAGAACCCGGACGGATCGTGTTCGCGGTGCGGCAAGGCCGCGGGGGAGCCGGAGCCCGAAGGAGCCTGCAGCCGCTGACGCCGCGGCCCCTTCGACGAAAAAACCCCGCACGTCGCGCTGTTGTTTTCACGAGATCTCCTGACGGATGACGACCCACAAGATCAAGAAGGGCTTCGACCTCCCGCTCGCAGGGAAGCCGGAGCAAGTGCTCGCGGACGCCGCGGAGCCGTCCCACGTCGCGCTCGAGACGTTCGAGTTCGCGGGTATCAAGCCGAAGGTGCTCGTGAAGGAAGGCGACCCGGTCGAGGTGGGCCAGCCGGTCTACCTCAACAAGGTCGACCGCGACATCGTCTGGTGCGCGCCGGCGTCGGGCACCATCGAGTCGGTGGAGTTCGGCCCGCGGCGCTTCCTGACCCGCGTCGTGATCAAGGTCGACGGCGACGCGCACCACGCGGAGCTGCCGACGCTGCCGCAGGCCGGCAGCCGCGAGGACCTCGTCAAGGCGGTCAAGGGCGCTGGGCTGTGGCCGATGTTCAAGCAGCGCCCGCTCGGCAAGATGCCGGTCGGCGACGCCGCGCCGGTCGCGATCTTCGTCAACGGCATGGACACCGCGCCGCTGGCGGGGGACCCGTGCTTCTCGGTGCAGGGGCGCAAGGCGGAGGTGCAGGCCGGCGTCGACGTGCTGCGTCGCCTGACCGACGGCAAGGTCTACCTCGCGCTGCGCGCGGCGGGTGACCACCAGTCGGACCTGCGCGGCCTCGACGGCGTCGAGGTCCACGACTTCTCCGGCCCGCACCCGTCGGGGCTGGTCGGCACCCACATCCACGAGGTGCGGCCGCTCAGGGGCAGCGAGGTCGCCTTCGCGATCTCGCTCACCGACGTCGCGCGCCTCGGCGAGTGGGCTCGGACCGGCCGCTACCCGACCCACACCGTGGTCGCGGTCGGCGGCAGCGAGGCCCCGAGCAAGCAGCACTTCCGCGTGCGTCAGGGCGCCGCGCTCGCGGTCCTGACGGGCGGCGCGCCGCTGACCGGCGACGTGCGCTGCATCAACGGCGACGTGCTCAACGGCTACGTGGCGGCGCCCGACGGGTTCCTGGCGTTCGGCAACCGCACCGTGACGCTGATGCAGGAGGGCACGGACCGTCGCGACATGTTCGGCTGGGCCATCCCGCAGATGGGCAAGAAGCTGAGCAACCACGCGGCCGTCAACTTCGGGCTGAAGCAGCGCGAGTACACGCCGGACGCGCGCCTGCACGGCGGCCACCGGCCGATCGTCAACATCGGCTCGTGGGAGAAGGTGATGCCGCTCGACATCCTGCCGACGTTCCTCGTCCGGGCCATCCAGGCCAAGGACATCGAGGAGGCCATCAAGCTCGGCCTGCTCGAGGTCACCGAGGAGGACGTCGCGCTGTGCACCTTCGTCGATCCCTGCAAGATCGACGTCGGTGAGGTCATCCGCCAGGGTCTGGACATGTATGAGAAGGAGAGCTGAGCCGTGAGGTTCCTACGCAACCTGGTCGACAAGCAGCGCAAGCTGTACCACGGCGAGGACAGCAAGTTCCACAAGGTGTGGCCGCTGTTCGACGCGCTGGAGACCTTCCTGTTCGCGCCCGACTTCCGCGCCGGCAAGCAGCGCGTGCACTGTCGCGACTACGTCGACCTGAAGCGGGTCATGAACAGCGTCATCATCGCGATGGTGCCGTGCCTGCTCTGGGCGATCTGGAACAACGGCGTGCAGCACTTCGACGCGGTGGCCGGCCTGGGGGTCACCTCGGAGGCCTACACGACGGGTTGGCTGCAAGGGCTGCTCGGCGCGCCGGTGCTCGGCGCCGAAGGCGGCGTCTCGGCGTACGACACGATCGTCTTCGGCCTGCAGCGCATGGTGCCCATCATCGTCGTCAGCTACGGCGTCGGCCTGATGATCGAGGGCCTGTTCTCCGTGGTCCGCAAGGAGGAGGTCAGCGAGGGCTACCTCGTCTCCGGGATGCTGATCGCGCTGATCGTGCCTGCGTCGACGCCGCTCTGGCAGCTAGCGATCGGCGTCGCGTTCTCGGTCGTGCTCGGCAAGGAGGTGTTCGGCGGCACGGGCATGAACATCTTCAACCCGGCGATGATGGTGCGCGCGTTCCTGTTCTTCGCGTTCCCGGCGCAGATGTCGGGTGACGCGGTCTGGGTCGCCGGCAACGGCGGCCCGAGCGGCGTGCCCGGCAACCTGATCGACGGCTACTCGGAGCCGACCGCGCTGGCGGTCGCCAAGGCGGCGGTCACCAACGGCCAAGAGGCCAGCGCCGCGCTCGCGAGCTACGCCGACGGCGCCTACTCGCACTACAACCTGTTCATGGGCAACATCCCCGGCAGCGCCGGCGAGATGTCCAAGCTGATGGTCCTGATCGGCGCCGCGATCCTGCTGGTCACGGGCGTGGGCAGCTGGCGGACCATGCTCGGCGGCGTGCTCGGCATGCTGGGCGCTGCGTTCCTGGTGCCGATCATGGCGGCGGCCGGCGGCCTCGTGCCCGACGCCTCGCTGCACCTCGCGCCGTGGGAGCACCTGCTGTGCGGCGGGTTCCTGTTCGGCATCGTCTTCATGGCGACCGACCCGGTCTCCAGCCCCGAGACGAACATCGGCAAGTGGATCTACGGCGTCCTGATCGGCGTCTTCACGATCCTCGTGCGCATGATCAACCCGGCGTACCCCGAGGGCACGATGCTCGCCATCCTGCTGCTCAACGCGTTCGCGCCGACCATCGACCACTTCGTCGTCTCCGCCAACATCAAGCGGAGGCTCGCTCGCGCATGAACACCAACAGCAACGCCTATGTGATGGGCTTCGCGGTCACGATGTGCGTGGCCGTGAGCGCGGTGCTGGCGACCCTCGCCAGCGCGCTCAAGGAGACCCAGGCGGCGGCCGCCGAGTTCGACCGCCAGAAGAACGTGATGATGGCCGCCGGCCTGATCCAGGCCGGCGACACGCGGTCCCGCGAGGACCTCGAGGCGCTCTTCCGGGAGCGCATCACCGAGGTGACGGTCGACACCGAGACCGGCGCGAAGATCGAGGGCACGGCCGCCGAGGTCTCCGAGAAGCGCAAGGAGGACCCGCTGCGCTACCGGGTCGTCGGCACCTCCAAGGACGACGACGGGGCGGTCGACACGATCATCCTGCCGGTCTCCGGCAAGGGGCTGTGGTCGACGATCTACGGCTACATCGCGCTCGAGTCCGACAAGGACCACGTGCGCGGCATCACCTTCTACAAGCACGGCGAGACCCCGGGCCTCGGCGGCGAGGTGGAGAACCCGCAGTGGACCGGCCAGTGGGTCGGCAAGTCGATCCGTCGTGACGACGGCATCGGCGTGATCGTCAAGAAGGGCAAGGTCGACCCGGGCGTGGCCAAGGAGAAGGCGCACTACGTCGACGGCCTCGCCGGCGCGACCATCACCAGCAACGGTGTCACCAAGTTCGTCGAGCGCGACCTCCGGTCGTTCGAGGCCTACCTGAGCAAGAACTAGAGGGACGCAACGATGACTTCGACCGCTACCCCCGAGACCGAGAAGGCGCCGCTCTTCGGCGACGACGAGAAGCGCGTCGTGCTCGACCCGCTCTGGGACAACAACCCGATCGCGACGCAGATGCTCGGCATCTGCTCGGCGCTCGCCGTGACGACCGGACTCCAGGTCTCGATCGTGATGGGCATCTCCGTGATCTGCGTGATGGCGATGGCCAACGTGGTCATCTCGCTGCTGCGCAACCTGATCCCGAGCAAGATCCGGATCATCGTGCAGCTCGTCGTGGTGTCGGGCGCCGTGATCATCGTCGACCAGGTCCTGCGGGCCTACGCGTTCGACCTCGCCAAGCAGCTCGGCGTGTTCATTTCGCTGATCATCACGAACTGCATCGTGATGGGGCGCCTGGAGGCGTTCGCGATGGGCAACGGCCCGTGGCGCAGCCTGCTCGACGGCGTCTCCAACGGCCTCGGCTACGCCTGGATCATCTGCGTGGTCGGCGCGGTCCGG
>JBMHDP010000344.1:0-5686 GCA_049889335.1 Planctomycetota bacterium
GACGACATCTGGTGGGGCGACGTCAACATCCGCCTCAGCGAGAAGACCTTCGAGGTCAACCGCCAGCGCGCGATCGACTTCCTGAACACCCGCGACCAGCTCTACGTGGTCGACGGCCTCGCCGGCTGGGACGAGAAGCACCAGATCAAGGTCCGCATCATCTGCCTGAACGCCTACCACGCGCTGTTCATGCACAACATGCTGATCCGGCCGACGGCCGAGCAGCTGGCGTCGTTCGGCGAGCCGGACTACGTGATCTTCAACGGCGGTCTGTTCCCGGCCAACCCGCTCACCAACGAGATGAGCAGCTCGACCTCGGTCGACCTCAACTTCCAGAAGGGCGAGTTCGTGATCCTCGGCACGCAGTACGCGGGCGAGATGAAGAAGGGTGTGTTCACCATCATGAACTACCTGCTGCCGAAGAAGGGCATCATGTCGATGCACTGCTCGGCCAACGAGGGCGCGGACGGCGACGTGTCGCTGTTCTTCGGCCTGTCGGGCACCGGCAAGACAACGCTGTCGGCCGACCCCCGCCGCAAGCTCATCGGCGACGACGAGCACGGCTGGTCCGACGACGGCGTCTTCAACGTCGAGGGCGGCTGCTACGCCAAGTGCATCGACCTCAGTCAGGAGAAGGAGCCCGAGATCTGGGACGCCATCCGCTTCGGCTCGGTCGTCGAGAACGTCGTCTACGACCCGCACACGCGCGTCGTCGACTACACCGACAAGTCGATCACCGAGAACACCCGCTGCAGCTACCCGGTCGAGTACATCCCGAACGTCAAGATGCCCTGCACGGGCGGCCACCCGAAGAACGTCATCTTCCTGACGTGCGACGCGTTCGGCGTGCTGCCGCCGGTCAGCAAGCTGACCCCGGAGCAGGCCATGTATCACTTCATCTCCGGCTACACGGCCAAGGTCGCGGGCACCGAGATGGGCGTCACCGAGCCCGAGGCGACGTTCTCGGCCTGCTTCGGCGCGGCGTTCATGGTCTGGCACCCGGCCAAGTACGCCGAGCTGCTGGCCGAGAAGATCGCCAAGAACGGCTCCCAGGCGTGGCTCGTCAACACCGGCTGGAGCGGCGGCGCCTACGGCACCGGCGCGCGCATGAGCCTGAAGCACACCCGCGCGATGCTCGACGCGATCCACGACGGCTCGCTGGGACAGGCCGCGACCGAGGTCGACCCGATCTTCGGCCTCGAGGTGCCGACGGCCTGCGCCAACGTGCCGGCCGAGATCTTGATCGCGCGCAACACGTGGGCCGACAAGGCCGCCTTCGACGAGAAGGCCAAGCACCTCGCGTCGCTGTTCCACAAGAACTTCGAGAAGTTCGCCGACCAGGCGAGCGACGCGATCAAGGGCGCCGGCCCCAAGGCCTGAGCGCGCGCGCCGAGCGGCGCTGACGCGGCCCTGCGTTCGTCCCTGTCCGGGACGGGCGCCGACAGCGCCGCCCCCTCACCCGGTCTCCACCTTGTCGCCGGGCCGATGGCGCGCCCCGCGCGCGCTCGCAGCGGCGCCCCGGCGCGGCCGACGCTTCCCGAGCGCGCCCGCGCGTCGTACCTTGCAGAGCATGCAGGACGACCCGAACAGCGGCGCGATGGAGGCCTCGCAGCAGCAGCGCCCGGTCTCGGCCGACAAGCAGGAGGCCCTCCGGGTCAACCGCGCGCTGCTCGACCAGGACCTGGTCGGCGCCCGCCTCCGGTTCGAGTCCAAGCCCCGCGTCGCCGAGCTGCAGCTGAGCAACTTCTGCAACATGTCGTGCACGATGTGCTACGACGGCAACAACCCACCGATGAAGAAGATGTCGGCGCAGCTGGTCGACGCGCTCGAGCGCGACCTGCTCCCGACCGCGTCGGTGCTGTCCCCGTTCGTCGGCAGCGAGCCGCTGATCATCACCTGGGACCTCGCGCGCAGCATGGCCGAGCGCCACGAGCTCAACCTCGACGTCATCACGAACGCGCAGTACCTGACCGAGGAGCGGTTCCGCGAGCTCGAGCCGATGGTCAGCGGCGTCACCTTCTCGATCGACAGCCACCTGCCCGACGTCTACGAGCGCATCCGCCTCCGCGCCAAGACCAAGGCCGTGTTCGAGAACCTCCCGGTCGCAGCTAGGCTCTGCCGTGAGCACGGCATCGAGCCGCAGGCGAACATCGTCTTCATGGTCGAGAACGCGCCGTTCATGGACGAGACGGTCGCCTACCTCGCGGATCAGGGCTGCACGACGATCCGGATCCTCAGCCTGCTGATGTCCGACGCCCTGACCCCGGACCGCGTCTACTCGGACGCGCTGACCCAGATGTCGCCCGACTGGGTCCGCTGGATGCTCGGCAAGATCGAGCGGGTCGCGCAGCAGAAGCAGATCCTCGTCAGCTTCGAGGGACACACGCGCGTCGCGTTCGACCACCGCCCCGCCGACCTCGGCTACCGGGTCGACCGGCGGCCGGAGCACGCGGTCTGGGACGAGCTGAACTACTTCCTGCCCGGCTACTGCGTGCAGTCGGTCGACCACCTCAAGGTCAACGCCGACGGCGCCGCCTACCCCTGCTGCGTCGCGGGCGGTGACACCCTGAAGCTCGGCAACCTCGAGCAGCAGAGCTTCGACGAGGTCTGGAACGGCCCCGAGGCGCAGGACCTGCGCCGCGCCATGCTGACGCAGGACCTGCCGGACGTCTGCAAAGGCTGCACGTTCCACACCGCCTACATCCTGCCCGAGCAGGACCACCTGCCGGTCGTCTACTGGTACGACATGCACCACGCGCCGGATGACAAGCCGGCCGAGAACGCCGCAGCCACGATCCAGGTCGAGGCGCCGGGCCACCTGGAGCGCGCCGCCGCCTCGCCGGAGTTCCGCTGGCAGGCGCCCGACCTCGACGTCGCGCGCTACGTGCTCGTGCTCGGCTTCGGCGGCACCCACCATCCCGAGAACCAGGTGTTCGAGGTGCCCGGCGACGCGACCAGCTTCCAGGTCCCCGAGGAGCAGTGGCAGGCGCTGCGCCCGCACGTCGCCTGGTGGTGGTACGTGCTGGCGCTGCCGCGCGACCCGGCCCAGGACCAGCCGCAGCGCAGCGAGAAGCTCCGCTGCGTGGTCCGACACCTGGACATCCCGCGCGTCGAAGGCAGCTCGCTCTACCAACAGGACACGGGCGTCGGTCCGTCGTCGAGCCAGGTCGTCCAGGACCTGCGCGGCTGAGCTGACGGCAGCGCGCCGGTCGCCGGTTAGCATCGCGGCATGCCTCCGTACGCCGCGCTGCTGACGTCTGCGCTCGCCGTCGCCTCCCTGGCTGCCCAGCAGAGCGAGCTGCGCCAGCGCATCGAGACGTTCTCCGCCGACCTCGCCGACCTCAACCGTCGCTACGACACGCCGATGTCGACCGCGCGTCGGGACCGGCTACGCCGCCGCTTCCAAGACGAGCTCCGCGCGCTCGACGCGCTGGACTTCGAAGCGCTCGGTCGGGGAGGGCGGGTCGACTGGATCCTGTTCGAGAACCACCTGCGGCGTGAGCTCCACGACCTGCACGAGCAGCAGCGGCGCGACGGAGAGGTCGCGACGCTGCTCCCGTTCGCCGACGCGGTCGTCGCGCTGTGCGAGGCGCGCCGCAAGCTCGAGGACGTGGACGCGCGCGCCACCGCCGAAGCCGTCGACCAGGTCGCCAAGCAGGCGACGGCGGTCCGCGACCGCCTGCGCAGGGGTGAGCTCGACGACACCCCGCCGCCGCTGCGCGAGCGCGCCGCGCGCCGCCTCTCCGAGCTGCGCCGCGCGCTGCGGAGCTGGTTTCGCTACCGAGACGGCTACGACCCGCAGTTCTCCTGGTGGGTGCGCGCGCCGCACGAGCAGGCCGACGAGGCCATCGCGCAGCTCGGGGCCGCCCTGCGCGCGGCGCCCCGCGGGCACCAGGGCGTCGACCGGACGTTGATCGGCGACCCCGTCGGGGAGCAGGCGCTGCAGCAGGCGCTCGCGTTCGAGTGGATCCCCTATTCGCCCGCCGAGCTGGTCGAGATCGCCGAGCGCGAGTTCGCGTGGTGCGACGCCGAGATGGAGAAGGCGTCGACCGAGCTCGGCTGCGAGGACTGGCGCGCGGCGCTCGAGGAGACCAAGCAAAGCCACCGTGACCCCGGCGAGCAGCCCAAGCTGATCAAGGAGCTCGCCCACGAAGCGATCGACTTCCTCGAGGCCCGCGACCTGCTGACGATCCCCGCGCTCGCCAAGGAGTGCTGGCGCATGTCGATGATGTCGCGCGAGGCGCAGCGGGTGAACCCGTTCTTCCTCGGCGGCAACACCATCCAGGTGAGCTTCCCGACCGACGCGATGGCGCACATCGAGAAGCTGCAGGCGCTGCGCAGCAACAACGAGCACTTCTGCCGGGCGACCGTGCACCACGAGCTGATCCCCGGCCACTGGCTGCAGCAGTACTCGCAGGCGCGGCACTGCACCTGGCGGGCGCCGTTCCGCACCCCGTTCTGGATGGAGGGCTGGGCGCTCTACTGGGAGATGCGGCTCTATGACCTCGGCCTCGCCAAGAGCGCCATGGACCGGGTCGGCATGCTGTACTGGCGCAAGCACCGCTGCGCTCGCATCGTGTTCTCGCTCAACTTCCACCTGGGTCGCTGGACCGGCCCCGAGTGCGTCGACTACCTGATCGACCGGGTCGGCCACGAGCGCGCCGCGGCCGAGGGCGAGGTCCGGCGCTCCGTCGGCGGCGCCTATCCGCCGCTCTACCAGGCGGCCTACATGCTCGGCGGCCTGCAACTCCGCGCGCTGCACCAGGAGATGGTCGGCGAAGGCCTGCTCAGCGAGCGGGACTTCCACGACCAGGTTCTCCGCCATAACTCCATACCGATCGCTGTCCTGCGCGCCTCCATGGCGAAACGCCCGCCTCAGAAGAAGCTGCCCAGATGGCGATTCTGAGCGCATCCGCACAGGCCGGCTCGGCGTAGCGCAACCTACGCACCAGTCGGGGTTTGCCTCCTGGGCGTGGATACCCGATAACATCCGCTGGACCGTCCGACGGTCCAGCCCCACCAACAACCAAAAACTATGCGACTGACTGCAAGTGCTCTGCTTGCGGTGTTCGCGCTCGCGGTCCCGGCCGTGGCCCAGACGAAGGGCCAGGAAGTCGAGGCCAAGGCGAACACCGAAAAGCTCTGGCGGATCGAGTGCTCCGGTATCTCTGGTTGAGGCGCCGCCTCACAGGCAAAGAGGGTCAGTTCGATCCTCACCAAGCACAAGGACATCAAGAACCTGATCTTCGACACCACGGGCGTCGGCTACTTCGAAGCGAAGAGCAAGAAGCGCGTGCCGGAGATCGCGGACCTCAACCTGTGGCTCGAGAAGAAGCGCGCAGGCCGGATCCGCGTGAAGGCGCTCAAGGAGGTCGACGTCGAGAAGGCGGCGATCGTCTACGAGTGCTCCGTCGCAGGCCTTGGTTGAATGGGCACCGCCATCGAGACGCGTGACGTCTTGAGCAAGCTGGACGGTGTCATCCGGGTCCACCCGAACGGTCTGAACGGCAAGGCCCTCGTGTTCGTCAAGGACAAGAAGGCTGTGACGAAGGCGAAGGTCGAGGAGGCGCTGGCCACCACGAAGAAGCTCCGCCTGCGCAAGTTCAAGAAGGCCGCTTCGTAGTCGAAGCGACCACCTAGCAGCGCACCCGGGGGGCGCCCCCGCCCCCCCCCCCCGCTCCACGTA
>JBMHDP010000345.1:0-6241 GCA_049889335.1 Planctomycetota bacterium
CAGACGTTCGACGCCGACAACCGCGAGCTGCAGGGCGCGCTGCGCGAGCTGCACCGCCAGAAGGTCGAGCACCCGCTGCTGCCCTACACCAAGGCGGTCCAGAAGCGCTTCTCGATCGACTGGAGCGCCGATCAGGTCTCGACGCCATCGTTTACGGGCGCGCGCGTGCTGCAGGACGTCCAGGTCGACGACCTCGTCCCGTTCATCGACTGGACGTTCTTCTTCGCGGCGTGGGAGCTGAAAGGCAAGTACCCGAAGATCTTCGAGCACCCGGACTACGGTCCGGCCGCGCGCGAGCTGCACGACAACGCGGTCGCCATGCTCCGCCGGATGCAGGACGAGGGCCGCCTGACGGCGCGCGGCGTCTACGGCTTCTGGCCGGCCAACAGCGACGGCGACGACATCGTCGTCTGGACCGACGCGTCGCGCACCGAGGAGCGCTGCCGCTTCCCAATGCTGCGCCAGCAGCGCACGTCCGACGACACCAAGCCGACGCTCTGCCTCGCCGACTTCGTCGCGCCGATCGACAGCGGCCTCGCCGACCACGTCGGCGCGTTCGCGGTCAGCGCGTTCGGCGCCGAGGACTTCGCGGCCGAGTTCGAGGTCGAGCACGACGACTACAACGCGATCCTGGTCAAGGCGCTCGCCGACCGCTGCGCCGAGGCGTTCGCCGAGAAGCTGCACCAGCAGGCCCGCGCCGACTGGGGCTTCCCCGACGCCGCGGACAAGGCCGCGGACAGCGAGTATCTGGTGCGCGAGCAGTACCGCTCGATCCGGCCCGCCTTCGGCTACCCGGCGTGCCCCGACCACACCGAGAAGGAGACGCTGTTCGAGGTGCTGGGCGCGCGCGACCTGGGCATCGGCCTAACCGAGCACTTCGCGATGACGCCGGCGGCGAGCGTCAGCGGCATCTACCTGGGCCACGAGGCGACCCGCTACTTCAGCGTCGGCCGCATCGACCGCGCCCAGGTCGAGGACTACGCCAAGCGCAAAGGCATGCCGACAAAGGACGCCGAGCGCTGGCTCGCGCCCAACCTCGCCTACGACCCGGCGGACTGACGCGGGCGGCTATCGCAGGCTCTCGAGGCGCCCGGCGGCGTCGACGATCTGCGTGACGCGCAGGCCGTAGACGTCGTCGACCAGCACGACCTCGCCGCGCGCGACGAGCTTGCCGTTGACGCGCAGGTCGACCGGCTCCTCTGCCTTCTTGTCGAGCGCGATGACGCTGCCCGGGACCAGCTTGAGCACGTCCGCGAGGCTCATCTGGGCGCGGCCCACCTCGACCGAGATCGGGATCTCGACGTCGAGCAGCAGGTCGAGGTTCTGCGCCTCGCCGCTCTCGGCGCCCTGGCCGAGCTGGCCGAAGGCGACCGGCTGCACCGCGGCGGACGCGAGCTCGGCGCCTGCCTGCGCGAGGTCGGCGGCGTCCGCCCACTCCGCTGCGGTCGACTCCTGCTCCGGCGTGGTCGTCGGCTGTTCGTTCTCGGTCATGGCTGCTCCTCGACGCCGGTGACATCGGCAATTCTGGCGCCCAACCTGTTGCCGATCCGCCCGACGTGCGCCGTGAACTTCGGCTTGCCCATCACCGGGACGACGGCCGGCTCGCCGAAGCGGGTCGCGAGCGGGATCACGTCGCCGGGCTGCAGCCTGAGCAGCTCACCGAGGCGGATCCGCGAGCCGCCCAGCTGCACGCCGACGTCCACGGGCATGCCGTTGACGGTCTCGCCGAGGCTCGCGCGCATCGCGCCGGGCTCCATCTGGCTGACGGGGTCCCGGCCGAACTTCTCGAGCAGCGGCTCGAGCGCCGCGAACGGCACGACCAGCCGGATGTCCCCGATCAGCAGGTCTCCGGTCGCCTGGAAGTAGACGGACAGCACGACGTCCTGCGACGGCAGGATCTGCGCCATCGACGGGTTGCAGAACCGGTCGGCGATCTTCCAGTCGAGCTCCACGACGTCGTGGAGCGCCTCGCAGATCCGGTCGAGGCAGGGCGCGACGAGCGCCTCTGCGACCGTGTGTTCGGCGTCGGTGAAGTCCTTCGGCACCGACTTCACCTCGCCCGAGCCGCCGAGGATCCGGTCGACGGCGCCGTAGAGCAGGCTGGTGCTGACGGTCAGCAGGCAGGGCTGAGAGAACGGGGCCATCTCGACCACGTAGATCGAGACGGGTCCGGGGAGCTGCTCGAGCCAGCTGCTGAAGCGCTGCTGCTCCAAGGCGACGCAGTCGCAGCGCGTGTCGAGCCGCAGCTTGTCGCTGATGGTCGCCGAGAGCATCTTGGCGGCGCTCTCGAAGTAGCGCTCGATCCCGCGCAGCTGCTCGCGCCCGAGGCGGTTGGGCTTGAGCAGGTCGACGTGCCGCACGAGCCGGCCGCCGTCGGACTCGATCGGCGCGCGCGAAGGCTGGTCGTCCGCGCCGTCCTGGTCGAGCGCGCCGCCCTCGCTGCGGAACATGTCCAGCAGGGTGTCGATCTCGTCGTTGCTCAGGATCTCGTTCACGGAGGCTCAGGGGTCGGGGCGCGCCGCGTCGCACGACGCGGCGTCAGGTCACTGCAGTTGGATCTCGAGGTTGACGATCTTGGTCACCTCGGCGAGCGCCTCGCCGCCGTCGGCGTGGAACAGCTCGTCGTTGAGCGCGTCGACGAGGCGGGCTTCGAGCATCGTCTCGCCGGCCTCGGTCGTCAGCTCCTTGACGCTGGTCCGGCGCAGCACCTTGCCGACCGCGCCGAGGCCGTCCTCCCATCGGTCTGCGACCAGCTGGTAGGCAGGGTCGTAGCGGTCCTCACGGCAGGAGAACCGGAACTGGAACGAGACCTTGGCGACCGCCTTGCCGGCGCGGGTCTTCGGGTTGAACGTCTTGGTGATCACGTCCTCGTGCAGGACGTTCAGGTCGCTGTACGTGACCGCTGCTGCCGGGACCTCGACGGTCTTGGCCGGCACGCCGACCACGACGCCGGCGCCACCGAGGACGGCCCCGACCGCGATCAGCACGAGCGGCGACATGCCCTTCTTCTTGGGCGCGTCGGTGTTTTCTTCTTTGTTCTTCTCGTCGGCCACGTGGCTTCTCCGTTTGCCGATCCTCGCCACTGTTGCTATCGGCAACACGCGACCGGCTGTTGAAGGAATCGGCGGTCAGTCCCGACCCGCCGGTGGCGCGGCCTCTCTGGAGACCTGCATGCGCTTCTCCATGATGTCCTGGACCATGGCGTTGGGGAGCTCGGCGAGGATCTCGTTGACCGACTCTCGCTCCATGAAGCGGAGCAGGCGCAGGATCGCGCGCTGACCGGCTTCGCTCGACCACTGCTGCTGGACCAGCTCGGCCGACTTGCTGCTCTCGAACGACGCCAGCGTCTCGGCGTTCTCCTTGAGCTTGGCGACCTCCTCGTCCTTGACCAGGATCACCGTGCGCTCGAAGCGCGCGATCTTCTCGTCCAGCTGCTTGTGCATGTGCTCGACGCTGAGCTGCAGCTCTCCGAGCCCCTGCTGCCGCCGGCTGATGTCGTCGGCGAGCTCCTGCAGCCCCTGCTCGCGGAGGTCCAGCGCGACCTGGCGCTGCTCGACCTCGGCCTGGGCGTCCTGGACCCGCTGCCAGGCAGCGTTGAGCTCGGCGGGCGAGATCCCCGCGGGCATCCCCTCGAAGTGGAACAGCGCGCCCGGGCGGTAGCCGGTCGCGCCCTGCTGGGCCGCGACCTCGGCGAAGTCCCGGTGCGCCGCAGAGACCTCGTCGTCGGCGTCGTGGCCGGCCGGCTCCTGCGCGTCGCCGCGACGCGGATCCTGCCTCGGCGCGCTCGCGGCGTGACCGTGGCCCGCCTGGGCTGCGTCGCCGTGGCCGTCGTCGCCGTGGCCGTGGCCCTGCGAGGCTGGCGCCTCGGGGTTCTCGACGGAGCGTCCCCGGCGGTAGAGCGTCGGCCGCGTCTCGCCCGCGGGCGCCGGCGCGCTCGCGTGCGACCCCTCGGCCGCTGCGCCTGCCGCCCCGTGACCCGCTGGGTCCGCGTCGCCCGGCTCGCCGTCGCCGGCGTCGGTCTCCGGCGCCGGGAACAGCGCGTTGAGCACGGGGATGTTGGCCACGCCCTCGTGGTTGAGGCGGCCGGTGGCCGCCAGGCCGCCGACCAGCGAGCCGGCGAACAGCGCCGCCCCGAGGATGACCTTGATGAGGATTCCTACCATGTTCCTTCTCCTTGCTCCTCGCTCTGCGTCAGCACGGCGAGCTCGTCGAGCTCGGCCTGCTCGGCGCGCAGCGCGTCCTGTCGCCACACATCGTGTTCCTGATCGCGGAGGCGCTGCAGCGTCTTGAGCTCGCGCGCCTTGCGCGAGTACTCGCCGCGCACGCCCTCCAGCCGCTGCTCCGCCTGCTTGTGCTGCCGGTCGAGCCGCCACATGTGCCGCCGCATGCCGCCCTCGAGCGCCCGCGCCAGCCTGCCGACGGCGTCGCCGCGCGCGGCCTGGTCGGCGCAGTCCGAGAGCGCCTGCTGCGCCGCGTCGAGCTGCTGCCGGAGCGTGTTGACGTCCGCCATCGCCGCGGCGAGCTCCTTGCGCGCGACGCGCTCCACCTGGGAGCGCAGCCGGAGCACGGAGGCCAGGCGGAAACGGAAGCGTCGCATGCCGTGTCTATCGGCCATGCCATGGGCCGCTCGTTAGCCCGAATGCGGGGGATCCCGACGACCGCCTCAGGCGCCGGCCAGCTGCTGCATCCGGGCGAGGGTCTCGCTGGCGCTGCGCGGCGCCTTGCCGTGGTAGAGCAGCTCCTCGATCGGCTGGATCCGGGCGATCGCCTGGTCCAGCAGCGGGTCGGCGCCCTGGCGGTAGGCCCCCACCGAGACGAGGTCCCTGTTCTCCTCGTAGTGGGCCAGCAGCTCGCGCACCCGCCGCGCCTGCTCCTGGTGCTCGTCGTCGGTGACCTTGGGCATCAGGCGGCTCACGGAGCCGAGCACGTCGATGGCCGGGAAGCGACCGCGCTCCGCGATCCTACGGCTCAACACGATGTGCCCGTCGAGGTAGCCCCGCAGGGCGTCGGAGACCGGCTCGTTCATGTCGTCGCCGTCGACGAGCACGGTCAGCATGCCGGTGATCGTGCCGCGGTCATTGGAGCCCAGCCGCTCCACGAGGCGGGGCAGCGACGCGAACAGGCTCGGCGGGTAGCCGCGCAGCGTCGGCGGCTCGCCGGCGGCGAGGCCGACCTCGCGGACCGCCATCGCGTAGCGCGTGACCGAGTCCATCATGAACATCACGTCGGCGCCGGCGTCGCGGAACGCCTCGGCGATCGCGACGGCGGTCATCGGCGCCTTGGTGCGCAGCATCGGCGCCGCGTCGCTGGTGCACGCCACGACGACGCTCTTCTGCATGCCCTCGGGGCCGAGCGCGTCCGTGAGGAACTCCCCCACCTCGCGGCCGCGCTCGCCGATCAGCGCGATGACGTTGACCTGGCCCGCGCCGCTGCGGGCGATCTGCCCCATCAGGGTGGACTTGCCGACGCCCGAGCCGGCGAAGATGCCGACGCGCTGCCCTTTGCCGCAGGTGAGCATGCCGTCGATCGCCGAGACCCCGGTCTCGATCGGCGCGTCGATCGGTGCGCGCTGCAGCGGCGACGGCGCGTCGCCGTTGAGCGGCCGCAGGCTGCCGCGGATCTCCGGCCCGCCGTCGAGCGGGCGTCCGAGCGCGTCGACCACGCGACCCAGCAGGCCGGCCCCGACGGGCACCGAGAGCGGGCGGTGGTCGTTGTGGACCTGGTCCCAGGGCGCCACCCGGTGGGCGTCGCCGAGCGCCATCACCACGGCGTCCTCGCCGTTGAAGCCGACGACCTCGGCCGGGATCGGCAGGCGGCCGCCGTCGGCGTGGATCGTGCAGGTGTCCCCGATCGCCGCCGCGAGGCCGGTCACGTGGACCGCGATGCCGCGGATCGCGCGGACCTTGCCCTCGGCGCGCGGCCGGTTGAGCGCGCGCGCGGACTCGACCGCGCGCAGCAGGTTCGCGGGCAGCGTCACGCCGAGGCCTCGCGCCGGACCTCTTCGCAGATGCGCTCGAGCACCTCGCGCGGGTCGTAGTGGAGTCGGCCCGCGCCGGTCTCTGCGCGCACGCCGCCCCGCGGCACGCTCTCGTCGGCGACGAGCTGGGCGTCGGCCGCAGCGCGCGCGAGCTCCGGCTCCGCCGCGAGGTTGGTCTTGACGGCCGCGAGGTCGTCGGGGTTGAGCCGGACCACGAGGTCGGCGCCGCCGCTGCCGTGCACGCAGTCGCGCAGGCAGCGCGCC
>JBMHDP010000346.1:0-10968 GCA_049889335.1 Planctomycetota bacterium
GGCGACGCCGCGGGCGCCGCGACGACGGCGCGACTGCCGGCGCCGCGGACCGCGACGAGCTCGCCGACGTGACCTTCCCCAGCGACGACGAACCGGTGGAGGTCGACGACTCGGGAGACCGCGCCCCTGAGGACCGCGAGGACGCGGACCGCGGCGTGGACGCGGCGGAGCAAGACGCCGAAGACGAAGACACCGCGCAGGTGGACGCCGACGGCGACGACGGCGCGGATACGGACCGAGAGGAGCTGACGCTGAGCAACGTCACCCTCGAGGACGTCACGTTCGACGACGACGAGCAGGACGAAGAGGATCGCCCGCGTCGTCGCCGGCGGCGCCGCGGGCGGCGCGGCCGCGGCCGCGCGCAGGAGAGCGACTCGCAGGACGCCTCGGCCGAAGGCGACAGCGCGTCGGGCGACAGCGCGTCGGGCGACAAAGAGCAGGCGCCGAGCGGACGGCGCGGCAAGGCCAGGCAGAAGAAGGGCGGCGACGCGCGGCGCGAGGGCAAGCAGGGCGAGGGGCGCCGGAAGCGCTCCAAGAAGCCCCGCAGCAACGTGCGCAGCGACGTCGGCGTCGTGCCTCGCTACCGCGACCGGCGCGGCAAGGTCGAGGTCATCGAACCCGTCGCGCAGGACCTGTCCGCCTTCGACGTGGAGCTCGACCCCAAGCGCGTCCCGACCTTCGGCAGCATCGTCGAAGGCAAGGGACGACCGAAGCGTCGCGGCCCTCGGATCACCGAGCGCGGCGACGACTACAAGCCGCCGCCGCCGCCCGGCGCCGACGCGCCCCCCGGCGCGCCGCCGCCCGCGCCGCGTCACGAGGACGACACCTTTGGCGACTGGTAACGAGCGCGGAGGCGCGCAGGCATGAACGGCGACGGCAAGGTCACGACCGCGACGCTCAAGGAGCGCAAGCAGCGCGGCGAGCGCATCGCCGCGCTCACCGCCTACGACCACCTGTTCGCGACGCTCTTGGACCGCGCGGGCGTCGACGTGATCCTGGTCGGGGACTCGGTCGCGACCGTCATGCAGGGCCGGGACACCACCGTGCCCGTGACCATGGACCAGATGGTCTACCACTGCGAGCTGGTCAGCCGCGGCTGCGAGCGGGCGCTGGTCGTTGGAGACCTGCCCTTCATGAGCTACCAGGTCTCGGTCAGCGACGCGCTCCGCAACGCAGGCCGGCTGCTCAAGGAAGGCTACGTCGAAGCCGTCAAGCTCGAGGGCGGGCGGGACTTCGCCCCCACCGTCGAGAAGCTGGTCGGCGCAGGGATCCCGGTCATGGGTCACGTCGGCCTCACCCCGCAGAGCATCAACCAGTTCGGGACCTACAAGACGCGCGGCACCGAGCAGGACGAACAGGAGCGCCTGGTCGAGGACGCGGTCGCGCTCGAGCAGGCCGGCGCGTTCGCGATCGTGCTCGAGAAGGTCCCCTCCGAGCTGGGGGCGAAGATGGCCGCGGCGACGTCCGTCCCGATCATCGGCATCGGCGCCGGCCCCCACACCGACGGGCAGATCCTGGTGACCCCGGACATGCTGGGCATGTTCACGCGGTTCCGCCCGCGCTTCGTGCGGCGCTACCGTGAGCTCGCGGCCGACATCGGCGACGCCATCGGCGGCTACTGCGACGACGTGCGGAACGGGACGTTCCCCGGCGAAGAAGAGAGCTACTAGGCTCCAGCGCCGGCAGGGGCCGCGCGCGAAATGAGCTCGCGCAGCGGGCTAGTGCAGGTCCAACCGGGCGCCGGCGCTCGCGGCCCAGACAGGTCCCGGACCCGTCGGGGAGAAGGAGAGGCTCGCGACCTGAACGTAGAAGGTCGTCGGCGGCAGCGAGGCGGCGAGGAACTGCAGCTGGAACGTGCTGGCCGCCGCGCCCGTCGCGTAGATCAGGATGCCGGGAGAGGCGAGCAGCGTGCAGCCCGGCCCCAAGACCGGGGCGGGCGTCGACACCGGCGAGAACCCGAGCGCGAGCACGCTGCCCACGAAGGCGCCGCCGCAGCAGCCGGGCGCCGCCGTCACGTCGAGGTCCAGCCGGCACGCGGTCACGTCCAGCGAAGCTCCCAGGAGCAGACCGGCGCCGCCGCCGAGTGGGCTGCAGCCCTGGCCGTAGCTGGTCACCGAGATCGACGACCAGGAGCACTGGGCGGCCGCGGGGACGGCGGAGACGGCGAGCGCGATCAGCGGGCTGAGGTTCATGCGGAGCGGGCCTGTGGACAGCTTTCGAGGTCGCAAGGATACCGGCCGACGCCGCGCCGACGCCATGCCCTTGATCGGCCCCTGCCCGACCTGCATGGTGACCGCAGATGCAGGCGTGGCGAATCGATGTGCTGGCTCGACCAGACCAACTGGACCCCATCGGTGACGCGGCGCAGCGCAGCCTCGCAGCGGCCGGGCTCAACGGCGTGACCGGCGTGCGCTCCCGACGCGGCTACCTGCTGGGGGCCGCGCTGAGCCGCGCCGAGGTCGACTCCTTCACGGCAGCCGTGCTCTGCGACCCGGTCATCGAACAGGCCGCGGTGCACCCGCCCGGCGCGTCGGCCGCGAGCCCCGACGGCGCGCACACCCTGACGATCGTCCCGAAGCCCGGCGTGACGGACCCGGTGGCCCACTCCGTGCAGAAGGCGCTTGCCGACATGGGCCTGCCGGCCGTCGCCGCCGGAACCTACCGCACCTACGACGTGCACGGCGACGTCGACACCGAGCAGCTGCTCGAGGTCGCGCGCAAGGGCCTCGCCAACGACACGGTGCAGCAGCTCCTCGTGGACGAGCTGCCAGCGGGGCTGCCCGGCGACTCGCCGGCCCCCGACCTGACCGTGCACGAGGTCCCGCTCGCGGGGCTCGACGAGGCCGCGCTGATCGCGATCTCCAAGGACGGCGGCCTCGCCCTCGACGGCCACGAGATGAAGGCGATCCAGGCGCACTTCCAAGGCCTCGGTCGCGCGCCCACCCGCCTCGAGCTGGAGACGCTCGCCCAGACCTGGAGCGAGCACTGCAAGCACAAGACCCTCACCGGCACGGTGCGGTTCGAGGGCCGCACGATCGACAACCTGCTGAAGTCCACCATCGCGAACGTCACGACGACGCTCGACCGTGACTTCTGCGTGTCGGTGTTCGTCGACAACGCGGGCATCGTGCGGTTCGACGACACGGACTCGGTCTGCATCAAGGTCGAGACCCACAACCGACCTTCGGCGATCGAGCCCTTCGGCGGCGCCGGCACCGGCGTCGGGGGCGTGATCCGCGACGTGCTCGGCACCGGCCTCGCGGCCCGCCCGATCGCGAACACCGACGTGTTCTGCTTCGCGCCGCCCGACCTGGAGTCCGCCGACCTGCCGCGCGGCTGCCTGCACCCGCTCACGGTGATGAACGGGGTCGTCTCGGGCGTGCGCGACTACGGCAACCCGATGGGGATCCCGACGGTCAACGGCAGCGTGCACTTCGACGAGGACTTCGTCGGCAACCCGCTCGTCTACGTCGGCAACGTCGGCATCCTGCCGACCGCCCGCGCGCACAAGCAGGCGAACCCAGGCGACAAGATCGTCGCGCTCGGCGGCCGGACCGGACGCGACGGCATCCACGGCGCGACCTTCAGCTCGCTGGAGCTCCACACCGAGAGCGAGTCGCTCAGCGGCGGCGCCGTGCAGATCGGCGACCCGATCACCGAGCGCAGGGCCATGGACGCGGTGATGGCGTGCGCCGACGAGGACCTGTTCTCGTCGATCACCGACTGCGGCGCCGGCGGCTTCAGCTCGGCGATCGGCGAGATGGCCGAGGGCCTGGGCGCCGTCGTGCAGCTCGAGGAGGCGCCGCTCAAGTACGCGGGCCTGGCTCCCTGGGAGATCTGGATCAGCGAGGCACAGGAGCGGATGGTGCTGGCGGTCCCGCCGGAGAAGCTGCCTCGGCTCCTGGAGGTCTGCGCCGACGAGTGCTGCGAGGCGGTCGTGCTCGGCACGTTCACCGGCGACAACCGCCTGGTCGTCAAGTACGAGGACGCGGTCCACTGCGACATGGACCTGACCTTCCTCCACGACGGCCTCCCCGACCGGGTGCTGGAGGCCAGCTACGCCGCGCCGGCCCTGGCCGAGCCCGACCTGCCGGAGGAGACCGACCACGCGCAGGCGCTGCGGGACGTGCTGTCCGACTTCGGCGTCTGCAGCAAGGAGTGGATCGTGCGCCAGTACGACCACGAGGTGCAGGCCGCGAGCGCCGGGAAGCCGCTGTGCGGCGTGAAGGAGGACGGGCCCGCCGACGCCGCGGTGCTCGCGCCGAAGCTCGACTCGCGCCGCGGCGTCGTGCTCTCCAACGGCCTGAACCCGCGCTACAGCCGGATCGACCCCGCGTCGATGTCCGAGTGCGCGCTCGACGAGGCGATGCGCAACTCGGTGGCGGCGGGCGGCGACCCCGACTACACGGTCGTGCTCGACAACTACTGCTGGGGCAACACCCGCGATCCGCAGTGCCTCGGCGAGTTGGTCCGCGCGACCGAGGCGCTCTGCGACCTCGCGACGCACTACCGGACGCCGTTCGTCAGCGGCAAGGACTCGCTGCACAACGAGTTCAACACGGGCGCGCGGACGATCCGCATCCCGGGGTGCATCCTGGTAACCGCGATGTCGGTCGTCGCGGACGTGCGCCGAACCATGACCAGCGACCTCAAGCGCGCCGGGAGCAAGCTGGTGCTCGTCGGCGTCACCAAGGACGAGCTCGGCGGCAGCGTCTACTACAAGACCAAGGGCGCGCTCGGCTGCAACGCGCCGCGGGTCGACAAGGGGCCCGCGCGCGACGTGCTGCGCGGCGTGCACCGCGCGATCCAGTCGGGCTGCGTGCTGGCTGCGCACGACCTCAGCGAAGGCGGCTTCATGGCGTCGGTCGCGGAGATGGCCATCGGCGGCAAGCTGGGGGCGGACGTCGACGTCGCGACGATGCCCACCGCCGGCGACCTGTCGCCGACGAAGCGCCTGTTCAGCGAGTCCCAGAGCCGGCTGCTGCTCGAGGTCCCACCCGACCGGCTCACCGAGCTCGCCGCCGCGCTCGACGGCGTGCCCTACGCGGTCGTCGGCGAGGTCACCGAGCCGGCGCAGCTGCGCTACACCAACGGCGGCGCGACGCTCGCGGCGCTGGCGGTCGCCGACGCTGAGGCCGCCTGGAAGCGCCCGCTCGACCTCGACGGCACCCTGACGGCGGAGGCCCACCGATGAGCGCCCCCAAGGCTCTGATCCTGCGCGCGCCCGGCATCAACTGCGAACGCGAGACGCATCACGCGTTCGAGCGCGCCGGCGCGGTCAGCGAGTACGTCCACATCAAGAAGCTGCTCGAGCAGCCCGCGCTGCTCGACCGGTTCCACATCCTGTCGGTGCCCGGCGGCTTCAGCTACGGCGACGACATCAGCTCGGGCCGCGTGCTCGCGCAGGAGATGAAGGCCCGGCTCGGGGACCGCGTCCTGCAGTTCGTCGACCGCGGCGGCCTCGCCTTCGGGATCTGCAACGGCTTCCAGGTGCTGGTCCGTCTGGGGCTGCTGCCGTGCCGCGACGACGCCCTGGAGGAGTCGGTGACCCTGACCCACAACCTCAGCAACCACTACGAGTGCCGCTGGGTGACGCTGCGCACGCGCCGGTCTCGCTGCGTCTTCCTGCCCGAAGGGCTGACGGTGCGATGGCCCGCGGCGCACGGGGAGGGCCGCCTCGTGACCCGCGACCCGGACGCGCTGCAGGCGCTCCTCGACGACGGCTTCGCGGCCGTCCAGTACGTCGACGAGGCCGGCGCGCCGACCGAGCGCTACCCCGCCAACCCCAACGGCGCGCCGCGCGGCGTCGCGGGGCTCACCAACCACAACGGCCGCGTGCTCGGCGTCATGCCGCACCCCGACCGCAGCTACCTGCCGACGCACATGCCCGACTGGCGACGCACGCAGCTCGAGCGCGGCGCGCTGCCCGAGGACGGCGACGGCATGGTCGTCTTCCGCGAGATGGTCAAGGTCGCAGCCGCAGAAGGATAGCGGCCGCGGCGCGCGCTAGACGCGGAAGTCTGCGGACCGCACGCCGTGCTTCTGCATGAGCTTCTGGAAGGCGCTGCGCGCCATCCCGGCCTCCGCGCTGCAGTGGGTGACGTTGCCGCTGTGCTTCGTCAGCAGCTCTTCGACGTAGGTCTTCTCCATCGCGGCGATCCGGCGCGCCTTCATCTCCTGGAAGGTGCCCTCGCCCGCGTCCGCAGCAGCCGCTCGCGGCGCCGCCGCCCCGTCCGCGCGCAGCTCGGGCGGCAGGTCGGCCGGGCGGAGCTCCGGCGCGTGGCCGAGCGCGCACGCCCGCTCGATGACGTTGCGGAGCTGACGCACGTTGCCGGGCCAGTGGTAGGCCCGCATCCGCTCGGCGGCGGCGGGCGCGATCCGCACGATCCCGACGCCGGCCCCGAAGCGCGCCAGGAAGTGCGCGGCCAGCACGTCGACGTCACCGTGCCGGTCCCGCAGCGGCGGCACGTCGATGCGCACGACGTCCAGCCGGTAGAACAGGTCGGCGCGGAACCGGCCCTCCTCGGCTTCGCGCTGCAGGTCCCGGTTCGTCGCCGCCACGATCCGGACGTCGACGTCCTTCTGCGCGCTGCCGCCGACCGGCCGGACGCTGCGCTCCTGGATCACGCGGAGCAGCTTCGACTGGAACTCCAGCGGCAGCTCCCCCAGCTCGTCGAGGAACAGCGTGCCGCCGTCGGCGACCTGGAACAGGCCGAGCTTGTCCGAGCTGGCGCCGGTGAACGCGCCCTTGACGTGACCGAAGAGCTCGCTCTCGAACAGCTCCGCGGGGATCGCGGCGCAGTCGACCGGCACGAACGGCTTGTCGGCGCGCGCGCTGGAGTCGTGCAGGTGGTGCGCCAACAGCTCCTTGCCGGTGCCGCTCTCGCCGATCAGGAGCACCGAGGCGTCGGTGCGCGCGGCGCGCTCCAGCATCTCGACGGCGCCGCCGAAGGCGGCTGACGAGTGCTTCAACTGGCGACCGGCGAGGCCGGAGCGCATCCGCTCGCGGAACCCCTCGTTGCGCGCCTTGACGCGCCGCTGGGCCATCGCCTTGCCGACGCGCTCGAGCAGGTCGTGCTCCGCGTAGGGCTTGGCGAGGTAGTCGAAGGCGCCCTGCTTGATCGCGGTCACCGCCATCTGCAGGTCGGGGTAGCCCGTCAACAGCAGCACCTCGACGTCCGGGTCACGCTCGCGGATGGCCGCGAGCAGCTGCATGCCGCTCATCCGCGGCATCCGCACGTCGCTGACCACGACGTCGAACGAGCGCGCCGCCAGCAGCTCGAGCGCAGCCGACGCCGACGCGGCGCACTCGGCCTGGTAGCCGGCGCGCTCGAGGAAGTAGGCGCACGACTCGGCGAGGTCGACCTCGTCGTCGACGACGAGCACGCGCTGCGCCGGCTGGCTCACGCCTCGGCCGGCTCCGTCCGGCACTCCTTGCAGTGGCCGTAGATTCGCAGGCTGTGTCGCTGGATCGAGAACCCGGCCCGCTGCGCCGCCAGCTCCTGCCGTCGCTCGAGCTCGTCGTCGCGGAACTCCAGGATCTTCCCGCAGCGCAGGCAGACCATGTGGTCGTGGTGCTCGTGTCCCAACACGTGCTCGAACTTGCGCCCGCCGTCCCCGGTCTCGAGCCCCTCGACGAAGCCCGCCTCCTCGAGCACCGCGAGCGTGCGGTAGACCGTCGCGCGCGAGACCTTCGGGTCGACCCGACGACAGCGGTCGAGCAGCTCCTCGGCGGTGAAGTGCTCGTGCGTCGCCAGCGCCGAACGCACGATCAGCGCGCGCTGGTTCGTCCAGCGGAACCCGCTCTTACGCAGGTGCTGCTCGACGATGCTCTGTTCCTGGTCGTGCTCCACGCCAGGCGCAAGGATACCGGCGCGCGCGGCCGGACTCACGCGCCCGCCGGGCGCGCGCGCCGGCGCGGCCCGGACAAGCGCCCCCAGCGGTTACGCCTTGGCGCGCGCCGCGCCGATGTCGCCGCGGTAGTGCATGCCGTCGAACTCGATCTTGGCGATCGCGCCGTAGGCGCGCGCGCGGGCCTGCTCGACGTCGTCGCCGAGCGCCGTCACGGCCAGCACGCGGCCGCCCGCCGTCTGCAGGTCCCCCTGCGCCGAGCGCCGCGTGCCGGCGTGGAACACCTGCAGGTCGTCGCCGGTGTCGAGGTCGTCGAGCCCGAAGATCGGCACGCCCTTGCGGTAGTCACCCGGGTAGCCGCCGCTGCAGGCGACCACGCAGACCGCGACCCGCGGGTCCCAGACCGGCGCCTCGACCGTCTCCAGCTTGCCCTCGGCGGTCGCCAGCAGGAGCGGCACGAGGTCGCTCTTGAGCCGCATCAGCAGGGGCTGCGTCTCCGGATCGCCCATGCGGCAGTTGTACTCGAGCACGCGCGGGCCGTTGGCCGTCAGCATCAGGCCCGCGTAGAGGAAGCCCCGGTAGCGGCGGCCTTCCCGGTTCATGGCGTGCACCGTCGGGAACACGATCTGCGACTCGACCTGAGCGGCGATCCGCGAGGGCATCGCGACCGGCGTCACCACGCCCATGCCGCCGGTGTTGGGCCCCTCGTCGCCTTCGCCGACCGGCTTGTGGTCACGGGCGGGCTCCAGCGGCACGATCGTCTCGCCGTCGGTGATCGTGATCAGCGACACCTCGGGGCCGACGAGGCACTCCTCGAACAGCACCACCTCTCCCGCCGCGCCGAACCGGCCGTCGAAGCACTCCGAGACGGCGACGCGCGCCGCGGCGTTGTTCTCGCAGACGGCCACGCCCTTGCCGGCGGCGAGCCCGGACGCCTTGACGACGATCGGTCCGTCGGGTCGCGACTCCAGGAACGCGCGCGCCATCGCGACGCTCTCGTAGGCCCACCACTGCGGCCCCGGGATGCGGTGGTCGGTGCAGACCTTGCGCGCGAAGGCCTTGCTGCCCTCCAGCTCGGCCGCGGCCTTGTCGGGGCCGAAGCACAGCTTGCCGCGCTCGCGGAACAGGTCGACGATCCCGGCGCACAGCGGCGCCTCCGGGCCGACGACGGTCAGGTCGATCGCCTCGTCGACGGCGAACTGGACCAGGCCCTCGAGGTCGTCCGAGGCGATGGCGACGTTCTCCGCGACCTCCGCGGTGCCTGGGTTACCGGGCGCTGCGTAGACGCGGTCGACGAGCGGCGACTGCTGGATCTTCCAGGCGAGGGCGTGCTCCCGGCCGCCAGAACCGACAACGAGGACTTTCATCGGGCCGCGCACGCTACGGCACCGCCGCGGACCATAAAAGACTTTCACCGGCCGCCGGCAGGGGCACGATCGGGGCATGGATACGATCGTCGTCTTGAACAAGGACCAGATGGGCCACGGGGACCGCGGGCTGGGCCAGAAGGTGCTCGGCACCTTCCTCAAGAAGTCCGTCGCGCTGAGGGGCTTCACCGCGATCGTGTTCTTCAACAGCGGCGTCCGGCTCGTGGCGGCGGACTCGCCGGTGCTCGCCGAGCTGCGCATGCTGGAGGAGCGCGGCGTCGACATCGTCCCCTGCGGCACGTGCCTCGCCCACTACGACGTCACGCCCCAGGTCGGCGCGGTCTCCGACATGGACACGATCCTCCGAGAGCTCGACCGCGCCGCGAAGGTCATCACCATCTGACCCGTGGCCGCGCCCGCTCCCGCCCCCAACCGCGACGTCGGCCTGCCCCGACCGCTGGACCGCCTGCTCGGGCTCGTGCCGCTGGCGATCGCGATCGTCTGGGTCGCCGGCGTCGCGCGCTTCCGTGACTACGAGCTGCAGCCGCTGCACTGGCTGCTGCTGGTCGCCTTCGCGTTCGCCATGCAGGTCATCGGCGCCCGGATGCGCGCGCAGCGGCCGCTGCCCCCGATGCCGAGCGGTGCGCGGGCCGTGCCGCTCGCGGCGCTGGTGGCGACCATCGTCGGCGCCGCGGCGGCGGTCGCCGGCGGCGCGCTCGAGTGGGTCGCGCCGCGCTACTTCCCGACCGAGGTCTCCTGGGGGCTGCGCACGCTCTGGCACGTCGCCTGCGCGTTCGGCGCCAGCTACTGCCTGTTCCTCCGACGCCTGCTGCGCGTGCTGCCGGCCTGAGGGACGGTCACTCCGCGAGCAGCCGCATGCCGCCCTGCGCGACCCCGACCTGACCCGTCGCGCCGGTCCGCGCCGCGAGCGCGTCGGCGTCGAGGCGCCCGGCGAGGTGGTCGCGCCACGCGGACAGCACCCGGGCGACCTCGCCCGCGCCTTCGCGGACGAACTCGACCCGGAAGCGCCGCACGCCGCGCTCCAGCAGCGCCGCCGTCCACTCGCCGCTCTGCTGCGGCGCGTGGTGGAACACCGTGTTGCGGCAGCCGACGTCCACGATCACGGGGTGCTCCCGGCCGGTGTGGTCCCGCAGCGCCACCTCGTGCTCCTCGCACGGCCGCCCGCAGGACCGGAAGTCGCGGCCGTTGCTCAGCAGGTGCGAGTAGACGCAGTGCTCGGTGTGGAAGGTCGGGATCCGATGGTGCGCGACGACCGCGACGCGCCGGGGGGCCACGTTCGCCAGCATCGCCAGCAGCTGCGCCTCGTCCAGGTCGAACGACGCGGTGACCGTCTCCAGGCCCATCGCGAGCAGGTGGCGCGCGGTCAGCGAGTTGGACGCGTTGAGCGAGAAGTCCCCGTGCAGCGCGAAGGCGCCGCCGAGCTCGTCCCGGCGCCGCAGACAGCGCATCAGGGCGCCGAAGTGCCGCACCAGCACGCCGTCGGGCTCCAGGCGCAGCACGCGCTCGACCAGCGCGTCCTCGCCGGGCTTGCCGACGCGCGTCGTCGCGACCGTCACCCGGAGCCCGGCGGCCTTGGCGCGCTCGAAGGCCGCCCCGAGGCCGACGAACTCCATCCAGTCGAGCTCGACCTCCTCGGCCCCCAGCTCGATCACGGCGGCCAGCTGCGCGTCGCTGCGGACCAGCGGCACGACGGCGGGAGCCCCCGACGACGCCGCGACCGGCGGCGTCG
>JBMHDP010000347.1:0-3368 GCA_049889335.1 Planctomycetota bacterium
CGGCGAACAGGCTGTAGCGCTCGACCAGGAACTGCTCCAGCGAGCCGTCCGCGGCCGCGGCCGCAGGCCCCACGGCCCGCCAGCTGGCTTCGAAGCGCGCGGGCGGCGCGCGGCGCTCGGTGCGGCGGCTGCGGTAGTCCACGCGGTCGCCTGTGCGCGAGGTCGCCATGTCCGCCGCGAAGTAGGGCAGACCGAAGCCCAGCCGCGCGCCCTCGACCGCCAGCCGGCTGTGCGCGTCGAGGCTGAAGAACCACACCCCGGGGCGCTCGCCGCAGCGCACGTAGGTGCGCAGGTTGCACTCGGGGAAGCGGCTGGCGGTCGGCATCGGCGGCAGCCAGCGAAAGCGCGTCGACGCCATCGTGAACGGCACCACCCCGAGCCACGCGCGCCCGTCGAAGGTGTCGAGCTCGAGGCCGCGCGGCAGGTGCGGACGCACCCGCTCCGGGGCGACGGCCCAGTGCAGGAACAGCAGGTCCTCCCAGCGCATCTTCAGCACGGCGCAACAGACAACGCGCGGGCTGCTAGGATCTTTCCATGCAGCGCGCGAATGTCTCGGGGCTCTGCCTCGCGCTGGGGATCGGCGCGGTCGCGCTCACGGCCCAGGACGACCGGCGCGACCGCGTCACGCGCAGCGACGGCCGAGTGGTCGAGGGCCGCGTGGCGACGCCGTACGCGACCGACGAGCTGCTGATCGTCGACGGCGGCAAGCGCGCGCGGGTGCCGCGCGACGCGGTGCTCGCCACCGACACCGTCGCGCAGCGGGTCGAGAGGTTCTTCGAGCGGCGGCTGCGGCACCGGCGCTCCCCGCGCGCGCTCCGCTACCTCGTCGACTGGGCCCAGCAGAACGAGCTCCCCGGCCTCGCCCGGCTGCAGGCGACCGAGCTGGTGCTGCTGGACGACGACGACGCCCGGATGCACGAGTTCCTCGGCCACCGGCAGCGCCGCAAGCAGTGGCAGTGGCCCGTCGACGGCAAGTGGCGGACGCGCGCGCAGCTCGAGGAGCGCCTCGCCGAAGACCCGCTGCGCCTGCAGGGCGAGCGCTTCGCGCTGACCTGCGACGCCGGCCTGCTCGCCAACGTGCGCGCGCTGTTCGACCTCGAACACCTGGCGGTCGTCTGGCTCCAGCGGTTCGGACCGGAGCTGCAGCTGCGCGAGGTGCTGAGGCCGGTCGAGATCCGGACCTTCCGCAGCGCCGAGGCGTTCCCCAAGTGGGGCTACCGACCGCGGCCCTACTTCGAGCCGCCGCCGCACGGCGACGTCGGCCGGACCTTCTTCGCCGGCCCTGCCCCTGAGCGCCCCGAGGGCCTGTTCTTCGTCGGCGCGCAGGGCCTGCTCTACCGCACGATCATCGGCGAGGCCGACCGGGGCGACAGCCGCGGCCGGGTCTGCGCGTGGCTTGAGGTCGGGCTCGGCATGCACCTGCAGCGCGTGATGCAGGGCGACGCCGGCTTCGCGCAGCCGACGGACGCCTCGCGGGCCGACCTCGTCGCCCTGCGCGCGCTCGGCCGCGGCTACCGCCTGACGCACCTCGTGCACCTGCCGATGTACGCGAGCTTCTACCTGACCGAGAACACCGACACGGTGACCAACTGGGCGGCGGCCGAGATGTTCGCGACGTGGCTCCTGGACGAAGACGTGCCGCAGCCGCTGCGCCCGAAGTTCCTCGCCTACGTCCAGCAGGCGCTGCGCGAGCGCAAGGGCGACAGCAGCACGGCGTTCGACCAGGCCCTCGGGGTGCCGATCGAGCGCCTCGAAGAGCCGTGGCTGGACTGGCTCAACGACCTCGCCGGCAACTGAACCGCGCGCGGCCACCCCACGCAGCGCTACGCGTCGCGCGCCATCGCCTGCAGCGCGTCGCCGTCGAGCCGGCACGTGCGCCAGTCGGGCAGCAGCACAGCGCCCTGCCGCTGGTAGAAGTCGATCGCCAGCTGGTTCCAGTCCAGCACGTGCCAGTCGAGGCGCGGGCAGCCGCGCTCGACCGCCAGCTGCGCGCACGCGCGCAGCAGCGCCAGGCCGTAGCCGCGCCCGCGGTGCTCGGGGTCGACGTAGAGGTCCTCGAGGAACAGGCACGGCCGACACCAGAACGTCGAGTAGCTGACGAAGTGCAGCGCGAAGCCGACCGGCCGGCCCTCGTGCTCGCAGATCAGCGCGCCGCAGACCGGCCGGTCGCCGAACAGGTGCTCCTTGAGGCGCTCTTCGCTGAGGTCGACCTCGTGCTCGAGCCGCTCGTAGCGCGCGAGGTCGCGGATGAAGCGGGCGATGTGCGGCTCGTCGCCGGGCACAGCGGGGCGGATCGGGCGGTCGGTCATGGGCTTCGGCCTTGGACGGCGTGCCGAGTCTAGGCCGCCGAAGCCGACGCGTCACGGCGCCGTCCCGCGCGGCTTTGGCGTGGCGCCGAGCACCTGGGTGGGCGACGATCGCGGCGCAGACGAATCATGGCCAAGACCGCCCCCTACACGAGCAAGCAGCGCGCCGAAGACCCGTTCGACGAAGCCTACTACCGACGCTTCTATGGCGACGCGAGAACGCGCGTCAGCGACCAGCGCGAGGTCGACCGCCTCGCGAGGTTCGTCAAGGGCTACCTCGACTACCTCCAGGTTCCCGTGCGGTCGGTGCTGGACGTCGGCTGCGGCGTCGGCCACTGGCAGCACGCCGTGCGAGCGCTGTGGCCGAAGGCCCGCTACTACGGCGTCGAGTACAGCGCGTACCTGTGCGAGCGGTTCGGCTGGCACCAGGGCTCCGTCGCGACGCTCGACCCCGAGCGCGAACTCGGCCGGGACACCTTCGACCTCGTCGTGTGCCAAGGCGTGATGCAGTACCTCGACGACGCGACCGCGGCCGCCGCGCTCGCCAACCTCGGCCGCTGGGCCGACGGCGGGCTCTACCTCGAGGCGCTCACCAAGCGCGACTGGGACGAGAACTGCGACCGCTCGGTCACTGACGGCGACGTCCACCTGCGCACCGGCGCGTTCTACCGGCGCCGGCTCCGCGCGGACTTCCAAGATTGCGGCGGCGGCGTGTTCTGCGCGCGGCGGGCCGGCGTCGCGCTGTTCGAGCTGGAGGGCGCGTAGTGGCGATGGACTTCTTCGGGCACCAGGAGCAGGCCCGCAAGGCGTCGCGGCGGCTGGTGTGGCTGTTCGTCGCGGCCGTGGTCTGCATCATCCTGCTGATCTACGGCGCCGCGCTCGGCCTGTTCGTCGGCACGGCGAAGCCCGGCAGCGACCTCACGTGGGCCGGCCTGCCGCTGCTCGGCGTCGTGTCGGTCTCGGTCGTCGCGCTCGTAGGCGGCGCGATGCTGTTCAAGACCGCGCAGCTGCAGACGGGCGGCGCCGCCGTCGCCGAGATGATGGGCGGCCGACCGGTCGACC
>JBMHDP010000348.1:0-16448 GCA_049889335.1 Planctomycetota bacterium
CCCTGGGCGCGCTGCTCACCTGCGCGGACGATCCCCTCGGATCGGCGCCGCCGCCGAAGCCGGCGAGCTTCGCCAGCGGCGCGGGCGAGGCGAGCGGCCGGGCCACGGTCGCGCCCAGCGTCGAGAGCCCGCCGCCGAGCCGCGAGGCTCCCCAGAGAGAACGGTGGAGCCCAGACCCTGATGCGGAGCTCGCGACCTTCGAGCAGGTCGTCGCGCAGCTGTGCGATCTGAGCGGTCGGACCGCCGCGCTGGCACAGGACGACGAGCACGAAGCCGCCAAGGCGCTCGACGACGAGGCCCGGGGCTTGCTGGCGACCGCGCTCCACCGCTTCGCCGATGCCGGCGAGCGCGCCCTGGCGATGGTCGTCGAGATGCCCGGCGTCGACGCCGACGAGGCCCGACCTGCCGGGCAGAACATCCGCCTGGGCGTGCTTCAGGTCGTGCTGGCTGCCGAGCTCGCGCGGCGTCACGAGACCGCGCGACGCTTCGAAGAACCCGACGCGCGTGACCAGCTCGTCGCGGCGCTCCTCACGGCGATGCCGATCGGCTCCCACACGGCCGAGATGGGCGACCGGGTGCTGCGCGACCGGCCGTTCTTGCAGCTTCGGCACGAGCCCCAGGTCCTGGAGCTGCTGCGCCACGCCGGCGAGGGCGCCGTCGCGCGCCCGATCGCGACGCGGCTGCTCCTCACCCTGTGGACCAACCTCCGAGCCGGGGGCCTGCGCACCTCGGCAGAGCTGTCGCGGCTTGCGCTCGTCCTGCTGGACGGCGCGGATCCGAGCCAGGTCGTCGTCGCCTGCAGCCAGCTGCTGACCGATCGCCGCTTCCGGCTGTTCGCGCTCGCGTGGCTGCGAGAGCGCGACGACCGCGGGCTCGCGACGGAGGTCGCCCAGATCGCAGGTCGATCGCTCCCGCCGGCCGAGGCGCTGGAGGTGCTGAGCGCGCTCTCGCCGCTGCTGCAGCACACGCGGGGCACGCTCCTCGCCGTCGGCGTACGCGCGCCGGACCTCCTGGCCGACGCCTACCGCACGCAGCTCGCCGCCGGCACCCGCTCCGCGCTCCGCCGAGAGATGGTGATGGGGCTCGGGATGCTGCCCGACGCCGCGGGCTTGGAGATCGCGAGGACCGCGCTCGACCACGACCCTTCGGCCGAGGTGCGACTCCAGGCGATGTTCGTCTTCACGGTGCACGGGACCGCAGCAGGCGCCGAAGCGGCCATCCATCAGGTCCTCGACGACCCGGAGATCGCGAACAACGCAGGGCACCTGGGCGCCGTGGTCCTGGCCCTGCAGAACCTAGAGGACGACGACGTCAACGCCGTCGCCCGCCGGGGCGCGCGGCTCCGCAGCTTGCCGCTGTCGGACAGCAGCCGCGGGCGGCTCGAGGAGCTGCTGGCCCGGTGTTTGCCGCCGCGGAGACCGTGACGGGATGCGTTGGCGCAGCAGCCGAGGTGTCCGGGCGCCACCGGACACGGCAGTGGGGCTGCTCTTGGCCGATGCCTCGTCGGCGACCGCTGACAGTCATTTCCTCAGAAGGCATCTCCTAAGGAGCGGCTCCTCGAAGGCCGATCCTCAAGGACGGGCCGCGAGGGGGCCTCGCGACGTGGCCGTCAACAGCGTCCGGTCCTGAGGTGGTCGAAGGTCGCGACCCCGCACAGCGGGACGGCCCGCGCTCGATCGCGGCCACGCGCTCTGACAGCCGTGGGCGAGCGCGATGGGCGAGCGCGGTGACTACTTCTTCTTCTCGACGTGCTTGGTGTGCTTCCGCAGACGCGGGCAGTACTTGCTCAACTCCAGCTTCGGCGTGCCGGGCTTCTTGAGCAGCGTGTAGTTGCGGTCACCGCTCTCCTCGCAGACGAGGAAGACGATCTCTCTTTTCTTCTTAGGCTTGGCCATGACGCGATCGGGTCGGCCTCAGGCAGAGGCCGGTTTGGGAGGGCGGAGAAGAGTAGCGACGGCCGGCAAAATGGCAAGCGCTTCCCGACCCGGGGCGGGCCCGCTCGAGGCAGTCGATGGAGCAGCTCTCCGCGCACCCGGATCGTCAGTAGTCCAGCAGCAGCACAGGCATCTGACCGATCTGAGGGCCCCAGGGCGAGCTCGTCGCGGCCCCGGGGAAGAAGCAGCTGCTGCAGCCGCTGCCGACACCCGCGCCCGAGCAGACCAGCTGCAGCCCGTTGCTCAGGGAGAGCGGCAGGCTGGGGCGGCTGACGTCGAGCCAGGCGGCCTGGAGACCCAGGCGGGCTCCCACCGCCGCGCTGCCGGGCACCGTCAGCGACGTCGCGAAGCGGCCGGCGGCATCCGAGGTCCCGAACCAGCTGAAGTCCAGCGGCGCCCACTGGTGGCACGCCGTCATCGTCGGGTCGAGGCCACCGAGGCCCGCGCCGAACCCCAGGTAGCCGAGACCGGGCGGCCGGCTCGCCGGGTCGACGCCGGCCCAGGCGACCACGAAGCCTGTCTCGCCCGTGAACACGTTGGTCGGCGGCACGCCGGAGACGGCGAGCGCGAGGCTGCTCCCCGCCACCGGACCGCTCGAGCCCGTGTAGGCCAGCTCGGTCGGCTCGCTGCGCGTCGTGCAGCTGCCGTCCCCCACTTGGACCACGAGCCCCTCGTCGACGCCGTCTTCGAACCAGACCGCGTCGACCCAGTGTCCACTGCTGATCGTGAGCGGCCCGTCCGAGACCTGCAGCTCGAGGAACAGCGTGCCGGGGGTCACCACGAGCGGCGTCGAGAACGTGATCTGGACGAAGGCGTCGCCCACGGTGGTGTCGGGACCGGGCGCCGGCGTCGCCGGCACCTGGACGACGGCCGGGCCGAACAGGAGCTGGTGCCCGGCGGGCCGGTTCTGCGTGAGACCTGCGCCTGCCGTCGCCGCGACGCCGGACTGGAATCCACCGCGAACCGTTAAGGTCCGCGAGATCGCCGGATAGGCGACATCACCCGGCAGAACGGACCGGCGCAGCTGCAGCCCGCTGATCGACGCGCCCGCGAAGTTGGGCGGCAGCAGGCCCGGGTCGACGAACACCTGCAGCGTGCCTTCGCTCCACCGGAGCGGCATCGCGACGGCGGCGTTCCCGGGCAGCCCCTCGCAGACGGCCGGGACCGTCGCCGTGGACTGGCCCACGGCGAACGAGCAGATCGAGAGCAGGACCACGGACAGGTTCTTCGGCATCAAGGACTCCTGGAGCCCGTGCCATCGGCACCTCGGGGCGCCGCGCCCAAGTCCATTCCGTGCAGCGTCGGCAGCGGCGCGGGCGGCGCCGGCTCGCGACGGCCCGGTCCGTACAAAAAGAAAAGGGCCCGGTCCCCACCGAGCCCTTTTCGAGGGTCGTCCACAACTCGACGCCCCTCCTTCCCTTTCCCGCCGGTGGTATCGACCTCTCGGCGACGGCGCTGAAGCAAACCTGTTCGCCAGGACCCGAAAGGTTCGTTGCCTGCGACCCTGCTCGTGCGCGAGCATGCTCGGATGACGTCTCCCGGCGCACCCGTGACGATCGTGACCGGCAGCAGCCGCGGGATCGGGCGAGCGATCGCCGATGCGCTGGCGGCCGACGGCCACCGGCTGCTGCTCGTCGCCCGCACCGCGCGCCAGCTGTCCGAGCGCGCGGCGGCGCTGCGGGCGCGCGGCGCTGTGGTCGAGACCTGCGCGGTGGACCTCCGCGTGGCGGGCGCTGTCGACGAGGTCCTGTCCGCCTCCGCGCGTCACTTCGGCCCGCCGGACGTCGTGGTCAGCAACGCGGGGACCGCGCCGTCCGCCAAGATCGAGGACACCACCGACGCCGCGCTCCAGGAGGTCTGGGACCTCCACGTCGCCGCGCCCCTGGCCTTCGCCCGCGCCTGCGCGCCGGGCATGAAGGCGCGCGGCGCCGGCGCGCTCGTCCACCTGGCGTCGACCGCGGGCCTGCGCGGCTACCCCTTCACCTCTGCCTACACCGCGGCCAAGCACGCGATGGTCGGGCTCACGCGCGCGCTGCACGAAGAGATGCGCGACAAGGGGCTGCGCTGCTACGCGGTCTGCCCGGGCTTCGTCGACAGCGACATCACGCGCCAGGCGGCGGACGCCGTCGCCTCCAAGGGCCGGACGACGGCTGCGGACGCCCTCACGCAGATGGGTCGCCAGAACCGCATCGGCCGCATGCACACCTGCGAAGAAGTCGCCGCGGCGGTCGCCGCGCTGCTGCGCGACCGCCCCGACGGCTGCGTCTACCACCTCGACCAGGAGCCGCCGGGGTTCCTCGACTGACCATGAGTGACTTCGACTTCCACTTCGAAATCAGCGACGACGGCGTCGCGGTGCTGACCCTGGACCGGCCAGACACGCTCAATTCCCTCACCTTCGACGTCTACGGCCAGCTGGAGCGGCTGTTCGTCGACCTCCAGACCGATGACCGCGTGCGCGCGCTGGTGCTCACCGGCAGGGGCAAGGGCTTCTGCAGCGGCGGCAGCGTCGACGAGATCATCGGCCCCCTGCTCACGCGCGACCTCGCGGGCACCCTGGCGTTCACGCGCATGACGGGCGCGGTGGTCCGCAACATGCTGCGGCTCGAGAAGCCCGTCGTCGCGGCGATCAACGGCGTCGCCGCGGGCGCCGGCGCCGTGCTCGCGCTCGCCAGCGACCTCCGCGTGATGTCCGCGCAGGCGAAGTTCGCGTTCCTCTTCACCAAGGTGGGCCTGACCGGCGCGGACATGGGCGCGGCGTGGCTGCTGCCGAAGATCATCGGCACCGGGCGCGCGATGGAGCACCTGACGCTCGGCGACAAGATCCCGGCAGACGAGTGCCTCCGCATCGGCCTCGCCAACCGCGTGACCGCGCCCGACGAGGTGCTCGACGAAGCGCTCACGCTCGCGCGGCGGCTGGCCGCCGGGCCGGGCCTCGCGATCGGCATGACCAAGAAGATGGTGTGGAACGAGTGGCCCATGGACCTCGACGCAGCGATCGAGCAGGAGGCGCAGGCGCAGGCGCTGCTGCTGCGCGCCCGCGACCACCGCGAGTTCTACGACGCGTGGAACGAGGGCCGCGCGCCCAAGTTCGAGGGCAAATGAGCACGACCGACTACCGCGACCTCTTCCTGCCGGACAGCGACCTCGACGAGCCCTCGCGCGCGTTCGCGCGGGAGGTGCGCGCGTTCGCCGACGACAGGCTCGCGCCCTACGCGCGCGAGATCGACGAGACCTGCACGTTCCGCCGCGAGATGGTCGAGGACCTCGGGCGCGCCGGCGTGCTGGGCGGCCCGCTGCCCGCTGACGTCGGCGGCGGCGGCTGGACCCCGCTCCAGCTCGCGATCGCGCACGAGGAGCTCGGCGCCGCCTGCGGCAACGCGCGCGGCTTCTGCGCGGTGCAGACCGGGCTCGTGACCCAGTGCCTGCACCACAACGGCGACGAGGCGCAGCGCGAGCGCTGGCTCGGACCGCTGATGCGCGGCGAGGCGATCGGGTGCTTCGGGCTCACCGAGCCGGACGCCGGCAGCGACGTCGCGTCGCTCCAGACGCGCGCCGAGCGGCAGGCGGACGGCAGCTACCGGATCTCCGGCACCAAGCACTGGATCACGAACGGGGGCGTCGCGGACGTGCTGCTGCTGTTCGCGACCGTCGACCCGGACCTCGGACACAAGGGCCTGACGGCGTTCCTGCTGCCGACGGACCGGGCGGGGATCCGACGGAGCCCGATGCCGGGCGTCGACCTCGGACACCGCGGCAGCGACCACGCGGTCCTGGAGCTCGACGGCGTCGTCGCGGCCGCCGACGAGGTCGTCGGCCCCGTCGGCAAGGGCTTCGGCATCGCGATGAACGGCCTCGCCGCCGGGCGCCTGTCGGTCGCCGCCGGCGCGGTCGGGATCCACCGGCGCGCGCTCGCCGAGGCCGTCGCCTTCACCCGGGAGCGCCGACAGTTCGGCGAGCCGCTGGCGCGCTTCCAGATGGTGCAGGAGCGCCTCGCCGACATGCTGACGTCGCTGCACGCCAGCCGCGCGCTCGTGCACCGCTGCGCGGCCCGGCGCGCCGCCGGGGCCGAGACCCACGCCGACCTCGCGATGGCCAAGCTCTACTCCACCGAGGCCGCCGCCGCCGCCGCCGAGCAGGCGGTCATGCTCCACGGCGGCCGCGGCTACACCTCGGCCTACCCGGTCGAGCGGCTCTGGCGCGACGTCCAGGCGCTGCGGATCTACGAGGGCACCTCGATGATCCAGAAGACCATCCTCGGACGCATGCTCGGCGAGTAGGCCCCGCGCGCCCGACCGCCGCGCCCTACCCGTCCTCGTTCGAGAACGTGATCACGAGCCGCGCGTGGTCCTCCCAGCTCCCCGGCCCGGCGGCCGCGGGCTGCTGGATCCACTCGTGGCTGACCATGCTGGGCAGCACCTGCGGGTTGTTGCTCGCGATCCGCGCGAGCGTCCGCACGCGCTCGATGCAGAGGTCCTCCGAGGTCACGACGCTGCCGTCCGGCCGCCGCGCGATCGGGATGTTGGGCGTCTCGACGCGGACGTGGATCCTGGACGTGAACGACAGCGACCCGTCGAAGACGCGGTCGAGCTGCTCGGCGACGCGCCGCCGCACCGGGTAGGCGCGCCCCTCTTCGAAGTACTTCGACAGCGGCGCGGTCACGGTGATCGCGTCGTCGGTCATGTCGACCTCGAGCGACCGGCCGACGACCTCACGGAAGTCCTCCAGCTGCTCGGCGAGGAACCGCTTCATCGGGCCTTGCTGCCCGTTGAAGATCGTCGCGGGCAGCTGCAGGTCGCCCGCGCCCGACACCTTCTCGAAGATCCCCTCGTCCTTGGTCTTGCCGGACCCCTCGATGTTGAAGGCGAACTGGATCGACTTCTTGAGCTTCTTCAGCTTCTCGAGGTCCTGGACCCCCATCGCGTAGAGCACCACGAACAGCGCGAACAGCAGCGTCATCATGTCCGCGAAGGAGATGACCCAGCGCTCGTGGTTGACGTGCTCTTCGTGCTTGTGCTTCTTGGCCATTGTCGCGGCGGAGAGTCCCGCTCGTCAGCTCTTCTTGTGGCCGCCGCCGTGGCTGTCGGCGTAGACCTTCAGCTTGCTGCGCAGCGCGCCCGGCGCGATGCCCGACTGGATGCCGACCACGCCCTCGAGCACCATGCTCTTGAGCAGCTGGTCGTGCTCGACGTGCCGCTTGAGCTTGAACGACATCGGCAGGCAGACCACGTTGGCGAAGCCGACGCCGTAGACCGTCGCCACGAACGCGACCGCGATGCCCGGCCCGATCAGCTCCGGCTGGTCGAGCACCGACATGACGTGCATCAGCCCCAGCACGGCGCCGAGCACGCCGACCGTGGGCGCGAGCGCGCCCCAGGTCTCCCAGAACTTCATGCCCGCCTTCTGGTCCTCTTCGGCGATGTGCATGTCCACCTCGACGGTCTCCCGGATGGCCTCGGCGGAGCTCCCGTCGATGGCCAGCGTCAGGCACTTCACCAGGAACGGGTCGCCCTCGCCGCTGTTGGCGTACGTCTCGAGCGCCAGCAGGCCCTCGCGACGCGCGAGGTTGGCGAGCTCGAGGATCTTGTCCATCAGCCCGTGGAAGTCGTACTTGCCCGGCAGGAACACCCGCTTGAGCGACTGCACCGCCTGGCCGACGTCGGACGGCACCGTCGCGACGAGCGTCGCGCCGAGCGAGCCGACGATCACGATCAAGAACGCGGTGACCTGCAGCAGCTCCCCGGGGTGGCCGCCCTCGAGGATCATGCCGCCGATGACGCCGACGAAGGCGAGCACGAGGCCGACGACGCTGAAGAGATCCATGCTGCGGTGCGAGGTTGCGGTGGTCTGGGCGCGCCCGGGCCGACGAGGCCCCGCGGCGCGACGCGGTCTCATCGGCCGCGCTGCGCGGGCAGCGTGAACGGCGCCCGTTCCGCCCTCGGCACCGGCGGTTCCGCCCGCCGCTAGGCCTCGTCGGCGTCGCGCGGTCGCCAGATCTTGCCCAGCGCCGACATCCAGGCGTGCGCCTCCCGCGCCGTCAGGCCCGCGCGGTAGAGCGGCTGCATCAGCTGCCCGATCGCGTTCTTGGGGCGGTTGGCCTTGGCCCACTGCGACTGCTCGAGCGCGTGCGTCAGCAGCCGCTCGACCTGCTGCAGGAGCTCCGTCGACGCGGCCGGCTCGCGCGCCCGCGCGTCGGCCGCGGCGCGACCGCACCTCGCGAACAGCTCCGCGCCGTAGACGCACACCGCCTGCGCGAGGTTGAGCGACGACTGCTCGGGCGCCGTCGGCACGACCGAGACGGCGTGGCACCGCAGCAGCTCGGCCGGGTCCAGCCCGTTGATCTCCCCGCCGAAGAGCAGCGTCGGCGGGCCGCGCGTGACCGCCTCCTCGGCGACCTCACGCGGCGTCAGCACCTGCACCGAGCCCGGCGGGTTGTTCGTCGTGCCGACGACCCACGCGGCGTCCGCGAGCGTCGCCTCCAGGTCGTCAGTCTGGACCGAGGCCTCGAGCACGTCGTCCGCGTGCACCGCCATCTGCCAGGCGTCGCTCCAGGAGCCAATCTGCGACTCCACGATGGTGAGGCGTCGCAGCCCGAAGTTCTTCATGGCGCGCGCGACGCTGCCCAGGTTGCGCGCCCAGCGCGGCCGCAGCAGCACCACGTGCGCCTGCGCCAGCAGCGACGAGAGGTCCCCGGACGCACCTACCACGGCGCGGGCCTGTAGTCCTTGAGGAACTGCCCCCAGCAGTGGTGGCCCGTGTTGACGCCGACGAAGATCGGGTCGACGCAGCGCGCGGCGCCGTCGACGGAGTCCAGCGGCGGGGCGAAGCGCTGCGCCTCCTCCTTCTCGACGGTCCTGGCGAAGTCGTCCTCGTCGGTCACCCAGCCGGTGTCGACGCTGTTCATGTGGATGCCGTCCTTGACGTAGTCCCCCGCCGACGTGCGCGTCATCATGTTGAGCGCCGCCTTGGCCATGTTCGTGTGCGGGTGCCGCGTGGTCTTCAGCGCGCGGTTGAACTGCCCCTCCATCGCCGACACGTTGACGATGTGCTTGTCGGGCGTCTCTACGGCGAGCATCAGCGGCTTCAGGCGCGCGTTCATGACGAACGGGGCGATCTGGTTGACGAGCTGCACCTCCAGCAGCTCGACCGTCGGGACCTCGGCGAGCTCCATCCTCCACGAGTTCTTGTCGCGGAGGTCGAGCTGCTGCCCCTCCCCGTCGGTCATCGCCGCCGGGAAGAGGTGCGACTGGTCCCCCTCCCCGAGCAGGTCGAGCTGGCTCAGCTGCGCGACGCGATCGGGCGCGCGGTGCACCGAGAGGGCGCGCTCCGCGGTCTGCTCCCCGAGCAGCTCCTGCAGGAGCGGCGGCAGCGCGCGCGGGTCCTCGCGCGTCGCCATGTCCCGGTAGTAGTCGGGCGGCCGGCGGACGGTCTGGCAGGCGTTGTGGACCAGGAAGTCGAGGCGCGCTTCCCGCCGCACGAGCTCGTCGCAGAACGCCTCCACGGACGGCGTGTGGCGCAGGTCGAGCGCGCGCAGGTCCAGGCGGTCGCGCCACTGCTCGAAGTCCGGCGCCTGCTCGAAGCGCCGCGCGGCGTCGCACGCGAAGCGGGTCGTCGCGATCACGCGGCAGCCCGCCCGCAGCAGGAACAGCACGATCTCGTAGCCGATCTTGACGCGCGCGCCGGTCACCAGCGCCACCCGGCCGCTGAGGTCCGCGGTCGCGGTGCGCTTGAGCCAGTTGAGGTCGGCGCAGGTCGGACACATCGAGTCGTAGTGGAAGTGCAGCTCGGAGTACGGCTCCTTGCACACGTAGCAGGCCTGCGGCTTGTTGAGGCGCGGGCGCGCCTCCTTGGGTCGCTCGCGCGCCTGGCGCTCCAGCAGGCGCCGCTGCGCCGCCGTGATCTCCAGCTGCTTCGGCGCGACCGGGAAGGCCAGCGCGCGCTTCAGCTGCCGGTTGCTGGTCGCCTCGAGCGCGCGGTCGTCCTGCTCGCGGAGCTCCCTGCGCAGACGGCTCCGCCGCTCGTTCGACAGCTTGCGGCGCGTCATGCGGTCCGGCAGCGCCACCTTGCCCGCCGCGCGCCGCAGCCGGACGAGGTCGTCCGGGTCGAGGTCGAGCAGCCGCTCCGGCGCCTCGGCGAGCGCCTCCAGCCACGCGAGGTGCGGCAGCGGGTCTTCGTTCGGGGCGCGCTCTTCGTCAGCCATCGGCGCGAAGAAGATACCGCATCCACGCGCGGCTTCCTCGCCCCGGTCGGCGGCCTCGCGTCGTCACTGCGCCGCGACGGCCATCGACTCCGCGTGCTGCTCCATCTTCTCGACCATGCGGAACTGCACGCGCGCGCGGTCGAGGTTGTGGCCGGGTCGATGCACCTTGAAGTAGACGTCGCCTGCGAGGTGGTCGGCCAGGAACCGGAGGCCGATCGTGTAGGTCACCAGCCGCGCCGCGAACGGCATCAGCTCGATCTCGGCCTTGGAGAGCGCCCCGCGGGTCCCGTCGAGGTAGCCGTTGACGAGCCGCCGGTAGAGGCCGAGGTCCGTGCCCGCCTTGTCCAGGTCCTGCTCGTCCTCGGCCGACGTCGCCGCGGTGAACCGCACCAGGTCGCCGAAGTCGTAGAGCGAGTAGCCCGGCATGCAGGTGTCGAGGTCGACGATGCAGAGCGCCCGGTCGGTGTCGTTGCAGAACAGGACGTTGTTGAGCTTGGTGTCGCCGTGTACGGTGCGCATCGGCAGCTCGCCGCGGCGCAGCATGTCCTCGATCACGAAGGCCGTCTCCCGGCGCGTCTGCGCGAACCGGACCTCGGGCACGCAGTGGACCGCGCGGTTGCGCGGGTCCTCGGCGAGCGCGTCCTCGAACTGCTGCAGGCGGTGCGGCGTGCTGAAGAACCTCGGCAACGTCTCGCGCAGGTGCGTCGCGTCGAGGTCCGCGAGCTGCGAGGTGAACCACCCGAACGCCCGCGCCGCCTCGAACGCCTGCTCGGGCTTGCTGCACTGGTCCCGGCTCGAGGTGTTCTCGATGAACGCGTAGGTGCGCCACTGCCCGCTCTCGTCCACGAGGTAGGAGCGGTCCTCGCGCGTCGAGACGAGGTCCAGCACGCGGAAGCCGTCCAGCGTGCTCTTGCCGTCCATCTTCTGGCGCAGGTGGCGGCTGACCGTCTCGATGTTGTGCATCACGGCCGGGATGTCCTGGAACACCTTGTCGTTCATGCGCTGGTGGAGAAAGCGCCGGAGCGCGCCGTCCTTCCGCCAGGTCGAGACGAAGGTGTCGTGGATGTGGCCGCGCTTGAGCGGCTGGATGCTGAGCAGGTCGCCGTCGACGGCGAACGACAGCACCGCGTTGCGCAGCAGGTGCGCGTCCAGCTGCCGACTCATCGCAGCGGCTCCCCGCTGTTGACGTGGAAGTGCAGGTGCTTGCTGTCCTGGTAGGCGCCGAGGTTGGTCAGCACGCGCGCGCGGCCGTGCTCGGCCTCGACGCGCGCGGCGACCTCGCGGACGACGGCGAGCAGCTTGTGGAGCAGCGCCTCGTCGCCGTCGCCGAGGTCGGTCAACGACGGCACGTGCTGCTTCGGGATCACGACGATGTGCACCGGCCAGAACGGCCGCGTGTGATGGTAGGCGAGCACCTCGGGCGTCTCGGCGACGACGTCGACCGCGGTCGCGCCGCTGAGCACTTCGTCGCAGTAGAAGTCGGAGGTCACCCCTACATCGAAGGTGCCCGGCCCGCGATCCGCAACCCGCTCCTGCGCAGCAGCTTGCATCCGCCCCGACCGGCCCGTGGCACCGCCTCTCCGGCCGCGCCGCCGGCGCGACGGCTCAGCGCCGCTGCGGCACCAGGCGATAGCTCGACTGCAGGGCGAGCGTCGTGAGGGCCGTGCTGTAGACGCGGCCGCCGACCTCGCCCCAGGGCCCGACCGGGTCCCAGGAGCCGGCCGCCGCCGCCCCCTGCGACGAGCCGCGCTGGTGCGCGGTCACCGCGGACTCGAGCGCGCGCCGCCACGTCCGCCAGCGCGCGCCGCCGACCTGACGCATCGCGTCGCTGCCCCAGAACCAGTAGTAGGGGTCCGCGCGGCCGTCCCCGACGCTCCAGGCCGGGGGCTCGCGGACGAGGCGGTCGGCCGCGGCGTCCATCACAGACCCGGGCGTCGGCGCCTGGCCGAGCATGGCCCGGCACATCACGCCGATCGCCGTCAGCGGCTCGCAGCTGGTCACCGGGAATCGGCGGATGTGGTCACCGGGCAGCCTGGAGCTCGGCTCGCCGCGCTTGGTGTAGCCGTGCCGCCCGGTCGCGTCCGAGACCGCGTCCAACCACTCGGCGCACACCGCCCGCCACGCGGTGTCCGTCTGCAACCCGGCCTCCCCTGCTGCCTGCAGCGCCAGGACGGCCCAACCGGTCACCGACAGGTCTCCGCGCGCGTCCTGAGCTGCGTAGCGCCAGACCGCGCGGTCGCCGCGGTGCGCCTGGAGACAGCCGAGGGCGCGTTCGACGGGCGGGATCAGCCCCTTCATCGAAGAGACGTCGTAGGCCTCGACCATCGCGTAGGTCGCGATCGCGTGTCCGTAGATCCAGTCGGGCGCGTCCTGCGCGCCAAAGCGTCCACCCTCATCCTGGTGGTCCCGCAACCAGACGACGGCCTTCTTGACGACGTCTCGGTGCTCGCCGGAGCGCAGCGTGTTGCCGTCTCCGAGGAAGGCGAGCAGCGCGAGCGCCGTGACGCCCACGTCGTAGCTCGCCCTTCCGGCGCCGTCGCACACGTCCGGCGCGACGTCGTGCTTCATGAAGCGGTCACAGTCCCACCCGCCGTCCTCGTCCTGGTGCCGCGCGAGCCAGTCCAGGCCCGCGCGGACGTGCCGCCGGATCGGGCGGTGCCCGCGGTAGAAGCGGTCCGCGTAGGGTCCCGCCGCCGCAGGCTTCCCCAGGCGGACGCCCCCTGGCGTCCACTCGTCCGGGTCGTAGGGCGCGACCCCGCGCGCGCGCAGCCGCACCCGGTAGAGGCTCGTTCGGGCGGTCACGAACAGGTCGCGCGAGCCGTCGCCGCCGAAGGCGAGGTTCGCCGGCGCCTCCGGGAGACCGATCGTGGCGAGGTGCTCGCCGCGGGCCGAGTAGACGCGCACGCCGTCCCGGCACGCCGCGTAGAGGTTGCCCTCCGCGTCGCAGCGCAGCCCGTCCGCGCCGGTCGGGAGCCAGAACAGCGGCTCGCCGAGCGTCCCGTCCGCCCGCACCGCGAAGGCCCCGATCCGCTGCTTCTTGCCGCTGTCGGCGACGTAGAGCGTGGCCTGGGACGGCGAGAGGCACACGCCGTTGGGCATGTCGAAGTCCCGCTGCACGACGACCGGCGCGCCGCCGACCCGGAGGTAGTAGACGTAGTTGCCGGACTGCGCGCGCTCACGACCGCGGAGCCCGTAGGTCGGGTCCGTGAACCAGAGGTTGCCGAAGCGGTCCACCGCGAGGTCGTTGGGCGAGTTCAGCGGCGCGCCGTCGTGCGCCGCCGCGAGCACCGTGAGCCGGCCGTCTGCTTCGTAGCGCACGACGTTCCGGGCGGCGTGCTGGCAAGAGAACAGCCGCCCCTTGGGGCCGCGCGCGTTGCCGTTGCTCTGCGCGCTGTCGCGCCACTCCTCGACGCCGCGCGCCGCAGTCCAACGCATCAGCTTGGCGCGCGGGATGTCGGAGAACACCAGCGCCTGTGCGTCGGGCAGCCAGGCGGGCCCCTCCGTGAACTGCATGCCGCCGCCGAGCTTCTCGACCTTCGCGTCGAGGTCGACGAGCGCCGCCGCGGACGGGTCGTGGTGCTGGACCTGGGCCGGCAGGGACCACGTGAAGACAGCGAGAGAGAAGACAGCGGTGAGGCGCATGCGCGGAGCTCCAGGCTCGAGGACCGCTCGCATGCTAGCCCTCCCCGACGCGTCGCCGCTACGCTCGCTCCTCATGCGCGCCCGAAGCCTCCACCTGCTCCTCCCCTTCGCGGCGACCGTCGCGGCGGCCCTCCCGGCCCGGACCGCCACGACGCAGCAGGCCTGGGACCAGGGCTACGCGGTGCCGCGCCCGCCCGTCGTGCTGTCGCTCGCCCAGCAGCGCGCCAAGGTCAACGCCGTGCTCACCGAGCGCCTGGAGCAGCTGCTGCCGGCGCTGATGCGCGAGTGCGGGGTGCAGATGTGGATCGTCGCCAACCGCGAGTACAACGAGGACCCCGTCTACCGGACGCTCGTGCCCGCGCCGGTGTTCGCCGCGCGCCGCACGACGATCCTGGTGTTCTTCGACCGCGGTCCGGAGCAGGGCGTCGAGCGCCTGACCGTCAGCCGCTACGGCCTCGGCGATCTCTACGAGAGCGCCTGGGACGGCGGCGAGACCGGCTCGGTCGAGGAGCAGTGGCAGCGGCTCGGCGAGCTGGTGGCCGAGCGGGACCCTGCGAGCATCGCCGTCGACACGAGCCGCGACTGGGCCGTCGCCGACGGCCTGAGCGCGGGCCTCCGACAGCGGCTCGAAGCCGCGCTCGGCGAGCGCCGCGACCGCCTCGTCTCCGCCGAGCGGCTGTGCGTGCGATGGTTCGAGACGCGGACCGAGGCCGAGCTCGAGCTCTACCCACAGATCGTGCAGCTGGCGCGCGGCGTCATCGCCGAGGCGTTCTCCAGCGACGTGATCACGCCCGGCGTCACCACGACCGACGACGTGCGCTGGTGGCTGCGGCAGCGGTTCCAGTCGCTCGGTCTGCCGGTCTGGTTCCACCCGATCTGCGACGTGCAGCGCCGCGTCGAAGGAGCCGACGACGAGCGCGCGTTCTTCGGCGACAGCGACGCGACCATCCACCGCGGCGACGTGCTGCACTGCGACGTGGGCGTCCGCTACCTGCGGCTCTGCACCGACACCCAGGAGATGGGCTACGTGCTGCGCGCCGACGAGCGCGACGTGCCGGCCGGGCTGCAGCGCGCGCTGCAGGTCGGCAACCGCTGGCAGGACCTGCTGACCTCGTCGTTTGTCGCGGGCCGCACCGGCAACCAGGTCCTCGCAGAGACGCTGCGCAAGTGCCGCGACGAGGGCGTGCGCAACAGCGTCTACACCCACCCGCTCGGCTTCTTCGGTCACGCGCCGGGCCCGACCATCGGCATGTGGGACAACCAGGGGCCGACGCCGGTCCGCGGCGACTGGCCGCTGCACGCCAACACCTGCTACGCCATCGAGGGCAACGTCAAGGTGCAGGTCCCCGAGTGGGGCGGCCAGTGGGTGCAGATCGGCCTGGAGCAGGACGCCTGCTTCGACGGGCAGGAGGTCACCTACCTGGGCGGGCGCCAGACGCGTTGGCACCTCGTACGCTGAGGTTCGCGCCGAGCGGGCGTTGGCGCTTCAATGAGCGCGTGCGTCCGCAAGTGCTCTCGTCCCTCTCCCTGCTCGCCCTGCTCGCCGCCTGCGCGAGCACCGACTCGCTGCGGCCGCTCGGGGAGGTCGAGCGGCGCTCGCCGACGCTCGACGCGCTGGTCGACCCCGACGCCCGCTTCGAGGTCCTGGCCGAGGGCTTCGACTGGTCGGAGGGCCCGCTCTGGATCCCGGAGGACGGCGGCTACGTGATCTTCTCGGACATCCCGCCCAACCGCGTGATGAAGTGGCAGCAGGGTCACGGCCTCTCGGTCTACCTCGAGCAGAGCGGCTACCTCGGCCCGATCCCCCGGCCGAACCACATCGCGCCTGACGAGCCCGGCTCCAACGGCCTGCTGCTCGACCCGCAGGGCCGCCTCGTGCTCTGCCAACACGGCGAGCGCCAGGTCGGTCGCATGCTCGCGCCGCTCGACGCGCCCGCGGCCCGCTACGAGGCGCTCGCCGCCACCTTCGGCGGCCAGCGGCTCAACAGCCCGAACGACGCCGTGTTCCACCGCAGCGGCGACCTCTACTTCACCGACCCGCCGTACGGGCTGACGCGCAAGATGCAGGACCCGGAGAAGGGCATCCCGTTCCAGGGCGTGTACCGCCGCGCGGCCGACGGGGAGGTCACCCTCCTGACCGCGGAGATGTCGCGCCCCAACGGCCTCGCGTTCTCGCCGGACTACCGCACGCTCTACGTCGCCAACAGCGACCCGCGCCGCGCCGTGTGGATGGCCTTCCCGGTGCTCGACGACGGCCGCCTCGGCGACGGCCGCGTGCTCTTCGACGCCACCCCGATGGTGCCGCGGCTCAAGGGGCTGCCCGACGGGCTCAAGGTCGACCGTCACGGCAACCTGTTCGCGACCGGGCCGGGCGGCGTGCTGGTGCTGACGCCAGGGGGCGACCACCTCGGCACGCTGTGCACCGGAGAGGCCACCAGCAACTGCGCGTTCGGCGAGGACGGCCGCAGCCTGTTCGTGACCGCGGACCGCTACCTGCTGCGCGTCCGGTTGGAGACGACCGGGTTCGGGTTCTGAGGCCGACGGTCCGAGGCGCCCCCGTGACCGCTCGCCGTCGCCAGGTCCTCGCCGTCGCGCTCGCGGCGATCGCCGCGCTCGCCGCGCTCCCGGGCTGCGGGCGCCGGAGCGGCCCGACCGCGGTCGACGAGCTCGAC